>JALHFC010000039.1:1317-15521 GCA_022839445.1 Pelotomaculum sp.
TGAGTTGAAGCAGGGTATAGCCGCCGTCCTGGCTTTATTGCATAATGCCATGGTTGTGATCGGAGTGTTTTCGGTTTTACAGATCGAGGTGGACGGTACATTTGTGGCTGCAATCCTGACCATCCTGGGGTACTCAATAAACGACACCATCGTTATTTTTGACCGAATACGAGAGAATATGTTGAATAAGAAAAAGGGCCAGGCTCTTGAGGACCTCATCAACACCAGTCTCTGGCAAACCATGGCCCGCTCCATCAATACGGTGTTGACGGTGGAGTTTATCCTGGTTGCGCTGTTTTTGTTCGGTGGGGCTACCATTCACAACATGGTGCTGGCTTTACTGATCGGGATCACGATTGGCGCTTATTCCTCCATATGTGTCGCCAGCCCGCTGTGGTTTGACTTGAAGGGTTTGGAACGCCAGGGCAAGCCTTGTGGGAAACCAACCCACCCGTCTTTTTGTTTTATTTCTATGCTTTCGGGAAAAATATGTGGGTGTGGCGCAAAAATAATTCTGCCCGGTGGTGGTAAGTTTGGAAAGCGACGAGACAAGACAGCTAATGCATATACTTTCGGAAAAGGTTTCCGATCTAGCTGTAAAAATAGAAAAAATGAAGCTGGCTGAGTATGTCCAGTTGCTTGACAAACCCTGGCGGCTGATGTACATAAACTTTATTGCCGGTCTGGGCAGGGGCGTCGGTATTGCCGTCGGATTTACGATCCTGGGCGCTTTGGTCCTGTACCTGCTAAAATACCTAGTTATGCTAAACCTTCCCTGGATTGGCGGTTTTATTGCAGAAATAGTGAGGATGGTGCAGCTAAAAATCTAAACAATAAGAAGTAATAAATGGGAGGTGTTATTGTGCAGCAAGAAATGCTTATAAAGTTTAAACAACAGCTATTGGAAGAAAGGGAACAATTAAGCGGGCGCATAAAATTTATTGATGGCCAGGGTGATGGGTTAGGGGTGTCCATGAAGGATTCGATTAGTGAGCTTTCAACAATAGACAACCACCCGGCGGATATCGGCTCGGAGATGTTTGAGCGCAGCAAGGACTTTGCTTTGCGGGAAAGCGCCATGATCACCGTTAAAGCTATAGACAATGCTTTGGAGAAAATAGAAAGCGGTACTTACGGTGTCTGTGACGTGTGTGGCAAAGACATAGCCGTAGATAGACTGGAGGCTATACCGTCAACGACGAAATGCCATAACTGCAAAGAAGTGGAAGAGGAACTCCCCGATGGGAATGAACGGCCAGTTGAGGAAGAAGTGCTGGGTATTCCATTTGCCAGGACGGGCGCCGGCGACTCTGAAACGGTTGAATATGACGGGGAGGACGCCTGGCAGGACGTGTCTCATTACAGTGAGACTACCGATGAGTGGTCCAGGGGCGGCTCGTACTACGGTTACTCTGATTTCGATATCGAGGATAAGGGGGCGGTCGAAGATGTCGATAGCATTGCCTATGAGGTCGGCGACGACGGGGTGTTTTACAAAAATTTTCGCGGCGTGGATGACGAGAGCGCTCCATCATAGTAAGGTATTTTTTGCTGGTGTTGTAAATCAAATTAGCTGCCCCGGTCCTTAGCACACCCGGAACGTGGTGATATTTGATATGTCACCTCCGGCAAAACTTGCTTGCAGCTAGTTGACAGGTAATTGTGTTTAAGAGATAATTTTAGAAATACAGGGAAAACGGGGACAACCATACGGGGCGCTCCTTCGTGGGAGCGCAAAGAAATATAAAAGGGAGGTTTTTTAACCGTGAAAAAGCTGCTTCTTTCTTCGGACGGGTCGGAAAATGCCCTGCGAGCTGCCGGGTTTGCGGCTGAATTAGTTGCCTTGGCGCCGGATGTAAAAGTTACCGTCCTAGTTGTTAATGATATCCTTGAAAAAATGAAGTATTACTCCCCCCTGCAAACCCCGGTGATTTTGGAAGAAGTCGAAGTGTTCTTTGACGAAAAAGTCCAGGACGCCATGGAAAGGACGATGGCGGTATTTGATAAAAATAAAATCAAGGTAGACAGGGTAGTCAAAGTAGGGAACCCGGCCCAGGTGATTGTGGACCTCGCGCATGATGAAGGTTTTGACCTTATTGTTATTGGTAGTAGGGGTATGGGCAGCCTAAAAGGGATAGTCCTGGGCAGTGTCAGCTCCAAAGTATTGCAGCTGGCAAACTGCCCTGTAACAATCGTTAAGTAGCCTTTATGCTAAAATGGGGTGATTGTTTTTAGGAAGACTAGTGCAGCGATTTCTTTTGATCGTTTTGGTGGTCCGGGTCAAACAGTTCCTTCAATTCCGGGTTCTGTTCATCGCTGAACAAGTCTTTTATAGACAGGAAGCTCTGGGCTACCTTTTCACTCAGGTAAATTGGGGTTTCGGTGCGTAGGGCGAGGGCGATAGCATCGCTGGGGCGCGAGTCAATCACCATTTTTCTGTCATGGCGCCATATATGCAGTTCCGCGTAATAAGTGTTCTCTTTGATATCGTTGATCACTACCATGCTCAACCTTACGTCTAACTGGTCGCAAATATTTTTTAACAGGTCGTGTGTTATTGGACGGTCAAGTCGGATTCCTTGTAGTGCAATAGCGATGGCATGCGCTTCAAAAGGACCCACCCAGATGGGTAAGGCCTTTAAATTATCTTCGTCTATCAGTAACACCACCGGGTTCATCATGACATCATATGCAATTTCTTTAACCCTAACCGGTATCAATCTAACCACCCTCTTTGTTGAAGTCTACCAAACAGCTTAGTATTATTCTACCACAACGGCGGGCGCCTGGGTAGCCATATCGACCAACGATTCATTATATGTAAATTAATGCCTGGACAACGGTTGTATGTACAGGCTGTATTATGTTATACTTTTTTTTAAACCAGGCTGGTCGTTATGACCGGACCGCGAGGTAGCGGTTTAACCCGTGGGATTTCATCTGGTCTCTTGGATGAGTGTGCGGGTTATTTAATTTAGTTGGGGTGCTGGTGTGTGAACGAGAAGATCAAAGCTGCGCGCCTGTCCATAGCTTCGAATACTGTTCTGACCCTCGGCAAGCTGGGCGTCGGTATCTCCATGAATTCCGTAAGCGTAATATCGGAGGCTATGCACTCCGGTTTAGACTTGATTGCTGCCATCATAGCTTTCTATTCAGTCAGAGAGTCTTCAAAGCCGGCTGATGACAGGTACACTTATGGTCACGGAAAATTTGAAAACCTGGCTAGTATTATTGAAGCGCTCTTAATCCTGGGGGCGGCGGCTATGATTATTGCCAACGCCTACCCCAAGCTCTTCGGGGCGATAGAAGTGCGCTCGCTAGGCCTGGGCGCCACTGTGATGGGTATTTCCGCAATAGTAAACTTTTTTGTATCCAGGGAACTGATGCGGGTAGCGCGCAAGACCGAATCCCCGGCGCTTGCAGCGGACGCGTGGCACCTGCGCACCGACGTATACACTTCTCTTGGCGTTTTTGCCGGAATTGTTGCGATCAAAGTGACCGGCCTGGTTATTTTAGACCCGCTGATAGCAATGGCGATCGCCCTCCTGATAATCAAGGCGGCGGTGGATTTGATCCGTGACTCTATGACAAGTATACTTGACGCGACGTTGCCTGTATCTGAAGAACAGGAAATAAAGGATATAATAAAAATATATTCTGAAGAATTTATAGAATTCCACCAACTAAGGACCAGAAAAGCAGGCTCGCAGCGCTACATAGATCTTCACCTGGTAGTCCCCGGGGATTGGCCCATTAACAAAGTACACTCGTTGTGCGATCGTATTGAAGATGAAATCAAAGAAAGATTTAATGACGCGCATGTCATGATCCACACCGAGCCGTGTGGAAAGAATTGCGAGGAATGCAAGAGGGATGATTTGAAATGCGACAACGATTGAAACTGTGAGTGAAATTATCAAAACTGGATATTGAAACAGGTAGTAAAAAATGTTAGTATTGTTTGCAAGTAATTTATGGAGGGATGCGAATGAAAAAATTTTTACCGTTGATTTTGATTGTAGCTATTGTCCTGTCCGGTCTTAGTTTGACCGGTTGCGGTAGCAAGTCGGCGCAGGATCAGCCGACATCTGTCAAGTCTGCAAAAGAAGAGTCCGTAGCCGACCTTTTGTCCAAGGGCAAGCAAATAGAAAGTATGACCTATGACTTTATCATCACCGCGAAAGACAGTGTGATAAACGGCAAGGTTTGGATGCAGGGCAAGAAAATAAAAACAGAGGGTGTTGTTGAAGGGCAAAAGTCGATCACATTTTATGACGGTGAGACCAATACCATAATTACCTATATCCCGGATCAGGATACCGCCATCAAGCTTACTGCCGATAAAAGCAAGAAACCTACCAAGACACCCGGGGATTATTCAGGCGAGTATGATGCCACAAAGATGAAAGTGTTGGAAACCACGGTTTATGATGGCGTAAAATGCAAGGTTCTTGAAGTGGCTGATCAGGGCAGCAAGTCAATTGTGAAAATGTGGGTGCGTGAAGATAATGGCGTCCCGGTCAAGATAGAGACAAACGAACCGGATGTTGGCAAATTTGTAATAGAATATAAGAATATGAATTTCGGACCAATTCCCGCTGATGTTTTTCAACTTCCGGCAGGAATAAAGGTTACCGATATGAACGAGATTATGAAAGATCTACCGCAAATGTCCAATATGCCTGAGATCCAATAATAAACTATTGTTGCGCAGCGCCGGTGAAAGAGATTTCGCCGGCGTTTTTTTAGGTAGTCCAACGTTGTAAAATCAGGCGGCGTCGATTATAATCTAATTATCTATGAAAAGTTTTCCTGAATGTCATAAAAAAATATGGCGGGTTAAAAGTCCCGCCCCTGCTTTGAGCCGGATCCTGGCGAGCAAACTTGCCATTTCACCGGTTACGGCACAGTTATTGATCAACCGTGGTATTTATACGACGGAACAAGGTCGCGCTTTTCTCGGCAGCGAACTGGAAAGGCTGCACTCCCCGCTGATAATGGAGGATATGAAGAAAGCGGTGGCGAGGATTTTGAAAGCTGTCCGGGCCGGGGAGAATATAATGATTTACGGTGACTATGACGCCGACGGGATTACATCTGCGGCGCTGTTGACTTATGTTTTCCGGAGCCTTGGAACGAAGGTGGAATGCTACCTCCCCAACCGCCTGGAAGAAGGGTACGGTCTGCACCTGGAGCCTTTAAAGAAGGCAAGGGAAAACGGTATAGATCTGGTTATTACAGTTGACTGTGGTATAAGCGCCTTTGAAGAGGCCTTATGGGCAAGCGAAAACGGGCTTGATCTGATTATAACCGACCACCACGAACCACAGTCGGAGATTCCGGCAGCCTTTGCTGTGGTTGATCCCAAAAGGCATGACTGTAAATATCCCTTTAAGGAACTGGCCGGCGTGGGTGTCGCCCTGAAGCTGGCGCAGGCGCTTCTGGAGACAGCCGGCAGGGGAAGCGGGGCCTGGCAGGAATACCTGGACCTGGCCTGCTTGGGTACGATAGCCGATATCGTGCCTGTTCGCGGGGAAAACCGGATCCTGGTCAAGCACGGCTTGCTCAGGCTGGCGAATGCCAAAAGCCCCGGAATACAGGCGTTAATGGAAGTCAGCGGCATTAAAAAGGAAGAATTAAGCCCTTACGACGTAGGCTTTGGCCTTGCCCCCCGGCTGAATGCGGCCGGCAGGGTCGGTAACCCGGATCTGGCGTTAAGGCTCTTACTGACAGATAATGCAGGGGAGGCCCGGGACCTGGCGGGCGAGTTGAATAAATACAATCAGGCCAGGCAAAAAATTGAATCCACAGTTTTCGAAGAGGCTCTTAAAATGCTGGAAGAAAACCCGGAGCGGGGTGAGGACCGTGTAGTGGTTCTGTCATCGGATAACTGGCATCCGGGTGTGATCGGCATAGTCGCTTCACGTTTGCTTAACCGCCTGTACCGTCCGGTATTGCTGATTTCGCTGGAAGGCTGCGAAGGAAAGGGGTCGGCAAGAAGTATACCGGGATTCAATATTTGCGAGGCGCTCGTTAAATGCAATAAACATCTCCTGAATTACGGGGGGCACGCCCAGGCTGCCGGCTTCACCATCGAACGGGGCAAAATCGAAGAATTTTGCCGGGAATTGAACACATACGCCGGGAAAATAATCGGTGATAAAGAGATGGTCCCATGGCTTGATCTAGACGGGATTATCGAAATGGGTCAAGTATCGGAGAAGCTGATAAACGAGCTAGATTTGCTCAGGCCCTTTGGTCATGCTAACCCGGATCCCTTGCTCGGTTGTCGTGATGCGACGGTTGTTAACAGTAGGGGAGTAGGCAAGGAGGCCGCTCACCTGAAGTTGCGATTGCGTGGCAATAATTCGTTACTGGACGGTATCGGTTTCAATCTAGGCGCCTATGCCGAAATCGTGGCCACGGCTGAGGCTGTGGACCTGGCCTTTGTGCCGGGTATTAATGAATTTAACGGAAGACGTTATGTCGAGCTAAAAGTAAAAGACCTGGGTCTCCCGGCTATAATTAACCCGCTTGAAATAAAAGAATACTCCTTTTCAAAAAGTCTCTGCCTTAATCCATCCGAAGATTTGGCAGAATACCAAGAAAAACTGTTCACCCCGGAATTTATCCCGGACATACTCTGGCGCTTATCAAATGGTGACCGGGATGACAATATGGAATTGTTTAACCCAAAACGTGATGTCGAGTTAATTGACTGCCGCTCTTTAGGGAACCGGGCCGAGCGTTTGACTAGTGCTTGTGAAGGCTCGCCAACCCTGGTAATTGCCTCATGTGGCTGCCAGGCTATAGAACTTGCCCATCACTTGCACCTGTCCGGACCATCCCTGAGGGGTAAAGTTGCCTTTTGTCACAGATTTACCCCTGGGGAGGTAATATCCAAAATCGCATCCATGTTCGGGACCGGAGATTTAAAGGTCCTAGTTGCAACTCCTGCCGTGGCGGGCGCCGTTGGGACGGCAGCGCGACAGGCGCTATTATATCACATTCCTTATAGTCTGGATACAATCCGGCGGGTAGCGGACTTTTTGCCGCCAGGTGGCAGGCTGTACCTGTTTTTTGGACCTGAAGACATGGAAGATAACCTGGATAGCCTGGAATCTATGGCGCCCGAAAGGGAATGTCTGGCTACTTTTTATACATACCTGCGCCGGGGGCAAAAAAACGGTGTGCAGTTCAACTTAGATCCCGCCCGGACGGCCCATGTGCTGGCAGGCGAGGGTTTTCCGCACTCCCGCGCTTATACCGTCAGGATTGCCGTTAAGATACTGGGGGAACTGGGTTTGTTAACCGCCAGGAGCGACGGGAATATTTTGCGGGTGGCGCTTCTTCCTGCCCCACCGGAAAAAAGGAGTTTGCAGGAAGCAAATACCTATAGATATCTGCACAAGGTTAAAAAGGATTCAACTGCTTTAATGAAAGTATTACTATCCGGCTCCGTGTCTGAATTGCTGGAAATAATAGCCCCTTAAGGGCGCCGGTTGCCAGCGGGCCTTCCATGCCCCGTGTTTTAGGTTAAAAGATAAAGTTATGATACAATATTACTTGATTGCAACGGGCGAGAGTTAAAAATCCGTCTGCGGTGTTGGCCGTGGATTTAAGGGAAATGATTATTTATGAGTAACCCCGCCAATATTACTTCTGACTTTGCGCCGCCTTTACAGGTTAATTTAGTTGAACTGGAAGGTAAGGGTGTAGTTGCGTTGCCCCTGAAGGTGGATGATTTGCCTTGTGTCGAAGTATTATTGCAAAAGATCATGGCTTACAACCCCAGGGCGGACTTACCTGCTATTAAAGCCGCTTTTGAATACGCGTCGGAAGCTCACCGGGAACAAAAGCGGTTTTCCGGAGAGCCTTTTATTATTCATCCCTTGGAAGTGGCCAAAATACTGGCGGAGTTGGAGCTTGACCAGGAAACGATAATGGCCGGCCTGCTGCATGATGTGGTGGAAGATACCGGTATAACTTTACAAGAGATCGAACAAGAATTTGGAAAAGAAGTGGCCCTCCTGGTGGATGGGGTTACCAAACTAAGCAGGATTGAATATAAATCCAAAGAGGAACAGCAGGCGGAAAACCTGCGCAAAATGTTTCTGGCTATGGCCAAGGATATACGGGTGATCTTGATTAAGCTGGCCGACCGCTTACATAATTTGCGCACATTGAAATACCGACACGCACCCAAGCAGGTAGAAATAGCCAAGGAGACCCTGGAAATATTTGCGCCGCTGGCGCATCGCCTGGGGATTTACAGGATCAAATGGGAAATGGAAGACCTCTCTTTTCGCTTTAAAGATCCGGACAATTATTTTAACCTGGTGGAAAAGATAGCAAAAACACGTGATAAGCGGGAGGAATACATCCATCTGGTGATCTCAATCCTTACAGATAAGCTGGCGGCTATGGGTATTGCGGCCGATATTCAAGGACGGCCGAAACACTTACTCAGCATTTATGAAAAAATGGTGTGCGTGACTGTTATGCCACGCTTGGTACCGTCCATACCATGTGGACTCCTATCCCGGGACGTTTTAAAGATTTTGTCGCCATGCCCAAGTCAAATATGTACCAGTCTATTCATACAACGGTAATCGGCCCGCAGGGTGAGCCGCTGGAGATCCAGATCCGCACCAAGGAAATGCACCGGACGGCAGAGTACGGGATCGCGGCCCACTGGCGTTACAAGGAAGGCGGGCGGGGAGATCGCGAATTTGACAAAAAGCTGGCCTGGTTGCGTCAACTCCTGGAATGGCAGCATGATTTGAGAGATGCCAGGGAGTTTATGGAAGGCCTAAAAATAGATCTTTTTGAGGATGCTGTTTTTGTGTTTTCGCCCAAAGGAGACGTGATCGAGTTGCCCGCGGGCGCCGGACCGCTGGATTTTGCCTACCGGATTCACACCGATGTTGGTCACCACTGTGTAGGCGCCAAAGTCAACGGCCGGATTGTGCCGTTAGAATACATGCTAAAAAACGGGGATATAGTTGAGGTCCTGAATTTAAAGAACAGCGGCCCGAGCCGGGACTGGCTAAACCTGGCTAAAACTTCACATGCCAAAACGAAAATAAGGCAGTGGTTTAAAAAAGAGCAGCGGGAAGAAAACATCCTCAAAGGAAAAGAGATCCTGGACCGTGAGGCCAGGAAGCAGGGAATAGAGCAGGATTTAATTAAATATGAGAAATTGCTCGAAATCGGCAAAAGGTTTAACTTTTCAGGCTTGGAAGATCTTTATGCGGCTATAGGCGACGGGCAAATTACTCCCAATAACATACTTATTAAAATTAAATTGGAAGAGGCTAAAACAGAAAAAAAAGGCTTACTGGCCGAGGAAGCCCAAGTTTTGAAAACCGAAACCAGGCCTGCTGTCAGGTGGGGTAAGCCTACCCAGGGGATCCGGGTAAAAGGTATCGACAACCTTCTAGTCAGGTTGTCCCACTGCTGCAACCCTGTTCCCGGCGACCCTATTGCCGGATATATTACCCGTGGGCGGGGCATATCAATTCACCGCACCGACTGCAGGAATATCCTGATCTATCAGCGGGATGAACAAGAAAGGCTGGTAGAAGTAGCATGGGATAAGGAGTTTACGGAGCCGTTCCAGGTCAAGCTAGAGATAAACGGCATGGATCGCGCCGGCTTTTTAAGCGATGTGATGGCCATTCTAATGGAGATGAAAATAAGCGCCAACTGGGTCACCGCCAGGGGCAAGAAAGACGGCGATGCTGTAATCGGGCTGGTGCTGGAAATGAGAAATATGGATCAACTGACGTCTATTATGGGCAAAATCAGGCGGGTTAAAGATGTCTATGATGTAAGGCGGGTTAGCAGTGCGACCGGCCTTTAAAGACTGTTTAACCATTTGGGGGTGCAACGTTTTTGCGGGCGGTGGTGCAAAGGGTTACCAGGGGATCGGTAACGGTGGAAGACAGGTTGGTGGGCGCCACCGGGCCCGGTTTGGTTGTGCTTTTGGGCGTCGGGAACGGCGACACCCGGGATGACGCCGTTTATCTAGCCGGCAAAATCGCCGGTCTGAGGATATTTGAAGATGAGCAGGGCAAAATGAACCTTTCCCTTCTGGATGCCGGGGGATCGCTTTTGGTGGTATCCCAGTTTACACTTTATGGTGATTGCCGTAAAGGCAGGCGGCCGGGGTTTTCCGGAGCGGCGCCGCCGGAGGAAGCGAGGGGCCTTTATAATGTTTTTGTGAGGGAAATGGTAAAACTAGGTTTAAATGTGGCAACCGGTTGTTTTAGGGAACATATGACGGTGGAAATAATTAACGACGGTCCGGTTACTCTTCTGCTGGACAGCAAAAAGAACTTTTAAAACGGAGGACTGGTAACAATGATTTTTCAAGGGCTCTCGGTAGGCGCTATGGATTCAAACTGTTATATCATCGGGTGCCGGGAAACAAAAGAGGGCGCCATTGTGGACCCCGGCGCGGATGCAAAAAGGATTTTGAAAAAGGTGGAAGACCTTGGCCTGAATGTGCGCACCATTATTCTCACACATGGCCACGTCGATCACATCGGGGCTCTTGCCGAGGTGCAGGAAGCAACCGGCGCGCAGGTACTCATTCACGCCGAGGACGCCGACATGCTTACCGACTACAACAAAAACCTGTCTGTTTACGTCGGGCCTATGTTGGAATCAAAACCAGCCGACCGCCTGCTGCAAGACGGGGACATAATAAAAGTCGGGAACCACGATTTGGAGGTGCTTCACACGCCCGGCCACACGAAAGGCGGCATCAGCCTCGTGTGCGGACAGGATATCCTTATTACCGGCGACACCCTTTTTGCCGGTTCGGTAGGGAGATCGGATTTTCCGGGGGGGAGCCATAAGCAACTGATTGCATCAATAAAAAACAGGCTGCTAAAGTACCCACCGGAAACAAAGGTCTTTCCCGGACATGGCCCTAGGACTTCAATCGGCGAGGAAAGACGCTACAACCCGTTTCTCAGGTAAAAAACAAAAGCGCCTCCTTGACTAGAGGGCGCTTTTATTTATCTTGCCGGTTGCTGTATTAAGGTAGAAGGCTAGCCATCCTGTATTGTCCGGCTGCCTAGATCCAGGATAAAGAACGATTATTCTTTGATTTGACAAAAGCCGTTGTTTTGCATAAAATGTTTGTCAGGACAAAAGGGAGCAAAATTTAAAAACGATGATTGGGACGAGTAAGCGCAGTTGTTCAAGGCAGGGATGAGAGGTCGCTGATTGAAAGCCTTTCTCATGGACAGGCGCTGAAAAACACCCGGGAGTGGCCACCGAAAGCGCATATGTGTCAGTAGGCCGGCCCGGCAACCTCCGTTACAGGTTTTAAAAGTGTGAATCAAGTTTTTTGGTTTTCTAAAGAAGGGTGGCACCACGGATACAATTATCCGTCCCTGGCAATGCTTACGCATGCCATGGGCGGTTTTTGTTTAGGAGATGATTTTATGCTTACTACGCGGCCACGTGGCACAAATGATATTTTGCCGGGGGATGTGGAGAAGTGGCAGTACCTTGAGGGGCAAATCTGCCGCATCTGCAGTGAATATGGTTTTTCTGAGATTAGGACGCCTATCTTTGAACATACGGAGCTTTTTTTGCGCGGGGTGGGCGATACCACTGATATTGTCGAAAAAGAGATGTACACATTTAACGATCGGGGGGAGCGCAGCATCACCTTGAGGCCGGAAGGCACTGCACCTGTAGTAAGGGCCTATTTGGAAGACAGGCTGTACGCCGGGCCCCAGCCGGTAAAGCTATTTTATACCGGGCCGATGTTCCGCTATGACCGGCCCCAGTCCGGGCGCTTCCGGCAGTTTCACCAGTTTGGCGTGGAGGTCTTTGGTTCCCATGACCCGGCTGTGGATGCCGAAGTCATGGCTATGGCTATGGATCTGTTTGCCAGGCTGGGTTTGCGCAATCTGGAGTTGCGTGTTAACAGTGTCGGTTGTCCGGCTTGCCGTATAGTGTTGCGCCGGAGATTGCAGGACTTTTTCCGGCCGCGGTTGGATAACTTGTGCAAAAACTGCCGGGACAGGTTTGAAAAAAACCCCATGCGGATCCTGGATTGCAAGGAAAAGCGGTGCAAAGAGGCCGGGGCGGGCGCGCCCACAACAATCGACTGCCTGTGTGATGGCTGCGCCGGCCACTTTGAGCAGGTTAAAAAGCACCTGGATTTGCTTAACCTTTCTTACATTGTAGACAGCTGCTTGGTGCGGGGGCTGGATTATTACACCCACACCGCATTCGAAATAATGGCTTCGGACATCGGCGCCCAGAGTTCCATCGGCGGTGGCGGGCGTTATAATAGGCTGGTGGAAACCTGTGGCGGGCCTCCTACGCCGGGGATTGGTTACGCCCTGGGGATGGAGCGAATAATTCTGTTGATGGAGAGGCAAGGGATTGAAACGCCTGGAACGCCTGGGAAGGATGTTTTTGTGGTAACCGCCGGGCAGGCTACGTCCACCGAGGCGTTTAAATTGCTCTTTGGCCTTCGTTCCGCCGGGCTGTCAGCCGATAAAGATTACATGAACCGCAGCCTGAAAGCGCAAATGAAATATGCGGCAAAAGCCGGCGCCAGGTTTGCGGTAATCGTAGGTGAGGAGGAGTTAAAGCAAGGTGTCGCCCTGGTAAGGGACATGAGTACAGGGGCGCAGGAGGCCGTGGTGTTTGGCGGGATTGTTGAATATTTATGTTTAAAACAACTGTAGTTATGTTTGGCGGGGGGATATGGCGCTAAGGCAAGTAAATGTAAATGTTTTATGGGGAGAGATGTTAAAAATGATTGATTTTATGAAAGGGCTTAAACGTAGCCATTATTGTGGCGAATTAAGGATTTCGCATGCTGGTGAGCAGGTGGTGCTAATGGGTTGGGTGCAGCGGAGGCGGGACCACGGCGGTTTGATTTTTGTCGATTTGAGGGACCGGACCGGGCTAGCGCAGGTGGTATTTAGCCCGGACCTGCACGAAGACGCGTTTTTGAAAGCTGAGGAGACGCGCAGCGAGTATGTCCTAGCTGTGCGGGGCGTTGTCCGGATGCGCCCGGAAGGAACCGCAAACCCCAACCTGGCCACCGGTGAGGTAGAGGTACTGGCAAGCGAGCTGCGTATCTTGAACCGGGCCAAGACGCCACCATTTTACATAGAGGATAATGTGGATGTGGACGAGAACCTGCGGCTACGCTACCGCTACCTCGATTTGCGTCGGCCGGAAATGCAGGAGGCGCTTTTCCTGCGTCACCGGGCTGCCAAGTCGATCCGGAATTTTCTAGACGAAAACGGTTTTTTAGAAATAGAAACCCCGGTGCTGACCAAAAGCACACCGGAAGGCGCCCGGGACTACTTGGTGCCAAGCCGGCTCAACCCCGGAAAATTTTATGCCCTGCCCCAGTCGCCCCAGCTTTTTAAGCAGATCTTGATGGTGGCCGGTCTGGACAAATATTATCAAATCGTCCGCTGCTTCCGGGATGAGGACTTAAGGGCCGACCGCCAGCCGGAATTTACCCAGGTCGATATTGAGATGTCGTTTGTGGATGTCGATGATGTCCTGGAACTGATGGAAGACATGATCGGAAGGTTGTGCCGGGAAACTGCCGGGCTGGAAATCCCGAGGTCATTTCCCCGCCTATCCTATCGCGAGGCGCTGGACCGTTACGGTTCCGACAAGCCGGATACCCGCTTTGGAATGGAGTTGGCCGACATATCGGACATTGCCTCCGGTTGTGGGTTTAAGGTTTTCTCATCTGTGATCTCTACCGGAGGGCAAGTCAAGGGAATCAACGCTAAAGGTTGCGGGAGCTTCAGCCGGAAAGAAATAGAGGACCTCACCGCCTTTGCTGCGGTGTACAAAGCTAAGGGACTGGCCTACTTTGTCGTGACTGAAGACGGGGTTAAGTCGGTCATCGCCAAGTTTTTCAGCGATCAGGAGTTATCCGCTATTCTGGAAAGGTTGAAGGCGGAGCCCGGGGACCTTTTGCTTTTTGTCGCCGACAAGCCGGAGATTGTGGCCAATTCGTTAGGGGCGTTGCGGCTCCATCTTGGTGAACTCCTTAATCTGATCCCGGAAGATCTTTGGAACTTTCTTTGGGTGGTAGATTTTCCCTTGCTGGAATATGACCAGGAAGAAGGACGCTACACTGCCATGCACCACCCTTTTACTTCGCCGGGGGAAGCTGATATTCCGCTTATTGAAAG
>JALHFC010000039.1:15528-16800 GCA_022839445.1 Pelotomaculum sp.
CGGCTAATTATGCTTCTGGCCGGGAAGAAAACAATTAGAGATATTATAGCCTTCCCTAAAACACAGAGCGCAACCGACCTGATGACTCAGGCGCCTGATTTCGTCGCGCCGGCCCAACTTAAGGAACTGCATATCAAGACCGACGCAAAGAAGATAAAATAATAATTGCGCCGGTCCAAAGATTGACTGTTTGACACTACATTAATTCACTTGCCAAACAACCTGGCATTGTGATAACATAAACGTAGTAAATGAAAGCCCTACTATGTTCGTGGTCTACCTTGAAGTTTTGAGCCAACACCGTAGATATGGGAGTCCGGGCTCTGGATGCAGCTTGCATGCCTCCCAGATGAGGATACAAAAAACACCCAGGAGGACACCCACCTGTGAGAGCAGGTTCAAACTTTTGGGGGTCACGGCATCAGTGGGGTATCTATTTTGGTTTAAACTAACGGGTTTTCAGTAATCGGCTGTTTAAAGCCGTTAGCTGGAAGCCTTTTAATTTGTGGGGGCAAAAGGATGCCGGAGCGCTTTTCCCGTACTGCCATGTTAATAGGACAGGATGGATTGGCCAGGTTGAGCCGGAGCAAGGTAGCGGTATTTGGTCTTGGCGGCGTTGGCTCTTATGCGGTGGAAGGCCTCGCCAGGGCCGGTACCGGGGTGTTTTATCTTGTGGATTACGATACTGTAGACATAACCAATATCAACAGGCAAATTCACGCCCTTACAGGGACAACCGGCAGGTTTAAAACCGAACTGATGGCGGAAAGGATCAGGCAGATCAATCCAGGCGCTAGTGTAAGCCGGGAGTAGGGGAAAAACTGGTGCCGCCCGGCTTGGACTATCTGGTCGACGCTATTGATGATATTGCGGCAAAGGTGGATCTAATAGTATATGCCATAAAAAACGGTATTCCTGTAATTTCCTCCATGGGCGCCGGAAACAGGCTTGATCCAGGTAAATTTAAGGTTTCGGATATATCTTGCACCTCAATCTGTCCACTGGCCAGGGTTGTCCGCAGGAAACTAAAAGACGCTGGTATAGATAAGGGTGTGAAGGTAGTCTACTCTACAGAGAAACCATATAAGGTCCAAAAGACAGCGGATCATGGATTTATTGGAAGCACATCTTTTGTGCCACCTGTTGCCGGTTTAATTATGGCCGGGGAAGTCGTTAAAGATTTACTGGCGCTAAAAGGAGATTAAAAGCTATTATGATTGACAAAGGGTTTTAATGGGCATTATAATTTGGTATGAGTAGATATAATATTAT
>JALHFC010000040.1 GCA_022839445.1 Pelotomaculum sp.
TAAGTTAACCGCATAATGAACCGAGGGCAGCCTCACCTATCCTCGTAGTCCTTCTCTTACCATTACCACTTGTTTTCATGCAATTATTCTACACTTAATCCACAATTTTAAGAAAGCATAATTTCCTTTAAGAACAACAAATTTTAGTTGCCTAAGTCCTCTTAATCTCCAATGCTTTTGCCGTAATGCCGTCCTTACATGACGGGAGTGGCTTTACCGGTTCAGTAAGAAGGAAATCACCTTTGCAGATCCAATCTTTTAAAGTTAGAGCTATCTCCCTGGCTTTGGGGTAGCTGGACAGGGGAGCTGTAGGTAGCTCTTTGCCGTTTACGGTTATTTTTCCGGTTTTAAGCTCCGCATAGCTGACATAGCCGAGGTTGCCGGGAATGCGCCGGCTATAGGCTTCGCTGTAGTCAACGATAGGGGCGTAGAGATCACGGTCACTGACCGACACGCAGCGCATTACCTCCTCGTTAAGGATAGGGATTGGAATACCTAAGCCCACTATAAGTGTAGCGCCATAACCCAGGTAGCTTGCTCCAACCAACCAGCCGGGTTTCATTTGCTTTAGATCCCCGATGACTGACAGCGTGCCGCCGGCAGGTCCAAAGCAATTGCCCTCAGAGTCCTCTTGGACAGCGGGGAAGTGTTGCGTTCCGTTCCAGGCCACATAGCCGATCCCGCCCCCCAGGAAAATCCTGGTGCCAATACCGGTAGTCATAAAATACGGGTCATTTAAAAGCGGGCTGAGTTGCCCGGCGGTGCTGTAATGAGCGTTGCCCAGGTCGGGCTTTAAAACACCCATATAAGTATAAATGGTCCGGTCACTCAGGTTAACCGCGCAATTGTAGTTCTGGTAGGCATTTCTTGGGTTAAAAAGCGTCGCTTCGTTAATGTCGTCCAAGGTGATTACTGTGTCAAGCTCCCGGCGCGGGTAACAATCCGTACCGTAGGAAACGGCCTCCAGCCTAATTGGTTTACGATCCAGCAGATCCTCTATTACATGCCCGCCGCCGTAAAGGAATTCACCAGGATAGCTGCTGTTACACGGGTCATTTTCCGGGAGTTCGGTAGCGCCCAGATAGGCGTCGACCGCCGCGATGCCGGAATAAGCCGGGACGCCGTTAAGCCATACTTTTTGCATCCTGATCCGCGGCTTCGCGTGGCCAAAGTTCAGGAAAACGCCGGATGAGCACATCGCGCCAAATGTCCCGGTAGTTACCACGTCTACCTGCCGGGACGCTTCAGCAACTCCTTTTTCCTCCACCAGTGAGATTACTTCTTCCGCAGTCAGCACTACGGCCTTACCAGACTGGATTCTCGCATTGATTTCGGCATAGGTTTTTTTGATTGCCATTGTTTTTAATACCTCCCGCGTAGTGCTCTTGTAGCCCCGGTAAATAGAAGGCCTCTTCAGCAACAGAAGAGGCCCGCGAATAATCGCCGTTCCTCTTATCTGCCAGAAGACAGTATCTCCTGCAGGAATTAGCACCATTTTGGAAAATAAGGTTTTTCCAACGGTTGCCGGGCTTCATTGGGCCAGTCCCTCCACCGCTCCGGATAAGAGCACTTTATTTAATATGTGAATTTAAGTGTATCAATTGTTCCAGCTCGTGTCAACAGGCAGATGTGTCCCCTTAAAAAAAAAGATGATTTTGATTATCCGGCGCCCACTTTATCAGGACAGAACCTAAGCCCCCTGGGGGCTTTATGTAATATGGCCGTTACCGGCACACTGATTGCCCATACGCCCGGCGCAAAAAAGGGGGCTAAATCATAATTTGCCGTAAAAATCAATATTCAAAAGCAAGTCATTTTGCGTTTTCCAAACCGGCTTCCTTATCATCATTTTTTATGGCAGGTTCGGTAGGACGGATATGGAAGTGATTATGCTGGATTTTTATTGAATGTAATGTGCCGCAAAACGGGCATATTTTGCTTTCACCGTCAAGGAAACGCATTTCACCGATATGTTTGCCGCAGCATGTAATTTCGATACCGATAATTTTACCGCCTTTAAGGATGTTCACCCTGTAGTCGCGGGAATATTCTTTTTTCTGGTAATTCATGACCACATCACCCCTAAAATAATAAAATAGTTCAAGTAAAACAAATAATAGCATTAGATCAATGCGCTTGCAACCCCTTAAAAGCTTTTTAAATAAAAAAGAGAGACCTTTATATAAAGGTCTCTCTTTTAACAAGATGTGTTGTCTTCCTCAGAAACGTCGGACTTGGGGCATAAACCTTCTTCTGCTTCGGAACAGGTATCGCAGCCATCTTCAACCGGAGGAATAACAGTTGCGGGAGGCTTGTTCCTCTCTTTTTTACCGGAATTCATAAAATACCCTCCTCATATTGGTGTAGCTATATTATTGACGCAGCCGGGCAACCATATACATTAATTTGCATTACTTGTTGTTTTTAAACAAAGCCTTGTATAAAAAATTATCAAAAACATTAAACTTAGAATAAAAGAGCATTAAGTTGGTTTGTAAGAAGGATGCTGAGCGATTGCGTCGAAGGTAATATGTGGCTTAATTACTAGATGTTTAGGGAATGGAGAGAGCTATGAAAAAATACCCGATCACATTTTTTTTTCCTTGTTATAACGAAGAGCAAAATATTGAAAGGGTGACTAGAGAGGCTTTGTCCGTTGCCGCCCGGGTTTCCGACGATTATGAAATAATCATTGTTAACGACGGGAGCAGGGACCGCACACCTGAGGTCGCCGAACGCCTGGCCAAAGAATACCCGCAAGTCCGGGTGGTCCATCATGAGGTGAATAAAGGGTATGGGGGCGCATTGCAAAGCGGGTTTAAGAACGCTACCAAAGAGCTGGTTTTTTATACCGATGGGGATGGCCAGTTCAAGATAGAGGAAATAACAAAACTTTTGCCCTATATTGAAAAGTACGACATTGTGTCCGGTTACCGGATCAAGAGAAGGGATCCCTTTATTCGCAAGGTAAACGCCTTTTTGTGGGGCGCCCTGGTCAACAGCCTTTTTGGGCTCAAGGTTTCGGATGTTGATTCCGCCTTCAAGTTGTACAGGAGAAAAATATTTGACGACATCACACTTACATCCCAAGGGGCGTTGATTGATACGGAGGTACTGGCTAAAGCAAAGGAAAAGGGCTACACCATTACTGAAGTGGGTGTAAATCACTACCCGCGGTTGGCCGGGGTGCAAACAGGCGCCAAACTTTCCGTTATACTTAAGGCATTTGTAGAATTGTTTAAACTAAAAAGTAACTTTTCCAGGTAATGTATGTCGGAAGATAAAATAGAATAATGTTTAAAGGAGGCAGCATGAAAAACATATTTCAGGTGTGTAAATTTGCCTTAGTAGGTTGTGTTAACACATTTATCGACTGGTCTATATACTTTATCGTCTTAAAAGCATTCCCGGCCGAGAGTGTTATGTTTTACTCCGTAGCCAAGGGATTTAGCTATTTTTGCGGGATCGTTAACAGCTTTTTTTTAAACCGTCTTTGGACCTTCAAAGACAGCCCGCGGGAAAACGAAGGGGGGAGGTTTGCCAAGTTCGCTTTGGTAAATGCGATGGGCCTTGGTTTAAACAGCTTTTCTATTTACATATTCTTAAATATGAATTTTAATCATGGTATGGCTCTATTCCTTGCTACTTTTGTTGCGTTTGTATTTAATTTCACCCTCAGTAAATTATGGGTCTTTCGTAAAGGCAAGATGGTAGCCAAGACAACAGGAGGGTAGGACCATTGGAGGACTTGAAGCGTGTCGGCTACCTTTACATATTGAATAAGGTTCTCATTGTTTTTGTGGTTTGGTTCACGAGGGATATTCTCGATCCATTACTGCCCGCCGCAGTTGAAAATGTGCACCAGAACGTGCTGCTGGATTCGTTGATCCATTGGGACGCAGGTTGGTTTTTAAGGATAGCGGGGCAGGGGTATGATTTTGACAGCGCCCCATTTTTTCCCTTATTTCCGTTTATGATTCGCCTCTTGACTCCGCTCACAGGCAACGGTGCGCTGGCAGGATTCCTCATTTCAAATGTGGCCCTCTTAATTGCATGCTTTTTTCTATACCGCCTGGTCAAAGAGGACTACGAAGAAAAAATCGCCCTTACAACCGTGTTTGCGATGCTTTTTTTTCCGACGGCAATATTTTTCTCGTCAATTTATACCGAGGCGCCTTTTCTCGCCTTTTCCATAGGGGCTTTTTATTTTGCCAGGCGTAAGCGCTGGATGGTAGCGATAATTTTAGGCGCTTGCGCCACCTTGACTAGAAATATCGGCGTAGTGTTGTTTTTAGCTCTCTTATATTACCATTATCAGGAGAACGGCAACAAGATTGATTTTAAGAAAGCCCTTTCTTTGCTGTTGATCCCGGCTTCGCTATTTATTTTTATGGCGGTATTATGGGTATCCACCGGAGATCCACTGGCTTTTTCACATTCACTAAACAGGGAATACTGGGGCTTCCGGCATTTTAAATATCCCGGTGCCGGGCAGTTTTTAAACTTGTCCCTTTTTTTCTATAACAGTAACTTTTATAGCCTTTTTGAATCCGGTATGGCTTTATTGTTTTTGTGTCTGGTGGCAGGGAGTTTTAGGTACATTCAAGACAAATCACTGTTAATCTTTCTTGTGCTGGGGTTTTTAATCCCTTTCTCATCTGTAGTGGATAATTTGCCCCTTGGTATGCCCAGGTATATTATTATTTTGTTCCCGGGGTATATTACGCTTGCCTGTTTGCTTCATAAACATAGCCTGGTTACGGTTTACTCGATCATCACTGTTTTCATGTTTTCAGTAATTAGCATGATGTTTGTTTTAGGCCGTTGGATAAGTTGATTTACCAAAGCCAAGGCCGGCAAACCTTTTTACGGGTTTGCCGGCCTATTTTATTATATGAATTCCCGGCAGGAAACCGGCTTTAGTAACCCGGAGCCGGTTTACCACATAGAATGTACGGAATATAAGTTAGAATAACGGAAAGGGATTAGATGAATGAGTTCATATCTGGAAGCGATTGCTGCCCTGGGCAAAGGAAATTTGCATCCGGGCGGATTCTCTCATACGCTTAAACTATTGCGTAATTTTATTGTTTCCCAAGAAGATATTGTCCTGGATATAGGCTGCGGTACAGGGCGGACTGCCTGTTATTTGGCGAAAACTTACTGCGCGCATGTTTTTGGCCTTGACAACTCTGAAAAAATGATAGCCAAGGCAAAATCAAGGGCTGCCCGGGAAGGGGCGGAAGTACATTTCTTGACTGGCGATGTCCTGGATATGCCTTTCCGGGATGAAGTCGCGGATATGATATTAATAGAATCCGTGCTGGTATTTTTGCCTGTTCAGGAAGCTTTAAAAGAATGTTACCGAGTTTTAAAGAAAAAAGGGTTTTTGGCCGCTATTGAGTTAGTGGTTGCTGAAACGCTCCCCGTGTTTGCAAAAGAGCATTTAACGGCATTATGCGGTCTTCCCCAGGTCCCGTCTTTTAATGAGTGGCTTGGGCATTTTGACCGGGCCGGGTTTAGCAGGGTTTCAGCGAAGGAAAATAGATATCCAGGATTTTTGGATGGCATTAAAGAAATGCTTCACTTCGATCCATATCAGGTTGTTTCTCAGGATATATTTACCGACAGGAAGCTTAAAACAGCTCTCAAGCAATACATGAGGCTAGTTTTACAAAACCGCGAGCACCTCGGGTTTGGAACTTTCATTTTAAGAAAAGATTAAAAAGCCCACCAGCCTGGACAATATGCTTTGGTTTGGGACGGGCTAGTGGCATAGCTTTTAAACTTGGGATCATACTCCGATACCGGAAACGGACTCCGGTTTAACGGACTTCGGTTTAATTGCCCGGGAAACCCCCTGCCTTCAGGTATGTGGAGTGCAGACCGTGTTTACAAAACCACCCAATATATTGAAATATTATTCAAACGCATTCAACAGGCTTATTTTACAATGTCTTTTATATATACCATTTATTTGGACAAGTTTGGTGGTTTGTGATTTAAGATGCCTTGGTTTACAATATTATCTAATAAAATAAAAAGGTGGGGATGTTTATTGAAGCGGTTATTGTTTAAAAGTATTGTTGCAACATTAGTATTTTGTTTTTTCACAGGTTTCATTGCCGCCGATGCACATTCAGCATTGTTACCGAATAGCGCTATAAATGATTATTATAACTCGATCCTAAACAAGAAAACCACGCCGGTCTATTATTCAAACAACCCGGCGCCACCGGTACCGCAGACACCTCCTGTAAACCCTCCTGAGCAGCAAACACCGTCACAGCCGGTAACGCCGCCTGTCAATTACCCGGCAAGCCAGCCGGTAAGCACGATAAATGATTATTATAACGCGATTTTAAACAAGAAAACCACGCCGGTCTATTATTCAAATAATCCAACTTCACCGGCCCCGGAAGCGCCTCCGGAGACTCCGCCTGTACAGCCGCCTGTACAGCCCGCGCCGCAACTTCCGGGAGTCCCTGATGGGCTGACTGCTTCTGAAACAAGGCTGTTTGATTTAATTAACGGCTCCCGCAACAATGAAGGGTTAAGGCCCGTTGAAATTGACATGAAATTGGTGGAGCTAGCCCGGCTGAAAGCCCGTGATATGCAGGAAAATAATTATTTCGGCCATGTTTCGCCCACATATGGCACTCCCGGTCAAATGCTAGTAAAATTCGGCGTTAGCTTCCGCAGCGCCGGTGAGAACTTGTGCAAGGCAGGAGATGTCTACAAAGCGCACATGCTGCTCTTAAACAGTACGAGCGGCCACCGGGAAATCATGTTAAATCCCGTCTATAACAAGGTAGGAGTAGCCGTTGTTCAACAGGGTACTTATGTGCTGGTTGTGGAGATTTTTGTTCAATCTTAATTAATTTATAAAAAACAAGAACCCTTGCTAGAATTTTGTAACACCGGCGCCCTTGGTTGTATATAATAACCAAAAGCAGGAAGCTAACAAAATTTGATGGCAAGGGGTTTTTTTATGAAATTAAAAAAAGAAACATTACGAGGCGGTAATTCTATTCCTAAGCCGGATGTCCGGTATCCGGCGGCGCCTGACAACGTCCTGGAATATTATAAAATGTTCGGGTTGTGCGAGCAAGATTTAAATCAAATACTGGTTAATCCGTGTATGGAAAAGTGCTTTGGAAAGCCACCTGTGAAGCCAACTATCAAGCGCCGCTGAGGTAAACCAAGGTTGTGAGGCGGCAGGTTGCCGCTGTGTACTAAAAAAAGGGGGGGGATAACCTCCCTTTTTAAGATTTTTATCCAAAGAATTTAGAGGAAAAGAGGGGGAAACAGTGTCTAAACAAACAATTGTAGACGCAAAGAAAGATTTCCGGTCTGCTTTTAACGTTTCCTTAGATGGCCAACCAGTGGCCTGTAAAATTGCTAATATATATATATTTAATCATCTATCGACATTAGAAAAGACAATCTTGCTTTTCGGTAAATATGACGTTATTCTTTGCTATCAGAAAGGAGAAAACCAGAGTGCGTCATCATATGATACGGTGGTAATCAGCCGCACATTTTGCGAAAATATTTCTGTAAAAGAGATCGGGATACGGGATATCTTGCCGGAAACAATAGAAGTGCGTTCTTATTTCAGTCGGCCGCTACGTGCCCGCGCCGGGGAAGGGAAACCAGTCAACTTAAAATTTTTCGATCAAATGAAAAGTGTGGTATCTGATGCAAAATGGATCGGAGTCCAGGTTGAGGGTGAGATTGCCGTAGAGTTGACAAGGATTCAAGGGTTTGTCAAATGCCCGGTCACTGTGCCCGTAGCTATACCTGTAGAGGATGGGACGGGGGATAAAGCAGTTGGAGTTAGAGAGCAATCAAATCAGGTAATAGACCGGCAAGAGGCAAGAGCGGGCGATTTTGCCGAAGAGAGGAAAAAAGCAATACAGGGCGATGTGGAAAGGGATGCTGCCGGCACGTCCGGTAAAAAGGAAAAAAACCCGCAATTCAAAACTCAGGAAAACCTGGTAACCATCGATTTGGATACACTGGCCGCCATGATGATGAAGATTGTCCGTAACCAGGAGGAGGAAAAGGAAAATTGCCGGCGTGTCCCAAATAAAGTACTCGAAAATATAGAAGTAAAAAAAGACGCTTTGCGGGAGGCGCCCCCTGCAAAGACTGAAAAAACAGGGGTCCGGGCAAATTACACTTCCCCTCAAGCGGCAATAAAA
>JALHFC010000041.1 GCA_022839445.1 Pelotomaculum sp.
TATGAAGACAGCCAGGGTATTCGGAGAAAAAGCGCCGAGGTAATAGCGGAAAACGTCCGTTTTCTTGACAGGCCCAAAGACAGCAGCGGAACAACTGCCGGTAGCGCAGTGTCCAGTGATGAAAACCCGGCGTTTGGGAGCGAGGTTAGATTTAACGAAGAGGACATACCCTTTTAGAAACCATCATTAACAACCTGGCAGGGGGGGAAGATTTTGAAACGTGAACGAGGGCGCAGGGGCAAAAAAAGGATCTGCAGCTTTTGTGTGGACAAGGCGGATTCCGTAGACTACAAGGATGTGCCGCGCTTGAAGAAATATATTACCGAGCGGGGGAAAATATTACCCCGCCGTATTTCAGGAAACTGCGCCAAGCATCAGCGCTTGTTGACCACGGCGATAAAGAGGGCGCGAAACATTGCCCTTCTACCTTTCACAGCGGAATAAAAACACACAAATGGGGGAGCCAATGCTCCCCTTTGTTGCTATTTAAAGCGCTTTTAAGTAACCACAACAACAAATAACAGGCAAAACAAAACCGCCGGGGCAGGAAAAACACCTTTGCTTAAAGAATATTAATGTCAGGTAGCTAAGGAGGGCACAGAATGATTCCCGGCAGTTATGAACGCGGTATCGCTAAAAACATAAAAGTCGTTGAGTGGCTGAAGGCCGACCTGGTCACTTCAATTTCATCGCTTTTCAAGTCAATGTTAAGGGGCAGTGAAGAGCTTATTCTTGATGCGCTGGCAAGTTTGGTAATCACCTGCTACGTTCTGGGGCGAAGGCTAGGTGTAAACTTTTCCCGCCTGGATTTAAAAGTTGAAGCAAAACTGCGCCAGGGTATAGATGAAGACCATGAGGTGGAAAGGTGGTATGGTGATCTTTCAGCCCTTTTGAATTATCTGGTTGACAAAAAGAGGTGATACTTTGACAACCGGTAATATTAACAGAGCCCCGGCCAAGTGGGCTTTTTTTACATTGCTAACTGCTTTAATAGGCCTTGCCGGTATTTTCCTGTCCCCACTATATTTTATGGCCATGCTGGTCTTTCCCCTGCCGGTGATCCTAATGTCGTTACGGTTTGATACGCGATATAGTTTGCTGGGTCTTGCCGCGGCGGGGTTTTTAATGCTTTTAGTGACGCCGTATAAAACGGCTGTATTTATATTAGTTTTCCAGTACGGCTTACTAGGCGTAATATATGGGCTGCTTTTTAAAAATCGCGCTTCCTCCGGCCAAAGCATTGCCCTAGGGGTTGCCGGTGCGGTTGCGCTTTCTCTTATTATACCGGCGCTTATTTTTGTCTTGTCCGGGGAAAACCTTTTTGCGCTCGGTGAGGAAGGTCGCCGGGTAGCAGAGCAGTGGGTAGCCGCCAATCAGAGCGCCGGCGCCTTTAATAACTTGCCGTTGCAGTGGCGGGAGGACATGGGTGAACATGTTATAGCCATTTTTGAAATGCTGATGCCGGGCCAGCAAATCATCACTGCGGCTATTGCCGCGATTATTACGTATTTTCTAGCCAGGGTGGTTTTAAGCCGTATAAATTTTAAACTACCGCCGGCCCCCGTTTTTACCAGGATGTTCTACCCCTGGTACAGTGTATGGGGCCTGATTGCGGGGTTAGCCCTGACTATGGCAGGGGATCATTTTTCTCTCATGCTGGCGGCAAAGGTAGGAAAAAACATCCTGCTCATTTTATTTTACGCGTACCTTTTGTTAGGGCTATCCGTTGCGGTATATTATTTTCGCAAAATTAACCTGGCTTGGCCGTTTAAAGTGCTGTTCCTGTTACTGGCGGCGGCGTATATGCCAATCAGTGTGTTGTTTATCCTGCTTTTAGGAATAATTGATCCGCTGGTTAATTTGCGCCGGTTGCCGGAAACAAAAGGCTAAGCATGGATTATTATGTAACATTAATAAGGACCGGACAACACCTGTATGTTGTGGTAACGTAAAATCTGAAGATTAAATACATATGGAAAGGAAGGCGCATTAATTTGAGAATAATACTGCTAAAAGATGTGCCCGGTCAGGGCAAGTGTGGTGATGTCCTAAATGTGAAAGAAGGGTATGCCAGGAACTACCTGTTTCCACGCAACCTGGCCGTCGAAGCTTCAAAAGGCAAAATAAAAGAACTTGATGCCCGCCGCCAAGCCGAGGATCTAAAAGGGCGAAAGAAAGAACATGAGGCCAGGGAATTGGCGGCTACTATCAAAGACATTACCGTTGTGGTAAAAGCAAAAACCGGAGAGGGAGGTAAGCTTTTTGGCTCGGTTAACAACAAGGATATTGCCGATGCCCTGGTGTCCCAGCACAAAATCCGCCTGGATAAAAAGAAGATTGTTGTTCAAGAACCTATCAAGCGTCTGGGGTTGTATTCCATAACGGCCAAGCTGCATCCCGGCGTTCAAGCAGAAATACAGGTCCAGGTTTTAGGGGAGTGAGGGGAGTCGGTCCATTTCTCCAAACGTTAGAAAGGAGCACGAAATGAAAGTATTCCTCGAAAAGTTTATTGGAGGAACTAAAGACAAGGAAAACGCCTCTAGTAAATTTAAAAGTTATGAACAGCTTAAGCGTCAGGTTGCGATACTGTACAGTCTTTTAGCCAACCTACACGGGGCCGATAAGCTGGTCCTGCGTGCGGGTAAACTAGGCGCCTTGCAGTTTATGCGTTCTGAAAAACTGGAGGAAAGGGTGCTGGCCCTCCAGAAGCTGGTTTTCGAGGACCCCACATATGAATCTTTGCCCGCTTCGGAAGATATACCTTGCATACTGGATGAAATAGAAGAAGAGATAGCCGATACCATTGCCAGGCGCACGGTAGAAGACAAGCTGGAGAAAAAAATTAAAGAAAAGCTTCAGCAGCGTCATGAAGATTATGTCAAAGAAATCAAAGTACAGGTTTTAAAAGAACACTCCGGGCCGGAAAATGCTCAGACCTTAAAAAAGTTTGCTATTTTGGAAAAATTAGATCAAAGGAAACCTTACGTTTCAGCAATGGATTTCTTGCGCCCACAAGTGTTTGATGAAATTGTTGGACAGGAAAGGGCGGTAAAATCATTACTAGCTAAACTAGCTTCACCTTACCCGCAGCATATTATTATGTACGGACCACCTGGTGTGGGAAAAACAACAGCCGCCCGCCTGGCGCTGGAAGCGGCAAAGGGTGTAAAAGGCACCCCCTTTTCTAGGGAGGCGGCCTTTGTGGAAGTAAATGGCGCTACTTTGCGCTGGGACCCGCGGGAAGTGACCAACCCACTTTTAGGGTCAGTGCATGATCCTATTTACCAGGGAGCCAGGCGTGACCTGGCAGAAACCGGCGTACCGGAACCAAAGCTGGGCCTGGTTACCGATGCGCACGGGGGTGTGCTCTTTATTGACGAAATTGGCGAGATGGATATGCTTTTGTTAAATAAACTATTAAAAGTGCTGGAGGATAAAAGGGTTTATTTTGATTCCTCCTATTACGACCCGCATGAATCCAACGTGCCCAAATACATCAAAAAGATTTTTGAGGAAGGCGCCCCGGCGGACTTTATCCTGATTGGCGCCACTACCCGTGATCCCGATGAGATTAATCCGGCTATTCGCTCCCGCTGCGCCGAAATATTTTTCGAGCCGCTTACACCGAAGGCTATTAGTGAGATCCTAAGCCAGGCGGTAGTCAAACTAGATGTTAAGATGCAGGATGCTGTTCCGGAATTGATTAGCGAGTATACCATCGAGGGTCGCAAGGCCATAAATATTCTAGCCGACGCCTATGGTGTGGCTTACCTGCGCTGCGAGACGGATGGGGGTTGTCCTACAATCACAGTTGAAGATGTTATGGAGGTGGTCCAGGCCAGCAGGTTAAGCCCGTGCGTGACCCGTAAGGCTTCATCAAATAGGGAAGTGGGTAAGATTTTTGGGCTGGGGGTCCTGGGCTTTTTAGGCTCCGTTCTAGAAATAGAAGCAGTGGCTTTTCCCGCCCGCGTCAAGGGGCAGGGTACTATCCGTTTTAATGATACTGCCGGCAGCATGGCTAAAGATTCCGTGTTCAACGCTGCTTCAGTGATCCGCAAACTGACCGGGGAAGACCTATCAAACTATGATCTACATGTTAACGTAGTGGGTGGCGGCCGGATAGACGGTCCCTCGGCGGGCACGGCCATTTTCCTGGCTATCTTAAGCGCGATCCAGGACCGGCCTATTGCCCAGGATGTAGCCATTACCGGCGAAATATCCATACAGGGCAAAGTCCGCGCCGTCGGCGGAATTTTTGAAAAAATTTACGGCGCCTGGCAGGCCGGCGTCAAAACGGTGCTGGCGCCAGCTGAAAACGGTAAGGATATACCGTCCGATATCAAGGGGATGCGGGTAATTACTGTGAATTCTGTAGAAGAGATTATTAGGCATGTATTTCCTCCTGCGGAAGTTGATGAACTGGTTAGTTAAAGGGTGATACCAATGCTAGAAAGAATACCACCGCAGAACATCGATGCCGAGCAATCAGTGCTTGGCGCCGTCCTCCTGGACCGGGAGGCCGTCTTCAAGGCCATGAAAGTGCTCCGTCCGGAAGACTTTTACCGGGAAAGCCACAAGGTTATTTACGATACCATGCTTGCCTTAAATGATAGCGGTAACCCGGTGGACTTGATTACGGTAAGTGAAGCTTTGAGGCAGAATGGCGCCCTGGAGAAGGCCGGAGGGGTCGCTTACGTCGCCTCGCTGGCGGAAATGGTTCCCACAGCCGCAAATATTGATTATTATGCGCGTATCGTCGGGGAAAAATCGCTTTTGCGCACACTGATCCAGCTGTCCACCCGCATTGCCAGTATGGGATACGAGGAAGGCGAGGAGCCGGAGAAGCTGATTGCCGAGGCTGAACGGATGATCATGGAACTGGGCAGCCGGAGGACGACCGAAGCTTTTTACTCGATCAAGAGCATCCTGCTGGATACCTTTGCCTACCTGGAGTCCCTTTATAACAACCAGGGTGATATTACAGGAGTGCCGACTTCCTTTGGTGACCTGGACAAGCTTTGCTGCGGGTTGCAGCCCAGTGACTTGATCATCCTGGCAGGCCGCCCGAGCATGGGTAAAACCAGCCTGGGGCTCTGCATCGCCTATAGCGCTGCCCTGAAGCACAATATTCCCATTGCCGTATTTAGCCTGGAAATGTCTAGGGAGCAACTGGTCCAGCGTATCCTATGCGCCGAGGCCAAGGTGGATCAGCATCGCCTGCGTACAGGAGCGCTTGATGAACAGGATTGGGAAAACTTGCACGAAACGGCGGGGAGGCTTGCCAATACGCCGATTTATATAGATGACACGCCGGCTATTACTGTCCGTCAACTGCGGGCCAAGGCGAGACAACTCAAGACGGAGAAGGGGCTGGGCCTGATTATGATTGACTACCTGCAGCTGATGCAGGGAAGTCGCCGCTCGGAAAACCGCCAGCAGGAGATCTCGGAAATCTCCCGCTCTTTAAAAGGCCTGGCCAAAGAATTGGACATACCGGTGCTGGCGCTCTCACAGTTAAGCCGTGCTGTGGAGCAGCGGCCGAATAAGCGCCCGGTCATGTCGGATTTACGCGAATCAGGCTCGCTGGAGCAGGACGCCGACCTGGTTATGTTTATTTACCGGGATGAGTATTACAACCCGGATTCCGAGAAAAAAGGCACCGCCGAAATTATTATTTCCAAACACCGCAATGGACCCGTAGGAGTTGTAACGCTGGGATTTTTAAAAGAGTACACCAAATTTGTCCCGTTCCTGATGGATTCCGGCGAGTACCAGTCTTAGTTTTTCTATTTGCTTGACAATACCTGTAGGGTCTGCTAAAATACTTTTGCTGTCTGGAAATAGAGTCCTAAAAGTTCATTCCCGGCATATCGGTAAGGATTGCTCAAATGGCAACTGGCGTTGGTTTGTTGTTTGGGTTATTTTTATGTTTACACCGGTATATAAAGGGTAAAGGGCCGTTTCGCGAGGGGCCATAGGGGGGTTTTTATGGGCAAGCATTACGATGTGATTATTGTCGGGTCCGGTCCGGCCGGTATTTTTACAGCTCTTGAACTTGTCCAGGCCAAGACCGGCTCTAAAATACTTATTATTGAAAAAGGGCGTAATATTGACAAACGTGTCTGCATTGCTCGTGAGAAAGGCGCCCCCTGTTTCAACTGCTCACCTTGTTCTACTATCTGTGGGTGGGGCGGCGCCGGCGCTTTTAGCGATGGGAAGTTAACCCTCTCTACAGAAGTAGGGGGTAGCCTGGAAGAATATATCGGAGAAAAAAACCTTAACGAATTGATTCATTATATTGACAGTACTTACGTTAAGTTTGGCGCTCCCGGGCAGGTCTACGGACTGGAACATGAAAATGAAATCCAGGATATGCAGCGCCGGGCGGTACTTTCAGAGCTAAGGCTGATCCCGGTCCGGATCAGGCACATGGGTACCGGGCGCTGCAAGGACATTCTCCAGAAAATGCAGGAGTTCTTGCTCTCGTGTGGCGTAGAGGTATGTACTTCTTGCCAGGTGGAAGAGATCCTGGTTAAAGATGAAAAATTGTGCGGTGTAAGGACTTGCGACGGGCGGATCTTAGGCGCTAATCACGTGGTGGTGGCGCCCGGTAGAGAGGGCGCGGATTGGCTCTGCCGGGAAGCGAGGCGACTAAGGCTTGACACAATGATCAACCCGGTCGATATCGGGGTGCGTGTTGAGCTTCCAGCGGCGGTAATGGAACCGCTGACGAGGATATTCTATGAAGCCAAGCTCATATATTACTCAAAGACATTCAGTGACAGGGTCCGTACATTTTGCATGAACCCCAATGGGGAAGTTGTCCTGGAAAACAACGACGGGTTAGTCACTGTTAACGGTCACAGCCACGCTTTCAATAAAACTGAAAATACCAACTTTGCGGTACTGGTTAGTAAAACGTTTACCGAACCTTTTAAGGAGCCTATAGCCTACGGCAGGTACATTGCCAGCTTGGCCAACCTACTAGGGGGCGGGGTGATCGTTCAAAGCCTGGGCGACTTGTTTTCGGGGCGCCGCTCCACCAGGGAAAGGCTTGCCAAGTGCATGACTGTTCCTACGCTACGAGAGGCTACGCCTGGTGATTTAAGCCTGGTTTTTCCGTACCGCCACTTGATGGGAATAGTGGAAATGCTAAAAGCATTGGATAAAATAGCGCCGGGGGTATATTCCAGGTACACTCTGCTGTATGGAGTAGAGGTTAAGTTTTATTCTTCCCGTCTTGCCCTGTCGACTTCGTTGGAGACGCAAGTCAATAACCTTTTTGCGGCAGGAGACGGGGCAGGCATTTCAAGGGGCCTGGCGCAGGCCTCCGTATCTGGTGTAATGGTGGCAAGGGAGATTGCGAAAAGGATTTAGGGGGTTGTCTTTATGTCTACGGTAGTTGTAATCGGCGCCCAATGGGGAGACGAGGGAAAGGGGAAAGTTACCGACTTTCTTGCTGAAAAAGCGGACATGGTGGTCCGCTATATGGGTGGGAACAACGCCGGTCACACTGTTGTAGTTGACGACCGGGAGTTTAAGTTGCACCTAATCCCTTCGGGAATTTTATATCCTGATAAGATTTGCGTTATAGGCAGTGGTGTGGTGATTGATCCAGCCGTTTTGCTAGAGGAGCTGGAGTCGCTGGGAAGGCGTGGTATCGGCGTAGAAAACCTGAGAATAAGCCAGCGCGCGCATATTATTTTTCCCTATCACCAAAAACTGGACCAGGTGGAAGAAGAGCGCAAAGGCAGCTCTAAAATCGGCACCACCTGCCGCGGTATCGGTCCTGCTTACACGGACAAATCGGCGCGGGTGGGCATCAGGGTGATAGACCTTTTAGACAGGGAAGAGTTTGAGACCCTGCTCCAGAGGAATATAGAAGATAAAATGGATCTTTTAAAAGAGGTCTACGGTTGTGAATCCCTGGATTACAGTAGTGTTCTGGATTCCTACAGGGGTTACGCTGAATCTTTGAAAAGATATGTGTGTGACACGTCGGTGGTGGTAAACAATGCCATCAAGCAAGGTAAAAACGTGCTGTTTGAGGGCGCCCAGGGGACGCTTTTAGACCTTGATCACGGCACTTATCCCTACGTTACTTCATCTCATCCCACTGCCGGGGCCGCCTGCCTGGGCGCGGGTATCGGGCCGACCAAAATCGGCCGGGT
>JALHFC010000233.1 GCA_022839445.1 Pelotomaculum sp.
AATCGCCCAGGGAGGCGTCAATGTTTCGGGTGGTCAGAAGCAGCGGCTGGCCATAGCCCGCGCTCTGGTGAGAAGGCCTGAAATATATATATTTGACGACAGTTTCTCAGCTCTTGACTTTAAAACCGACGCCAGGCTGCGTGAGGCGCTAAAAAGGGAAACGAAAAGCTCCACCGTGCTGATCGTCGCCCAGAGAATCAGCGCGGTTATGAGCGCGGACCGGATTATTGTATTGGATGAGGGCCGCATAGTAGGGACCGGCAGGCACAAAGAGCTTTTGGAAACTTGCATGGTATATCGTGAGATTATGGCTTCACAGCTTGCCGGGGGTGAAATAGCGTGATCAGGGGAAGAAGATTGCCCGGCGCCGGTGGAAGACCCGGCGGCATCCGGCGCCGGCGGAAGGCCCGGCGGCATGGGCCACAGGGGCGGCCCGCCGATGGTGATGCCGGCGGAAAAAGCCAGGGATTTTAAAGGCACGCTGAAAAGGCTGGCCGGCTATTTGGAAACCCCGCCGGTTCCAGCTGCTCGTGGTTTTTTTAATGGCGTCTTTGAGTACGGTTTTCAGCATCATCAGCCCGAAATTCCTGGGCAAAGCAACAACAAAACTGTTCGAAGGCCTGATGTTGAAGTTAAATCACGTGCCCGGCGCCGGGATAGATTTTCAGTATATCCAACAAATTCTGATCATCCTGGGCGCGCTTTATCTGCTCAGCGCGTCTTTTGGCTATATTCAACAGTTCATCATGGCGTCCGCCGCGCAGAAAATCGTTTTTGACATGCGCAGGGACATCAGCAATAAAATATTCCGTTTACCGTTGAAATTCTTTGATTCGCACGCACACGGGGAAATCTTAAGCCGGGTCACGAACGATGTTGACAACATCGGCAGCACATTGCAGCAGAGTATCACCCAGTTGATTACAGCCGTGGTCACCCTCGCCGGCATTATCATCATGATGCTGACGATCAGCCCCCTGATGACACTTATTTGCCTGGTGATTATACCCCTTTGCCTCGCCGGAACAAAGGCAATCGTATCCCGCTCGCAAAAATATTTCAGAGAGCAATGGAAAGAACTCGGCGAACTCAACGGCCATGTTGAGGAGATGTACACCGGTCACCAAATAGTAAAGGCATTCGGCCATGAAAAAGAATCTATAGCCCGTTTTGACGATATCAATGAAAGACTTTACGAGGCAAGCTGGAGGTCGCAGTTCATTTCCGGCATGATTATGCCTCTCATGCACTTTATCAGCAACATCGGGTATGTATTTGTCTGCGTAGCCGGAGGTGTTTTGGTCGCCAAAAAATCACTGGAAATCGGTGACGTCCAGGCTTTTATTCAATATTCAAGGCAGTTTACACATCCTATCACCCAAACCGCCAACATCGCCAATATCATCCAATCCACTGTCGCGTCGGCTGAACGTGTTTTTGAACTCCTTGATGAAGCCGAAGAAATACCTGACAGCCCGGATGCAAAGGTGATCACGTGCCCCAAAGGCGAGGTTGAATTCCAAAACGTCAGTTTCAGCTACAAGGAAGATGCCCCCCTGATCGAGGACATGAATATAGACGTGGCGCGGGGACAGACTATCGCTATTGTCGGGCCGACCGGCGCGGGCAAAACCACACTTGTAAACCTATTGATGCGTTTCTATGAAACAGGCGGCGGGAAAATCACTGTTGACGGCATTGACATCAGGCGCTTAAAACGTGAAAACCTGCGCGGTATTTTCGGCATGGTGCTTCAGGACACATGGCTCTTTAACGGCACGATAAAAGACAATATAGCATACGGCCGCGCGGGCGCGTCATTTGAGGATATTGTGCGGGCGGCAAAAGCGGCTCACGCCGACTATTTCGTCAGGACCCTACCCGGTGGCTACGACACCGTCCTCAACGAGGAAGCCTCCAATATTTCACAGGGGCAAAAGCAGCTCCTGACCATTGCCCGGGCTATACTCAGCGTCGACACAAGAACTGAAATCTTAATCCAAAAGGCGATGACTAATCTAATGAAAGGGAGAACCAGCTTTGTCATCGCCCACAGGTTATCAACAATTCGAGACGCGGATCTGATCCTGGTTATGGACAACGGTACTATCATAGAAAAGGGCAAACATGCGGAACTTTTAGCCGGGGGCGGTTTTTACGCGGACCTCTACAACAGCCAGTTTACAGGTTCGGCAAATCTCAAAAACACAAGCGCCGTTTGTTGAGCAGGTGGCGCTAACTACCGGCGCCAATCCAGTTAATCAAATGCGGCTCTTTTCTGGCGACTTCTCCGGGCCAGGCTTCCGGGTAGCCCAGGATGACCGGCGCCACCAGTTCGTATTCTAACGGCACATTCAGTTCTTTTTTCACTTCAGG
>JALHFC010000234.1 GCA_022839445.1 Pelotomaculum sp.
GAAGAATTTGAAGAACAGTATGAGATTGCGGGCAAGGGAACGCTGCTCAGGCGCTCTATTGAGGCGGACAACCTTATGTCGGCGATATTTTTCGGGCCGCCCGGGACGGGTAAAACTACCCTGGCAAAAATTATCGCCCGCTTGACCAGCGCCAGGTTTGTAACCATCAATGCCGTAATGGCCGGTGTGGCGGACATTAAAAAAGTAATCAAGGAAGCCAAAGAGGGACGGACCCTCTGTGATGAAAAAACCACTTTATTTATAGATGAAATTCATCGCTTTAATAAAGCCCAACAAGACGCCCTGTTGCCTTTCGTGGAAAGCGGCTTGATCACCTTGATCGGTTCCACAACTGAAAACCCCATGTTTTCTGTAATCCGGCCGCTTCTTTCCCGCTCGAAGCTATACCGCTTCGAACCCTTATCCCACAAGGCCCTCCACCGGATAATGGAAAAAGCGCTCATAGATGAAGAAAGAGGGTTGGGAAAATATGGGGCGGAGGTTGAGCCGGAGGCGCTGGAACACTTGGCGAATGTGGCCAATGGTGATGCCAGGACGGCCCTCAATGCCCTGGAGATGGCTGTCATGACTACCCCGCCGGGTCCGGAAGGATGTCGTAAGATTACCTTAGCAGTAGCGGAGGAAGCCATTCAAAAGCGAGTTTTGAAATACAACCGCGAGGACGAGCATTTTGATGTTATTTCGGCTTTTATTAAAAGCATGAGGGGTTCCGACCCCCAGGCCACTATTTACTGGCTTGCCAGGATGCTGTATGCGGGTGAAGAGCCCGCGTATATAAGCCGGCGTATAATGATTCATGCCGCCGAAGATGTCGGGCTGGCGGACCCCCAGGCGCTTGTTGTCGCCGTGGCCGCTACCCAGGCGGTGGAAAGGATTGGAATGCCGGAAGCCAGGATCGTGCTGGCCGAAGCCGCCCTTTATATCGCTACGGCGCCGAAAAGTAATTCCGTGGTTAAAAGTATCGACGCCGCTTTTGCGGTGGTGAAGAAGGAGCAGGCCGAGCCGGCGCCGGCCCACTTGAGAAGTACAGGTTACAAGGGGGCCCAGGCCCTGGGGCATGGTGTAGGGTACAAGTACCCCCATGATTACCCGGGTAACCATATAAAGCAAACATATTTACCCGGCAATGTAGAGGGTAAGGTATTTTACGAGCCGTCTTCCAGCGGGCTGGAGATAGAGATTAAAAAAAGGCTTGAACAATGGAAATAGCAAGAATGGAGAAAACTTTTAGCTGGTTTCTCCATTCTTGCGACCGTTTTGAAAATATTTGCACGCGCCGCACAGGTCGGCCTGGTCCTGAACAATCAGGCAGAAAGACCCTAATTCCCGCCAGCAAGGTTTATTATGGTTTACAGCCTGGCCTTGTTTGTTAATGTGGCTCGCGGGACATTTTTTGCTTTTCCAGCAAGAGTACATTACTATTACCTGCTGCACACCGGCAATATTCAACCCCTTTTTATTAATGAGATTGTGTATAAATTTTAAACGTTTAAGGTCATTGTTTGAATACAACCTTTGCCGGTTTTTCCGTTTTGG
>JALHFC010000235.1:0-2573 GCA_022839445.1 Pelotomaculum sp.
ATTTTCCGGGATTGCTTGATTTGCCCGTACCGTATGCATAAATAGCCCGAAAAAAAATATCCTCTTCGTTAGTAATTTGACGGGTTACCCTAAGTACATTAGCAATTTCGCTGCTACTAATGACCCGATTTTGATCTTTTAATGCTCTGGAAGCCTCGTTAATAACTATCTCAACCGGTTTTAGTGCTTTCAGTGTTGCAAAATTCAAATCAGGCAATAACATTTTCTTTTCTTTTCCTTCCCTTGCTGTATTAATGGTTGCTTTAGAAAGCCTGTACAGCTTCTTCCTGCGAATCAGTAATGGTAAAGATGCTGGTAAAACCTGCTATATCAAAAACTTCCTTAACATTAGCGCATAGCGCCGCCAGGACTACCTTTCCTCCCAGTTTGCCGGTCTTTTTGGCCGCCATCAGCAAGACCCTAAGTCCTGCGCTGCTGATGTAGTCCATACCGGTAAAATCAACTACGATATTTTTTTCTCCGGCTCCTATTACCGTTAAAAACTTTTTCTCCAGTGTCCCCGAGGTAATTGAATCCAGTCTACCTTCAATTGTTAATACCGTCGCCTGACCTTTTTTATCCTCTTTTATATTCATGTAAAAAGCCCCCCTTGCTTTTATTAATTAATTAGTTTTTTCATTATCAACACATTTTGTCCTGATTCCCGCCGGTATTCTATTTCGTCCATCATGTTGCGTACCAGGTGTATGCCCAGGCCCCCAACCGGCCGTTCTTCAATACTCTGACTTATATCTGCTTCCGTCCGCTCCAGGGGATTAAAAGCCAGTCCACCGTCACGGGTGGTGATCGCCAGCTTCTCCCCCCGCAAAGTAATTTCAACTGTGATTTCATGTTCGCCACCCTCCGGAAAACCATAGCTGATGGTATTGGTCAGCAACTCATCTAAACACAGGTTAACTTGAAAAACCAGCTGAGCCGGCAGGTTGTTAGCGGCGGCAAAACTCTCTATAGCTTGGGCTAGGGCTTCGATTTCTTCGAGCTCATTTTTTAAACGGTATTCCAGTTGTTTCGGGCCAAGATATTTTATGGCCAGGATGGTAATGTCGTCCGATTGGTCGGCGCCGTTTTAATGTCGTCCGATTGGTCGGCGCCGTTTATGAATTGCCGCGTGCAGTGCAAGATATGTCCAACCTCTTCCTTGGCTGTTTTACCGTTTATTTCCCGTAGAATATCTTCCAGCCGTTGTTCGGTCAAAAGCTCCCCGGCCGGATTCATGGCTTCTGTTACCCCATCCGTATACAGCACCAAACTATCCCCTGCCTGAACCTTGACACCGGCAGAAAAATATTCGAATTCCTCCATTACCCCCAGGGCCATCCCCGGTAATTTTGGCAAGGCTTCGAGCGCCCCGTTTTGCCTTATCAGGTAAGGTATATTGTGACCTCCATTACTAAAAACCAGATCACCGCTGGGAATATTTAATATACCGAGAAAATCGGTTACGAACATGCCTGAGTCATTATCTTCGCAGAGCTCATTATTTACCCGGTATAATATTTCATCCGGGCTCAGTTCGATGTCCGCTTTGGCCTTGATCAAGGTTTTGGTAACAGCCATATAAAGGGAGGCCGGCACTCCTTTTCCGGATACATCACCTACCGTGAAACAAAGGTGGTCTTCGTCCAGCAGGAAAAAATCGTAAAGATCCCCCCCCACTTCTTTAGCCGGCTCCAAAACGGCATACACATCGAGTTCCGGACGCTCCGGAAAAGGGGGAAAGATCTTGGGAACAATACTCATCTGTATATCGCGGGCAACGCTTAATTCACTTTCAATCAGCTCCTTGGTACGCTGCGTTTCCCGCTCCCTCATTAAGTTATGAATGATAAAAGCAAATATACCCATCCCCACCGCATTGGTCGAAATCATCGGCAGGCTCAAACTCGCAATAATAGGTGCAATTTGACTAAAAGGCTTTACAATAACCAGGTTCAAACCCATGTGAAAGGCTTCCATCAGCGTCATAAACACAACGGCTCCGGTAATGCCGACAAACTCGCCTTTACGGTACTGGTAGATGAGGCCGCCTGCCAGACCTGCTATCACGGTGGAAATGGCGCAGGGAACACAGGTAATTCCCCCTAAAGAATAACGGTGCAACCCGCCTATTAAACCTGCTCCGATACCTACCCAAGGACCCCCAATCAGTCCGGCGATAGCCGGCCCCAGATCGCGAATATTAGCGATGGCGCCCATGAAATTGATGCCGCTTAGGGTGCCGTAAATAGAAAACGCCCCGAATATCAAAACCATCCCGATTTGTTGTTCAAGCGTAATTACCTTTTTGCTCATAATTGCCGCGTAAGCTTTAGTTCTGGTTAAGACATAGGCCAGTACCATAATTACCGACATATTTTTAATTAGATCTATGCACAAAGAAATAACGCTGTTTATCTACGTCACCTTCTTCCAGCAATTTTGCCCTTTGGCAGCCCCGGCAAATAGCGCCTGTTTATAACTAAAGATGTATATACTTAATATTCCTGGCAATCTTTGGGCCTGCACCCCCCCCTTTGTGCCGGTTCTGAAAACCAGCTAGCTGACAAATTCCG
>JALHFC010000235.1:2580-2990 GCA_022839445.1 Pelotomaculum sp.
ATATGTTCTTTTGCCGCGTTCGGTTGCGCGTAAAAACAACTCTTTATGCGTTTTAATTCCGATCATTCATGTTGCAACCAATCAACTATATAATTACACCTCCTACAATAGTTGCCTTTATTTTTTCTACACCAAACTTGAAAAACCTCTTTAATCCGCACCGTTGTTACAATAATTGTATAACAGGTCCCCTTAACACTAGTTTTCATGGTATAATTTTGTTATTCTTGCATTATTCGACCACAATCGGCATAGGGCAAGGTCAGTAAGCATTGAACATAAGATCATTTCGGGTTGGTGCATTTTGCAAATTCCATGGAATTATTAAACACAACCACTTAAATTAAGGAACTGGTGATTTTTACATGATCAAACAATTTTTTAAAAACGGAATAGTGTTATATACCGGC
>JALHFC010000236.1 GCA_022839445.1 Pelotomaculum sp.
CGGGGTCTGACCCCCACACAATGGGAAACAATTCTGACAATTCACTGACATGACGAAGCTGTCGCCTTCAAAAAGTTAATCCAAGTCAAATGGCATGGCAATGCTCGGGTCGGAACCGGAAAGCCTTCACCGGCTTTCCAATTCCTCCCAAAAGGGGTCTGTCCCCACCCGGTTTATGTCGAATAATGCAAGATGAATTAAGAGAGAGTCAACTGCTTCGGCGGTTGGCTTTCTTTTCGTCTCAAGCGGATCGCCCGGCTGTTTGCTTTGTTGGGAAATGGGTGTGGGCCGGGTGGAGATTGATTGCAACAAAGTAACCGTCTAATAAGTCAGTGTATGGAAACTTCCCTAAATCTGTGAGACAATTCTCAAAATTAGAGTTTTTACAGTTTTTCGACTTAACTTCAAAAACTGAAAAGGAGGATTGTAGGTAACCGTCTAATAAGTCAGTGTATGGAAACTTCCCAGGGAAACACGAGGGGACGGTTCTTTTGTGCAGTAGATAACCGTCCGGCGCACTAACTAACCAAACAACCAAACAGCCCGGGAGGTCCCAAAAAGCGGATCACCCGGGCTTTTTTTTATTGGGTGGGGTGCGCAGGAACGCCAGGTATAGAAGAACACAAGGGGACGGTTCTTTTGTGCAGTAGATAACCGTCCGGCGCACTAACTAACCAAACAACCAAACAGCCGGGAGGTCCCACGCGGATCGCCCGGCTGTTTTCTTTCTGTCTGGCATGTTTTAAAAGGCAATCATAATGCTCGGGGATACCCGGAAGGGCTGTTCGCCCTTCCAGGAATCCCCAAAAGGGGACAGTCCCTCGTTATGTAAACTAGCCAAATCAACTTGAACCCAGCAACAGGGTCAACTGCCAAACAGGTGGTTCATGGTGCGGGTTCCTAATCCGCTTACCTTCCGGGTTGGTTACTTTGGTATAATCAGATAGAATCCATGGCAGCAAAAATAGGAGTAGCGATATGTGTACTGGCGGCAGTTCTTCTCTACGTGTCAATGGCCATTTGAAAATCCCCACTTTTGGTCATGAAAAACCCGCATATTTGGCCATATAAATCGGCACATCAGTATTATTTCAGGTTACCCCTCCCTGTCCCCTTCAAAAAGTCAATCCGGGGGAAATGCTTTGTCAAAGTGAGTAAGCTATGACATATAAAGTAAATCATGCCCATAAAAAAAGACCAACAATTTGGTCTCGGAATCTGTAGAAAGATTGCTAAAACCCAAAAATGACAACCCAAATAAACCACCATATTGGCAGTCGGGAAGAACAGCCTACCCGTTAATTGGTCAAACTACCCAACCAACTAAGCTACCTTTTCATAAGTATGATAAAGCCCACCCAAAACCGGCGTTGCTTTTAATTTCGTTTCCTCCATTGTTGTTGGTGGATATTCCGGCGAAGGAATTGGCGTCCTGCCATCAATCCCCTGGTGTGTCCGGTGGGTATTATAATACTTATGCACATATTCACCCAGCAGATATTCCAAGTGCCTTTCATTTACCGGGATCATGTAATCCAACAATTCCCGGCGCAAAGTACCGATAACCCTTTCCGCATAAGGATTTTGCCAGGGGGCCTTGATTGCCGTTCTTTTGGATTTTATCCCCGATCCCGCCAAGAAATTTTTAAAAACACCAGATGTAAATACTGCATCATTGTCGTGTATCAAATATTTCGGCTTATGATCATAAGGGGTAGCGTTACGCAACTGCTGCACCAGCCAAAAGGCATTAGGATTAGCAGTAACGGCAATGTGTTCAATTTTACGAGTGCCATGATTAATTATCACCAGCACATATAAAACCTTGAAAAACAAGATTGGAACTGTTAAAAAATCCATTCCCCAGGTATCGGGAGCATGATTTCTTAGAAACGTTAACCATGATTGGATCTGCTTTTCCGAGGGTGGTTTTCCCGTGGAGGGTAGATATTTGGCAATAGTGTTAGGAGCCGGTGCATCCGTTACATTTAATAGAACCAACTGGTCATGTATTTTTTCCGGCGAAAATAGCGGATTGTCCCTATGTATTCTTTTAATGAGCGCAATTGTTTTAGGGGAAATTGATGGGCGTCCTTTCTTGGATTTTTTGAACCAATATAATGAAAACTTATTGTTAAACCACCCAATAACCGTGCTCGACCAGAAGTCGTCAGGCCTGACGACCTGCCAACTTCTGGAACGGGGTCGTACCCCTCCAAGATTCGACAAAAAATACACAAGCTATCTCAGTTAGCTGCAAGGTAAGTTGAGATAGCTTTTTTATATTACACAAGTTATGT
>JALHFC010000237.1 GCA_022839445.1 Pelotomaculum sp.
GGCGCTTACAGCCAAGCTCCGTTGGAACTATCTCGATAGATCTCGCCTAATCCCTCCGAGAATTGGGAGTTAGGCCAGCCCGTTTAAATGACCCCCTATCCCGGGCCACGGGCCCGGCGCGGGTAGAAGGTTAGCTGCAATTAAGCAGCGTAAGCGTATTCTTGATTGTTGGCAATTATTGTTTTTCCACCGTTTAACGGGCTGATGGAACCCCGGCTCGCTCCTCCTGCCACCGCTTCCCCCGTCGAAACCTGTACGCCCCCATAACATAAACTATGATGACCATGGTATTTTACCACGCTTTCGACCTTTCCTTCACTGCCCGGTCCATTTCCCTGCGGGCATCCCTGGCCGCTATATCATCCCTGCGGTCATAAAGCTTTTTGCCTTTCGCCAGGGCCAGCTCGATTTTGGCCAAGCCGTTTTTAAAATAAACTTTCAGCGGTATTAGCGCCAAACCCTTTTCTCTGGTCTTACCCAAGAGCCTCATGATCTCCTGCTTGTGCATCAGCAGCCTGCGCACGCGTTTTGGCTCGTGGTTAAACTGGTTCCCCTTTTCATAAGGGCTTATATGCATATTATACAACATCAGCTCAGCATTTTCAACACGGGCAAAACTGTCCTGCAAGCTTGATTTGCCGGCGCGCAGCGACTTTACCTCGGTCCCGGTTAGCGCAATGCCGGCTTCGTAAGTCTCCAAGATATGGTACTCGTGCTTGGCTTTCCTGTTTACAGCAACTGTTTTGACAACCATATTTATCTCCCCTGAAAAATCGAACCCTTTTTCCTGCCTGCAGGCGGGACAAGGGCGTTGATGTAAAGAAACGCATATGCTAACGCGTATTAATTATAGCAAAACCTGTTAGCATGTCAAGCGATTTGACAAATAATCCCGTCTGCCGCCAACCGTGAAAGCCCGCAAAGGGCCGAGCCAAGGATAAAGATCCCCGCCCCCCCAGGCAAATACCCGGCGCCGGCCATAAAGGTCGGCAAGTTTGCCAAAAATCGGGGTAGTGACCGCCCCGGTCAGCAAATAGATGGAAAATACCCAGGAGAACAAGGACATTCCTCCCAGGCGCCCGATGATGGTAGGCATAGCCGTGCTGATGATGGTGCTGTCCAGGGCGGCAAGAAAAGTGCCCATTAGCGCCGCAATGGTGACCAGGGTACGGTTTATCCCCAAAAAAGTCATCCTTTCTGAAACCGGCAATCATAAAAACGGCCCTTAAAAAGCAGCCGCAGCACTCTTTAAATTATATTCACAAAGTGAAGTGGCTAACTCTTTTTGCCCTGATCCTGATCTACCTTGAGGTACTTTGCGGTCGCCCGCACCGCTACGGTCCCGTCCGGCAGGAGAACCTTCCCGGCCATTTCAATCAGGCGTTTTTTTAGCAACAAATTGTACCCCTCAACAATAACTACTTCCCCTATCGGGATAGCTTTGCTGTAACGTATGGTCATTTCAGCGGTCATGGTTAAATATCCCCGCTCACACAACCATTGGGCCATCACTTCGTCCAGCAAGGTGGCGACCAGACCGCCATG
>JALHFC010000042.1 GCA_022839445.1 Pelotomaculum sp.
TTGAGCCAGGGGCGTTGCGTCACGCTATGCGCTATATTACCCACCGAGTCCCTAATTTCTTCCACCAGGTACGGGCGCATAATCACACCCTTATTAGCAATAGCCGCCGCCACCAGGCCCATATGCAAAGGGCTCACCAGCGCCTCACCCTGACCGATGGCGCTGCTTGCCAGTTCTGCCGGCGTCATCTTTCCGGCTGGGGCAATTGTCCCGGATCGCGACGGGATTTCAAGACCAGGGTCTTGTAAAAGCCCGAAAGCTTTAACCGCACGTGCAAACCCTTCGGGACCCAAGTCTATTCCCAGCCGGGCAAAGGTAGTATTGCAGGAAACAGCAATTGCTTCGATTAAATTCACTTCACCGTGAACAGCGGTGTCATTCAGCTTGTACCCATCCACCTCAAGGTAGCCCGGGCAGCTAAATGTTTTCCCGGAAAGACCGGGATTTGCAGCCAGCGCCCCGGCAGCGGTAACGACCTTTAATGTCGACCCCGGCGGATAGGCGCCTTGAGAGGCACGGTTGAGCAAAGGTGAAGCCTCGTCCTGCACTAGGCGGGGCCAGATCTCCTCCAGCCGGTTGGGGTCGTAACCGGGGCTTGAGGCCATTACCAGCACCGCGCCCTTACCGGCATCCAGGAGGACAACGGCGCCGCGCCTGCTGCCCAGCAAATCCATAGCCATCCCCTGCAGGTGGGCATCCACGGTAAGGATCACATCACTGCCCACCTGCTCCTTACCAAGCAGCTTATTAACAAAATTCCTGATCCCGTCGCCGCCCTCCATTCCAAGAAGGTAGCGATCATAAGCAGATTCAAGCCCCGTCCTGCCGTACAGTTCAGAAACATAACCCACCAGATGAGCCGTACCCGCGCCTTTTGGGTAGACCCTGACTCCCTTATTACCAGAGAACTCGGTTCTAGCAAGAGCAATTCCATTAGTGTCGTAAATTGTTCCCCTTCTTACCTGCGCTTCGTATTCCCAGAGACGGCGGTTGTAGGGATTGGCAGCCAAAGCCGGTCCTTTATAAACATGAAGGTAGGAAAGATAGATCATTAATACTGAAAACAGCCCCAGCATCAAAACGCCGGTCCTAAATATATTATTTTTCACAAGCCGCCGCCCGCCTCATGTGAGATGTTTAGCAACAGGCCAAGCAAAATAAAGTTTGCAACCAGGGAACTGCCGCCGTAACTCATATACGGGAGGGTAACACCGGTCAGCGGCAGAAGCTTGGTTACACCGGCAATAATAATAAATGTCTGCAAGCCTAAAAGGGCTGTAAATCCCGCCGCAGCAAGGGCGGCAAACTCATCCCCGGTATTTAAGGCAATTTTAATCCCCCGGAAAACAAAGATCATAAATAATATTATAACCCCCAGACCGCCGATAAGGCCCATTTCCTCACAAATAGCAGAAAAAATAAGGTCCGTATGCACGGCAGGAATGAATCCCGGGAATCCTTGCCCAAGACCGGCGCCTAACATCCCGCCCGAACCGAAGGCAAAGAGCGACTGGGCGATCTGGTAGCCGGCGGTGTCAATATTTTGCCACGGGTTCAACCAGATTTCAATCCGGGTCCGGACGTGGCTAAATATATAATAACTGGCTGTTGCGCCCGCTAAAAAAAGACCCATGCCAAAAAGCGTGTAAAACACGCGGGAAGTAGCAACATAAATCATAGCTAAAAAAGTCCCGAAATAAATCAAAGCGGTACCCAGGTCCCTTTGAAAGACCAGGAGCAGCATGGATATCCCCCACATCGCCGCCAGCGGCGCCCACTCCTGTGGACTGGGTAGAGACAACCAGCCCAAGCTCCTGGTCCCGGCAGACAAAGCGGCTTTGTTTTCAATTAGAAAGCTCGCTAAAAAAAGCACTACCAGTAACTTAACAAATTCGGAAGGTTGAAATTGAAACAAGCCGAAATCCAGCCAGCTTTTAGCCCCACCCTGCTCTTGCCCGAAAAAAATAGGCAGAATCAAGGCTATTACACCGGCCAAGGCATATATGTACTTGTAGTCGCCCAGGAAGCGAAAGTCCGCCAGCAAACGGGATATCAAAACTAGCGCCCCTAACCCGATCAGGATCCATACGAACTGGCGCATCCCATAGGCCGGGTTTAACCTGAATAGAAATATTAGCCCGGTAGAAGAAAGGACGGCGGTAATGGGAAGTAAAAAGCAATCTCCCTTGTATTTGCCGGCCTTCCAATACAAGTGAACCAGAAAAAAGGCAGCAACGGTAGCTATCCCGGCAATAAGCGCCTGGCGTCCCGGTGTGCCGGACGCGCCCAGGTAGAGCACAAGGGTTCCGGCCAAGGTATAAATCCCGGCCAATAGAAGGAGATGGCACTCAAGTTTCCTGCCCCTTGCCGTTACGGCGTCTCCCCCCGGTGAAAAGCTGTTTTGGGAAAGGCTAATAGGTTCCATAAAATCCCCCGTGCATACATCGCCAAAATTATACTTCCAACAAGATTAACGTGATATTATCCTCGCCACCCCGGCCAAGCGCTTGTCCCAACAAGCTCTTTACCGCCTCATCAAGATCTGGGGCAGCGCTAATGGCAAGAAGAAGCTCCCAGGAAAGCAGATGTCTGGTCAGGCCGTCTGTGCACACCAGAACCAAATCACCGGGGGTTACTAGGATATGAAAAAGATCTACTTCCAAAGACAGTCCTATACCCATAGCCCTGGTCAGGACATTGCGGCGGGGATGTGAAAAAGCTTCTTCAGCTGTTATCCCACCCATTTTTACCAACTCCTGGACTAGGGAGTGATCCTCAGTTAGCTGGTTGATCCCGCCGTCTCGCAAAAGGTACGCGCGACTGTCTCCTACCTGTCCGATATAGAAGTCAAATCCCCGCTTCAAACAAGCGGTTATTGTAGTCCCCATCCCCGCCAAATGCGGAACTTGCAAGGATCTTTCATAAATAGAGCGACCGGCTGACTTTATAGAATCAACCAGGGCCTGCCCCGGATTCTCCCCTTTATCAAGCCGCCTGCCCAACTCATACTCAAGCAATTCAAGGGCCATTTTACTGGCCACTTCCCCGGCCTGGTGCCCACCCATACCGTCAGCCACGGCAAATAGCCCGATTTCCGGCGCCACTCGCAGCCCATCCTCGTTTGAAGACCTGACTAAACCGGTATCAGTTGCCTGAGCCCACCTCATAACCCCACCTCGCAAACTGAAAAGTAACGCCACCCACTTGCATTATATCCTTGTCAGTCAGTAATACCGGACGACCTACCTGAACTTCATTCAAGTATGTGCCGTTTGTGCTTTTCAAATCCTCCAGCCAGTACTGCCCACCTTTGAGAAAAACACGGGCATGCCGGGTTGAAGTAAATGAATCCCTTATTAATACACCACTGCCGCGCCCCCTGCCGATAATGATTTCCTTCCCTATATCAAAGGAAGCGCCGGGTTTAGGTTCAGGTAATGAGCTATTAATTACAATAATCCTGCCGCCCGCCGGATCCTCCAGAAGGCGATCGGCCTTTAGATCTTTTACCATCCATTTAACCAGCTTAAAAATGAAAACAAACAGCAACAGCAAAAAAGAATAGCGCAAAATCATTAATAAAACAGTCAACACAATTATTCCACCTTAAAAGTACAGACCGTGGTCCCCAGGAGGATCACATCGCCCGGCTCAAGGGTCTTTGTTTTAACTATAACATCATTTACAATAATGCCGTTCGTGCTTCCCAAATCAGTTATGATATAGCGTCCCCCGTATAGATCCAGCCGGGCATGGTTGCGCGAAACGCTGGTGTCGTTAAGAACGATATTGCAATCCTGGCGGCGGCCTACAATAACGGGGGTGGCGCTGATTCTGAATGTTTTACCCTGATCAGGTCCGTCTTCCACCTGGAGATAACCACAAACCGGCGGCACACTGCTCGGTGGAATGCTCTCTTTCACCGGGTAAAAACGCATGGTATGAAAAATAGGTTCTTCATCGGGTAAGGACTGTTCTTCATCCATGGCAGGTGTTTCGCTAAACCCGGATTGAATCCTGATCCCGCCGGTTGCTAAATCCTTATCCTGGTCTATTATTACCAACGGCGAACCCGCCAGGGTATACCTCTTTTCCCCGGCTTTTTGACTCACGTATTCCGACAATTCTTTAGAGAGCGTGGAAGCAAAATCGGAAACGCTTTCCCAATCCACAGGGTTTAAGTAAACGGTAAATTCGTTAGGAACATAAATTTTACTAATACTCACATGCCGGTTGTCTCTCATTTCCCTGGCCAGCATCTTGGCTATTTCTACGGGCTGGACACGCCCGCCGAATTTTCCCTTAAAGAAACCTTCTATGTACTTTTCCAAACTCCCTTCCAATCCGGAAAATACCCTCATGCCATCCACCTCATTCCCCATAGCCTACTTCCTGTGTGAGACCATTCTCCGCCTTAACTGCCCGCAAGCCGCATCTATATCCGCCCCCAACTCCCTCCTGACGGTAGCGGCTATATCGAAGCCTTCGATGATCCTTTTAAAAAGCTCCACTTGCTGTCCCGGGGGCGGCTTGATCCCCCTCTCCGCGACGGCATTAACCGGTATCAAATTGACGTGGCACAGCATCCCGGACAGTAGCCGGCCCAACTCCATAGCATGCTCCTTTTTGTCATTGACACCCGCGATCAGGGCATACTCGAAAGTAACCCGCCTGCCTGTCACCCTAGTGTAGTCACGGCAAGCCATCATTAATTCCTTTAAGGGATATTTTCTATTTACAGGCATCAGGTAGTTTCGCAGATCATCATTGGGGGCATGTAGCGATACCGCCAATGTCAGGGGCAGCTTTTCTAGAGCTAGTTCCCTGATGCCGGGAACCAGGCCGCAAGTTGACAAAGTAATGCGCCTGGGGCTGATATTTAAACCATACGGCGCAATAACATGTTTAATAAAAGCTAGCGTAGCGCAATAATTATCAAGCGGCTCGCCGGAACCCATGAGCACCAGGTGACTGACATGTTCCTTGCTGTCTTCCCTGATACCGAGCACCTGGTCATAAATTTCCCCGGGACTTAAACTGCGCACAAGTCCCTCCAGTCCGGAGGCGCACAGACGGCAGGCAAACCGGCAGCCCACCTGAGTGGAAACACAAACCGAAACCCCGTAATCATGTCTCATTAAAACACTTTCCACGGCCTGCCCGTCCTGCAGGCTAAAAAGATATTTTACCGTGTCCCCGCGCTTTGACACCCGCCGGGCCAAAATTACCGGCCGGCTGATACAGGCCGCGGCGGCAAGCCGCTCCCTTAAATCCACGGGGAGGTTGGTCATCTCCGCAAAAGAAAATACACCTTTCCGAAATACCCACTCGGCTATTTGCACGGCACGGTACTTTTGGGCGCCCAGGCCGGAAACTACGGCTTCCAGCCCTGAGAGGGTAAGGTCTTTTAAATTTATCTTGAAGCTATTAATATTCTCCGTCATGTTACGTGATCCTTTTTTTCCTCATCCGGGCAATAAAAAAACCGTCCATTCCATGCCTGTGAGGTAGAATTTGTATATAACCACCGGCTAAAGTTCCCCCCTGGTCAAGGGCCAACGGCAGCAACGGGCGCAGGTCCTCCGGCTCAAATTCCGGGTGGCCGGTCAGAAAAGCATTTACCTGCCCCAAGTTCTCTTCGCCGGTAATTGTACAGGTACAGTATACCAGCACCCCGCCTGCTTTTACACAGCGGGATGAGCTTTCTAGAATTGCGGCTTGAAGCTTTAGCAACTCCGGTATTTGCTCCGGACTCTTGCGCCAGCGGGCGTCCGGCCTGCGCCGGAGCACGCCCAGCCCGGAACAGGGAACGTCCGCTAAAACAAAGTCGGCCCGTTTATGTAAATCTTTAGGTAAATCCCCGGCATCAGCCGCAAGCTCTTCGATAATTGTAATCCCCAGGCGATGGTTGTTTTCTTTGATTAATTTTAGCTTGTGAGGGTGAATATCCACCGCCAGTAGTTTGCCCCGGTCCCCCATTAATTGTGCCAGATGGGTGGCTTTACCGCCCGGGGCGCTGCAGGAATCAATTACAAACGCGCCTGGCGCAGGCGAAAGCGCCCTCCCCGCTAACATCGAACTCTCATCCTGCACCTGGAACAAACCCTCCCTAAAGGCAGCAAGAGAGCCCAACGAAAAAAAGCCTTCGAGCTTTAATCCCTCGGGCGCGTAATGTGTTTCCGACACCGCTAGCCCTTCCCTTACCAACCTTTCAGCCAAACCTTCCCTGGTGATTTTTAGGGTGTTGACGCGCACCGTGTTGGGGGCAGGCTCATTGTTGGCTTTACATATGGCAATGGTCTCTTCCATACCGAATTCCCCGAGCATGCGTTCCACCATCCATGCCGGGTGGGAGTATCGCAAGGAGATGTGTTCTACAGGGTGGTCCGCCGGATCAGGAAACTTTATCTCATGGACATAGCGGGACACATTGCGCAGCACACCGTTTACAAATTTTACAGCCCCGGCATGCCCGTGCTTGCGCGCCAGTTCAGATCCTTCATTGCAGGCAGCGGACGGGGGCACCCTGTCCATAAACATCAACTGGTAGGCACCTAGCCTTAAAATGTTGCGCACGACCGGTGTCTGGGAGTTTAAAGGGCGCCTGACAAACTGCGCTAGAACCCAGTCCAGGGTATTTTGTGTGCGCAGCGTACCGTAGGTCAGCTCAGTGGCAAAGGCCCTGTCTAGCTTACCAGGGCGGTACTTTTCCAGAATCCGGTTTAACGCTAGATTAGCGTATGCTCCTTCCACCTCAACAGCTAAAAGGGCTTTCATCGCTAGTTCCCTGGCCGTTAGCTTAGACAAAATGTCACCACTTTCAGGTAAATTTACTTGTTTGGATAAATTGTGCAGCCTAATGCCTTACCTTTTCCCCGGCAGTTAGTCCCATTACCGGCAACCGCTTTTTAGTTACGCTGCTTTTTTCCTTGACAAAAAAACAAATGGCCTTCTCAACCTTTGAAATATTTATCCTGGTATTAAAACAAGGTCCATTTGGGCGTTCGTTTGTGACCCCCAGCACCGGTATAGGGCTTGAATCCTGGATACCGCTGGTCAGATCACGCTCACAAGCTATGGCGACAATAGCGCGGGGGCGATATTCCTGAACAAACTTTCGCGCCAAAGTGCCACCTGTAGCTACACCCACATTAATACCGTATTTATCCCTTAAATCCAACAGTGCGCTGACGTCACACCCCCCGCAGCGACGGCAGTTGTCGATATTGATCGTGATTTTGTAAGGACAATCGCTCTGCTGCAGACAGTGTGGCACCAGTAGCAGGACCTCCGAAGGGCGCAATTTAAGCGCCTTTGACTTGACAAGATCATTGTTGACTTCAATGAAAGAACGCTTAATCCTGTCTTTGTCAATATTAAAGATTCTACCGATAACCAGGACAATGGGAAAGAAAATGCTCACCGCTACCCGTATCGGCCCATGCAGGGCAGTAATATCCCTGGCGTAAAGAATTGTTAAAACAATACCCCCGATGCCGAAAGCAGCCATCACTAGCCCACCGACCAGCATCCCCGCCAAGGCTAACAGCAGTACCTGATCAAAAACACTTCTAGACGGGTGCAAGGCCAAATACCATATTCCCACAAAGAGCATCCCCGCAGCTAGAATGCTAACGCCCAGGAGCCCAACAAACAACCTTTTACGCACGGGCAAAAAATTTTTTACTTTCACCGAATTTCGCCTCCGGCGCCGCATATATTCATAGTCAATAAGCCACGTTGTCATTTAACTACCCATGATTGTACCCACAGGAATAGGTGTCCCCCTTAAAAATTCGGCGGCGTCCAGCTTTTTTGCGCCTTGTAGCTGGAGTTTGGTTATAACGAGCTTTCCACCGCCGGTGGCAACAGTGATTCCATCCCGGCAGCAAGAGACAACTTGTCCTGGTCGGCGCCCATCACCGTCCTCATCCATGGCTACAGAGCTCCACACTTTGAGTACCTTACCGGCAATGGTGGTACGCGCTCCAGGCCAAGGGTTTAAACCCCTGATCTGGTTATAAATATCCCGAGCCG
>JALHFC010000043.1 GCA_022839445.1 Pelotomaculum sp.
ATGACCGGGGATCATCTTCAACATATCAAGGCTCTTTTCCCCGGGGCTTCCGGCAAGGCTTTTACCCTTGCCGAGTATGCCGGCGCCTTTGGGGATGTGCCGGACCCGTTCCGTCAGTCGCTTGCAGTCTACTGCAGGTGCGCCCAAAGGCTGGAAGAACTGGTTGCCTGCGTGGTGGACAGGCTTTGTAAAAGCGGGTCATAATCGACGGGCAGTCCTTCCTTGTCCGGCTTAAGTGCGTAATTATAAAAACAAATTAATAAGATGTTTTAAAGGATTTTCATATTTATTGTAGAACTTTTGCAAAAGGTTTTGTCGAAAAAGATTTAAAGAGGTTATAACACAATGAAAGTTGCTGTGGCCAGCGATCACGGCGGGTTTAGGTTAAAAGGCGAAATCATTGCCCTTTTCCAGGAGTCTGGTATAGGATACACTGATTTCGGGACACATTCAGAGATTCCGGTAGATTACCCGGAACTTGCTCTCATGGTGGCCGAAGCGGTGCGGGAAGGTGTATACGACCGGGGCGTGCTTTGTTGCGGCACGGGTATCGGGATGGCCATAGCCGCAAACAAGGTCCCGGGGATCAGGGCGGCCTTGTGTCATGACACTTTTTCAGCGCGCGCCGCCCGCGAGCACAATAACACCAACATTCTAACTATGGGCCAGCGGGTGATCGGGCCGGGCCTGGCCAGGGAGATAGTAAAAGTTTGGCTTCAAGCGGAATTTCAAGGGGGGCGCCATGCCCGCAGGGTGGATGGAATAACCTCTGTTGAAAAAAAATATATTAGGGGTAGCCGGTAGGCAACACTCCGGCTTTTTTGGGGGGAATTTTTATGAGTATAAAGCGTCCTTTATCTGAAGTGGACCCGGAGATATCCCGCGTCATTGAACAGGAAATGCTTCGTCAGCGGACCCACCTGGAATTGATTGCTTCGGAAAACGCGGCAAGTAGCGCTGTTATGGAGGCGCAGGGCTCTGTTTTGACGAACAAGTATGCCGAAGGATATCCAGGACGCCGCTACTACGGCGGCTGTGAAAATGTTGACATCGCGGAGAGTTTGGCCATTTCCCGCGCCCGGCAGTTGTTCGGCGCGGATTATGTCAACGTGCAGCCGCATTCCGGCGCGCAGGCCAACACCGCGGTTTACTTTGCCCTGCTGGAACCGGGAGACGCAATCCTGGGCATGGATCTGGCCCACGGTGGTCATCTCACCCACGGCAGCCCGATCAACATTTCGGGCAAGTATTTTAAGTTTTCTTTTTACGGTGTCGAACAAGAAACCGGGCGGATTGATTACGAGAAGGTTTTTGCCGTCGCGTTTAAGCAAAAGTCGAAGATGATTGTGGCCGGCGCCAGCGCCTATCCCCGCGCCATTGATTTTTATAAGATGAAAGAGGTGGCGGATGAGGTCGGCGCCTACCTGATGGTTGATATGGCCCACATTGCCGGGCTGGTTGCGGCAGGGTTGCATATGAGCCCGGTACCGCATGCCGACGTGGTTACCACCACCACCCACAAGACCCTGCGCGGGCCCAGGGGGGGAATGATTTTAAGCAAAGACGGCGAGAAATACGGTGTTAAGCTAAACAGGGCGGTCTTTCCGGGTATCCAGGGCGGGCCTCTGATGCATGTCATTGCGGCCAAGGCGGTGGCGTTAAAAGAGGCGCTAACGCCGGACTTCAAAGAATACCAGCAAAAAGTTGTCGGCAATGCTAAAGCGCTGGCCGGCGCCCTTTTGGAGCGGGGTTTTGATCTAGTGTCCGGGGGCACCGATAACCACCTTATTCTAGTAGATTTAAGAAATAAAAATATTACCGGCAAGGAAGCGCAAGAGCTGTTCGACGTTGTCGGTGTGACTGTCAATAAGAACGCCATACCTTTTGACCCCAAACCGCCTAATATAGCCAGCGGTATCCGTATCGGCACACCGGCGGTAACTACACGTGGGCTGACGGAAGAGGATATGCGCCAGGTTGCCGAGATAATGGAGTATGCTATCGCAAACCGCGAAGATCAGGGGAAACTAGAAAAGGCCAGGGAAAAAGTAAACGGGCTTTGTGACAAGTACCCGTTGTATTGAGCCATATAGAAGACAAAGGTGCAAGGCGAATAAACTTTTCGGCGGTGCTAAAAAATTAAAAATTTGCCAAGAAGGCCGACCGGCGGACAAACAGAAAACACTGCTACGGCTGTTTCTAAAAGGCCGGACTGGGATCAATATTTTATGGATATAGCGGCAGTCGTATCTACCCGCTCTACCTGTCTGCGCAGGCAGGTAGGCGCAATCCTGGTCAAGGAGACAAGGATCTTGGCCAGCGGCTACAACGGGGCGCCGGCGGGGCTAAGGCACTGCCTGGAAACAGGATGCCTGCGGGAGCAAAGAGGGGTGCCGTCGGGCCAGCGCCACGAGCTTTGCCGGGGCTTACACGCCGAGCAAAATGCCTTAATCCAGGCGGCGGTATATGGCATAGCTATTGGGGGCGCCATTTGTTATGTCACCCACCAGCCCTGTGTTTTATGCGCCAAAATCATGATCAACGCCGGGATTAAAAAGGTTGTTTTTAAAGGGGCATATCCCGATTCCCTGGCTATGGCGCTGTTTGAAGAAGCCGGGACAGAACTGGTCCATTATAAAGACCCGTTGTCTCGCCAAGAACAAGGATAGGTTGTAATGCAAAAGAAAACTGTATCTTTGCCCAAGTTGAATAATCTTCAACCAACTATTGAATCCACCGCTTTGAAGCTTATGGAAGAAGCCGGGGAGTTGGCCCAGGCCATAGGCAAATTACGGGGGTTATCCGGTGAGGCCAAAAAGTACAATGAGCGGGAAGTGATGACGGTCATCACCCGTGAACTGCTTGACGTGGCGCAAACGGCGGTGTCCATGATGTTTGTGCTGGAAGAGCAGTATGGTGTCGATCTAGAGCAAGCCCGCCAAGAACATATTGAAAAGCTGTTGCAAAAGGGTTACCTAAAATTCTAAAATTTATAGCAGTAACAATATTGGCAAATTTAACATTTTATTAAAATTTATACATATAGATAAAAGGTATTGAGTCAGACCGGTGTGTCCTTGAACTTATACTCGTGAATATTTGCTCTTTTTTTTATAACTGGCAAGGGGATGTTTGTTTGCTTAAAATCCTGGTAGTATTCGGAACCAGACCCGAGGCTATTAAAATGGCGCCCTTGGTAAGAGAACTGGAGACGCGCCGGGAAGAAATTGACTGCAAGGTGGCGGTTACAGCCCAGCACCGGGAGATGCTGGATCAGGTGCTGTCTTTATTTGGTATTACGCCGGCTCATGACCTCGATATCATGCGGCAGGGACAAAATCTTTTTGATATCACTTGCCGGGCCCTTTCCGGACTGCAGCAGGTCCTGCAAATGGAGGCGCCCGACCTGGTATTGGTACACGGTGACACTACCACGACATTTGTTGCCGCGCTAGCCTCCTTTTATCGCCAGATACCGGTGGGGCATGTTGAGGCAGGCTTAAGGACGCGCGACAAGTTCTCGCCTTTCCCCGAGGAAATCAACCGCCATCTGACCGGGGTCCTGGCCGATATCCACTTTGCGCCGACACCCACTGCCAGGCAAAACCTTCTAGATGAGGGCCTCCCCGCCGGCAACATTTTTGTCACCGGGAACACCGTCATAGACGCCCTTTTGGCTACGGCGCGGGCGGATTACCGCTTTAACGACCCGGTATTGGACAGTGTGGGTTTCGACAAAAGGATCCTTTTGGTTACTACCCACCGCCGGGAAAATCTTGGAGCGCCGATGCGGGGTATTTACCGGGCGTTGAGGGAAATAGTTGATGACTACCGCGACGTGGAAGTTATCTTTCCTGTCCACAAGAACCCCGCGGTGCGCCGCGTGGTGGAGGAGGAATTGGGCGGCTTGGATCGGGTGCGCTTGATTGAGCCATTGGATTACGAGCCCTTTGTAAACTTAATCGGGCGCAGTTACCTGGTGCTGAGCGATTCCGGCGGGCTGCAGGAAGAGGCGCCCTCTTTGGGCAAGCCTGTGCTTGTATTGCGCAACACCACTGAGCGCCCCGAGGCGGTTTGCGCCGGGACGGCGCTCCTCGCCGGAACAACCCGGGAAGCAGTGAGCTTTGAAACCCGTCGGCTTTTGGACGACAAGGAGTTTTACAGCAGGATGGCTAACGCGGTAAACCCTTACGGGGACGGCCGGGCCTCCAAAAGAATTGTGCAGGCGATCCGGTACAAGTACGGTCTTTCCGCAGAAAGACCGGATGTCTTTTGTCTATAAACTACAAAAAAATTTTAATAAACAGCTTAAAATTTCTTTTTTCCTGGAGGAATAACAGTATTGGTGTAGAATCAATTAGAATATTAGTGGTTAAAGCTTTATTTATAATGGTTTATGTTGAGCCGGTAGCGCCGGGGGGTTATTAACGAGCAGTTTGCCTACCTTTTATTTAACGGATAAGGATGCCCGTGAAAAAAAATAGAGATAAAGAGAAAAAGACAGAAAGACAGGGCCGGGAGAACGTTGGTGTTTTCCAGGCGCTTGCTCTAACGACCACCATCGGCATGGAGTTAGCCATAACGGTGTCGCTTGGTTACTATGGTGGGAAGTACCTGGACGCGAAGTTCGGCACAGGGCCCTGGTTTCTACTGGCAGGCGTGTTAATCGGGCTTGCCGTGGGAGTCGTGGGTATCCATAAAACGCTGCAGGTTTATTTTGAGAGGGAGTAGTATTTGTGCGCGATTGGGATTTTAACGGCCAGTTAGTTAAGACATTGAGAATATCATGTTTTATTTTGGCATTCCTTTGTGCTGCCTTGATATTGCGGCCAAGAGACCCCATGGTTTGGGGTTTTCTGATTGGTGTCGCTGCGGGTATGTGGAATGCTTTTTTCCTTGGCAGAAGGCTGCATGCTATTGTAAGCTTGGCGGCGCCGCAAGCCAACGCCCGGATGAAGGGCGGGTTTGCCATGCGCCTCAGCATAGTTGTCGCGGTACTCTTTTTTGTTTACCGGACGGGTTGGATTAGCCTGCTTGCAACGGCGGCCGGGATGATCGCAGTTCCCTGTGTCTTTACCTTCGGTGCGCTGTGTGTTAGCCTGAATCCCCAGGCCGGAAAAACGGAAAGGTAAAACCTTTAATATAAAATTTAAACAGAGAGGGGTGAGAAAAGATTATGTTAAGTTTAGAAGAAGTTGAACACCAGCTGAACTTTTGGGGGTTTCCACATGACCCGTGGCTAGTGACCGTTGGCAACACGCAGTTGGCCTTTAATCCCAAGACCTTGATCATGACCTGGATTACCATGGTTTTGGTGGCAGTTTTCTTCATTGCGGCTACCCGCAACATGAGCATGCGAAGGCCTAAGGGAGCGCAGAATGTGCTGGAGATGATTTTTGAGTTTATTAAAGGCCTGGTGGACCAGAACATGGATCCGAAAAAAGGCGCGTCCATACTGTATCTGGTTGTCACGTATATGGTATTTATCTTGTTTTCAAATCTTATCGGCCTGGTGCCGACATTGGGTTCACCGACAGCTGACTATAACACGACCCTGGGTCTGGCCCTTTGCACCTTCGTAATGATCTACGTTATGGGTCTCAGGTACAAAGGACTCGGGTACTTCAAGCACTATCTAAAGCCATTCTTCTTTTTCCTGCCGATCAACATCATTGAAGACCTTGCCAAACCAGTCACGCTGACCTTCCGTCTATACGGGAACATATACGCCGGTGAGGTCCTGATAGCCGTGCTTCTGGGTTTACTGGGCGGATGGACCCACGTGTTCGGGGGCTTTCTTGCTTCCTTGGCCTGGCTGGCCTTTAGTATTTTCGTCGGTTGTATCCAGGCGTTTATTTTTACCATGCTCAGTATCGCGTATTTTTCCCAGGCAGTGTCCGAGGGGCATTAGGAGTGTAGTTACAAGGGTATTATTTTTGGATGGGCTTTATGCAGTCCAAGTAATTAAATAACTTAATTATACTTTACCTTGGAAAGGAGGGGAAATGAATGGAATTAGGAGCCGGCGCTGCCCTAGGAGCAGCCATTGCTGTGGGCTTAGGTGCCCTCGGAGCTGGTATCGGTGACGGTATGGTTACCGGCAATGCCGTCCAAGCTCTTGCCCGTCAACCGGAAGCTAGAGGTTCTGTTTTGACCACCATGTTTATTTCTGTCGGTCTGATCGAAGCTCTGCCCATCATTGGGGTCGTTATTGCCTTCATCCTTTTGGGGAAAGTTTCCTAGTGAGTGGATTGCGCATTGCGACAAAAAAAGGCATAGCAAATTGGCAGTTGGACGTGAGCCGTTAGTCGTGGGATGGATCAGGAATCCGGATTTGACGGATTCCTGTTACTCCAGCGGTTGGAATTCCCGAACTATTTAAGTTGTATACAGTGTCATATTTTTTAAAAAAGTTGGATAACATCCCACGCATCACGTCTCACGTTAGCGCCTGCTATTGCCTTCCTTTTGTCCACAGGGAGATGGAAGGAGGGGAACTAGTGTTAGAGTTTAATGCAACTCTGCTTGCGCAGATAGCTGACTTTATTATTTTGTTAATTTTCTTGCGACTGGTGGCTTATAAGCCTTTGTCGAAATTGCTGGCCAACCGGTCAGAGCATATAGCCAGTAACATTGCCGCTGCCGAGCAAGAAAGGCAGGAGGCCCAGCAGCTCAAAGCCGGATATGAGGCTGAAATGCGCCGTGCCCGGGGGCAGGCCCAGGATATCGTTCAAAAGGCCACCAAGGCGGGTGAAGATCAGGCTCTGGAAATCATCGAAAGCGCTAAGAATGAAGCGGTTAGGATTAAGGACGCCGCTCTTGCGGAGATTGCGCGTGAAAAACAAAAGGCTGTTGTGGAGCTGCGTGACCAGGTTGCTTCCCTGTCCGTACTGGTTGCCGGTAAGATCATTGGTAAGAAGATGACCGACCAAATCCAGCACAGCATGATTAAGGACTTCATTAAAGAGGCAGGGGAATTGCAATGATGGGAGGGCCTGTAGCGGGGCGTTACGCTGCGGCGTTGTATGATATCGCCAAAGAAAAGGGTTTGCCGAAGGGCAAAAGTGTGGTAGACAAGATTGAAGGAGAACTAAAAGCGATTGAAGCAATTCTGAAAGAAAACGCTGATCTGCAAAAATTGCTTTACCACCCCCAGATAACTCCTGCAGACAAGAAGGAATTGTTACGCAAGCTGTTTGAAGGAAAGATCTCCGATGTAACAGGTAACTTTCTTGCCTTGTTGGTTGACCGCCGGCGGGAAATATATTTTGAGGCCATTGTAGCTGAGTTTGTCGCTCTGGCCAATGCCGGCAGGAACATCATTGCGGCCAGTGTGGCCACGGCGGTTGAATTGGACGATAAGGAAAAGGGTGAGCTAAATAAGATTTTAGCTAGACTGACCGGCAAAGAAGTGCGGACCTCTTATACTGTGGACCAGTCTTTGATTGGCGGGGTCACGGTGCGTATGGGGGATAAAATTATTGACGGCAGTGTCAGGACCAGATTGGCTACCCTTAAAGAACGCCTTAAGGCAACAAGTTAACTAGATAGGGGTGAACCAGTAGATGAATTTGCGACCTGAAGAAATCAGTTCAATTATAAGACAACAGATAGACAAGTACCAGGCACAAGTCGAGATGACCGATGTCGGTACCGTTATCCAGGTCGGTGACGGTATCGCCCGTGTGTACGGCCTGATGGATTGTATGTCCATGGAACTGCTGGAATTCCCCGGCGGCGTGCTGGGGATGGCCCTCAACCTGGAAGAGGACAACATCGGCTGCGTTATTCTCGGACCATATAAACATATTAAAGAGGGTGACACTGTCAAGCGTACCGGCCGGATTGTGTCCGTGCCCGTAGGCGACGCCCTGATCGGGCGGGTAGTGGACCCGCT
>JALHFC010000238.1 GCA_022839445.1 Pelotomaculum sp.
TTGAGGGCGACGACAGCTGTTTTTAAATCCATGCACGGCTCGGAAAAGTCAATTTGCTTTTGCCTCTCTTCAGTAATGGCAATACCGTCGGTAATCATGTCAACTTTTCCGGAAGCGAGGGCAACTATCAGGGCGGAAAACTCCATGGTTTTGATTTTCAGCCTTAATCCTTCGTGTTGGGCAAACCGTTGCAGCATTTCAATATCAAAACCAACGTATTTTTCGTTCACATATGCCACATGAGGCAAATCCGCTACCGCAACCCCCAAAACAATTTCTTCCCCGGTCTCAGGGTATTTAAACTCAGGCATTTCTACTTTTTCGGGATCATCTTCAAACCAGCGCCGGTACATCTCATCGTAAGTGCCGTCAGCCCTGGCTGTTTTTAAATAATTGTTAAATCTATCCCGCAGCATTGGATTATTTTTGTTGAACCCCACGCCCAGGGGTTTTGTTAAGGCGTCATCCGAAAGGATTCCCAGTTCCGGATTGTTTTTGAGCAAGACCTTCGCTGATGTTAAATCATATAAAGCCACGTCGGTTTTTTTATTTTTCAGGGCTAATACCATGTCGGCCGTGCTGTCAAAGCGTTTAATCTCCGCCCTGGGGTAGTGGCTGGCGACAAAAGCGTCATGAATGGTTCCTGTATATACCGCCACTCTTTTGCCGTCTATGTCATCCAGCGATGCCATTTTGCCGCTGTTTGCTTTCGTGCCCGGGGCTTTTTTGACCAGCATCACCTGGGCGCTGGCAAAAACAGGCTGGCTAAAATTGATTGATTTTTTGCGTTCTTCGGTAGGGGTCATGCTGATCGCTAAATCTATTTTGCCTGCTTGCAAGGCCGGGATCAATGCGGAAAACTTCATGTCAAAGAACTCCACCGGCTTGCCCAGCTCGATCCCAATCCTGCGGGCAAGTTCGCCATCATAGCCCGTGATTCTTCCATTTTCATCAGTAAAGCAAAAAGGTTCCCGGGTAGCGCTCACGCCGATTTTCAGAATTGCCCCATCTGTGGGTACGGCAGGATCAACTTGTTCATAAGGGGACAAGTCCTGCTTAAACCAGCGTTTCTTCATGTCTTCCAATGTCCCGTCGCTAATTAGTTCAGCAATAATCTTGTCTACTGCCGCAAGCAGTGCATCATTGCCTTTTCTTGCCCCGACGGCCATGTCCTCTTTTTCCACCGGTTCAGGCAGGTACCACATGTCCGGATTGTGCTTCGTCACATACATTGCGTTCGAATAGGCCATGATCACGGCCTCAATCTGTCCTGCTTTCAATGCGGCTACGGCGTCCATGACATCATCAAAACTTTTGATGTCCGCGCCGGGGAACCTGGCCTTGGCCAGTTGCTCCCCGGTGGTGCCGGTCATGACACCGATTTTTGCTTCAACGGCGTCATCCAGTTTCGTGATTGCTTTTTCTGATTTGCCGCATCCCGCCGGAATAACAGCTATCATTAAACAGATAAAAACAAAAATAGCAGCCTTTTTCATTAAATCAACCACCTG
>JALHFC010000239.1 GCA_022839445.1 Pelotomaculum sp.
AAGAAGGAGGAAAAACTGTTGCCACAACTAAACCAAATGGAACTGCAAAACCTGCGACACTTTATCGGTTCACATGAAACTGCCGCCATGAAATTGAAAACTTACTCACAACAATGCCAGGATCCACAAATCAAGCAAATGTTTCAGAAGTCGGCGCAGGATGCCGAAAATACACGACAAAAACTGCTGTCATTCTTACAATAATAGGGAAAGGAGGGAACTGATAACAATGCAGGAAAAAGACATGGTAAATGATGTTTTATCTATGATCAACAGCAGTTTAACCGGCTATGCCAACGCTATCGCTCAAACCTCAAACCAGCAACTCCGGCAGATGTTGCAGCAAACCCGGGATGCTGATGAGCAATTCCAATACAAACTTTACCAGGTTGCTGAACAAAAAGGATACTACCAGCCGGCACAGCCGGCAGACCCGCAGGACATACAAAAAATACGCGCCTCCCTTACTCAAAGACACTGATAGTATATAAAAAAACCGCCCTACGGGCGGTTCTTCCTTTTCTATGCCAGCCACGGGGACGGTTCCCTTGGCTGGCATTTGAAGCTAAATCTTCTCTAAACATTAGGGACAAAAAAGGACCGTCTCCGTTTGTCTCCCCGATTGTCCCGTTTTTGAGACAAAAAAGGGCCGTCCCCGTTTGTCCCCCTCGACAGCCTGGCACAGCTTATCCCGCTTAGATATCCGGTAGAAAAGGCTATTTGCAGGTTAAACCCTCCGGTTAAAGCATCCACATCAATGACCTCGCCGGCAAAATACAGGCCTTTAATTATTCTTGACTCCATAGTGGAGGGGTTGATTTCTTTTACATTGACACCACCGCTGGTTATTATCGCTTCGTTTAACGGGCGGGTACCGGTAACAGTTAAATCCAGGTTTTTTATAATATGTACAAGCAGCCCCCGCTCTTTTTTAGAAGTCTGACTTACCGGCTTGTGTATATCTACGCCGGATAATTCTAAAATTACGGGAATCATTCTTTGTGGTAGTAAATCATCAAGGGAATTTTTTAAGTGCTTTCCCGCATATTTACCAAAATCCCTTTGTAGGCGGGCGTCTAATTGTTCGTTTGACAGCGCGGGTTTCAAGTCGATCTTCAACTTCACGTGTGAATTTAAATACCCTTTTAAAAAACTACTGATGCTTAAAATAACAGGACCGGACACACCAAAATGAGTGAAGATCATTTCTCCAAACTGTTCTACCAGCGCCTTGTTATTTACTATTGCTTGAACCGATATGTTCTTTAAGGTTAGACCCTGCAAGTCTTTAACCCATTTTTCCTTGGCTACCAATGGTACCAAAGCAGGTTTTGGCGTTATTACTGAATGTCCCAACTGTTGCGCCATTCTATAACCGTCCCCGGTTGACCCTGTTTGGCTATATGACATCCCCCCGGTGGCGATTAAAACTTTCTCCCCGGGTATTGTTTTACCGTTACTTAAAAGGACACCGGTTACATGATGGTTGCTTGCAAGTACCTTCTCAAC
>JALHFC010000044.1:0-2639 GCA_022839445.1 Pelotomaculum sp.
AGCAGCGTCACTGCCAGGGAAACGGCAAAGGCTTTCCATAAATTCGCCGTCAACTGATCCCTACTCGTCAATAAAAGCGGAACCGAGGCAACTAGTAAAACAATAATAACTGCAACAGCTTTTTCCAACTTTTTCATTGCTGCCTCCGTACAAAAAAACATCGTTGTCCAATAATATAATCTACGGGCTTCCGTATCGATAAAGGCTCCATAAATGCAAACCCTTCTTATTTTTTCAACAAACTCCGGACTATTTGCTCCATTTTCATCCCCCGGGAGCCCTTGACCAGAACCACGTCACCTTCCTGCAGAAACCCCTTCAGCGCCTCTACCGCTCCGGCGTTATCAGCGCAGCGAAAAGCCCTTCCCCCTTGCAGGCCCGCTTCTAATGCTCCTTCATAAATTGAGACAGCCAGGTCCCCTACGGTCACCAGGCAGTCCAGCCCCAGCCCGGCTGCGGTTTCCCCAACTTCACGGTGACCTTCCTCGGACCGCGGTCCCAACTCCAGCATATTGCCCAGCACAGCCACTGTACGCCTTGCGCCCGCCAAATCCTTTAAAACCTGAAGCGCCGCCTTGGTTGATACAGGGCTTGCGTTATAAGCGTCGTTAATAATTTTCATTCCCGCAGCTTCAATAACCTCCAGACGCATCCCGGTCAGCGACACCTTAGAGAGGCCCCGGGCTAGTTCCTCCACGGTCAACCCCATCTCTCTGCCGGCGCCAATGGCAGCCAGTGCGTTTATAACATTATGGCGGCCGGGGACAGGAAGCAAAAACGAATAGCGCTCTTTTCCCATCACCGCGTCAAAACGGCTGCCGCTGTTTTCCAACCTGATATTCTCGGCCCTAACACCAGCGTGGCGATCAGTACCGAAAAAAACCACCTTGCCCCGGCAGCGTGTAGCCTCCCGCTTGATAAAGGGACTCTCCGCATGCAGGAGGGCAAAACCGCCGGGTGAAATGTGGTCCAGGATCTCTCCTTTAGCCGAGGCGATATTGCTTACGTTTCCAAGCGGTTCCAGGTGGGTTTCGCCAATATTTGTGATCACGGCGCCGGTGGGTCCGGCCAAACGGCAGAGAGCGTCAATCTCCCCCGGTCCCCGCATAGCCATCTCTACTACCGCCGCATCATGTCGCTCATCTAACTCCAGCAAGGTTAGGGGGAGCCCGATTTCATTGTTGAAATTGCCTGCAGTTTTCAATGTGCGCAACCGCACGCCAAGGACTGCGGCCAGCATATCCTTCGAAGTTGTTTTACCTGTGCTCCCGGTAACACCAACTACAATTGCCCCGCTACGCTTTCTGTTAAAAGCAGCAAGCGCGTGAAGCGCCGCTAGAGTATCATCCACCAAAATAGCGGGCATACCGTAGGGTAGACCTAACCGGTTGCTCACCACCAAGCAGCCCGCCTCTGCGGCGGAAGCCTGCGCAAGAAAGCGGTGGGCATCGTACCGCTCGCCACGCAAGGCGAAAAATAAGTCGCCCTTTTTAATTGTGCGGGTATCGGTTGAAACCGATCTAAAAATGACCCCCGGCGCGCCAAAAAGGACCTCACCGCCGGTAACCCGCGCTATTTCGTTTAGCGTTAGAGGTATCACTATTCTCACATCCTACGCTAAAAGTATCACATTTTTAATTCACTTCCACTCAGCCAGCGCCGCCGCCGCCTCCAGGCGGTCGTCAAAAGGAAATTTGCGCATACCGATGATTTGGTAATCCTCGTGCCCCTTGCCGGCAATAACCACCACATCACCCCGCCGGGCGGCGCTTACTGCCAGGCGAATCGCCATGCGCCGGTCCGGCTCAACGGCATAACTGCCCTTGCCCGCAAAATGTCTCACACCGGCCTCAACTTCTTCAATTATTGCCAGCGGGTCCTCCGTGCGCGGGTTATCTGAAGTCAGAACTGCAAAATCGCTGTACCTGGCAGCTATTTCGCCCATCATAGGCCTTTTAGCGCGGTCACGGTCCCCACCACAGCCGAACACCGTGATTAACCGCCCTTGCGTGATCTGGCGAGCAGTTTTTAATGTATTCTCCAGACCGTCCGGTGTGTGGGCGTAATCCACAATAACGGAAAATTCCTGCCCGGAATCTACCATTTCAAAACGCCCCGGCACCCCCCTGACGTTTTCAAGAGCATCTTTAATTGTCTCGATAGGAACGCCTGCTACCGCCGAAGCCGTAAATGCGGCGAGCGCGTTGTAGACATTAAACATTCCCGTCATTCTAAGGTTAAGGGCACAGCTACCCCATTTTCCTTTGACGGTAAAACTGGCGCCGCTCGCGCTGATCTTGGCATTTTCCGCCCATACGTCCGCCCCGGCGGTCAACCCATAAGTACAGATGTTGCCTTTGCAAACTTTGCTCATTTGCGCCGCGTGGCTGTCATCCGCGTTAATGACTGCGTATTTTTCTTCTTTTTTTACACCATGTACTCCGAGGCCGCTGAATAATTTCAACTTTGCTTCCATGTATTCCTCCATGTCCCCGTGAAAGTCCAGGTGGTCTTGTGTTATATTTGTAAACACCGCCACATCAAACTCACACCCGTCCACCCTGTGCAGGGCCAGGGCATGTGAGGAAACCTCCATTACACACACGTCCACCCCTTCAGTTGCCATCTCGCCAAGCAAC
>JALHFC010000044.1:2734-3729 GCA_022839445.1 Pelotomaculum sp.
GTTCCCGTCACTCCAATCATTTTCATGCGGGAAGAAGGATTGCCGTAAAAACAGGTAGACAAAAGCGCCATCGCCCGCCTGCTGTCTGGTACCAGTACCCACGCCGTTCCAGGCGGCAATGCCACCTCCCGCTCCGCCATAATAGCGGCGGCGCCCTTTTTAATAGCTTGGGCAATGTAATCGTGCCCATCGGCTTTAAAACCTTTAATAGCCACAAAAAGAAAGCCGGGCTTCACCTGGCGTGAATCATACGTGATCCCCTCGATCAAAAGATCCGGATCACCGCCGTAAGCGCGGGCGTCAACTGTTTCAAGCACGTTGCGGAAGATCACAGGCAAACCCTCCTGTGTAATTACTGGTTATTACACTAATACTAGCTATGTGTAGTATTTCCATCAATAACTAATTTATTCCAGGACAACCAATCAATCAGGCAAACTTTTATATACTGGCGGGTAGAACTCCACCGTTATAGTAACCCCTTTGGCAACTTTTGTACCGGGCGCTTCTTGTTGGCCTCCGGCAAAGCCGGTACCCACAGGGTTAAGGTATAGCCCAAGCTTTTCTAAAATGCTGCCGACTTCCTTTATGGTCAGGCCGGTTAAGTCGGGGACAGTAACCTCTCCCGGCAAACCGGCAGGAGGATGCAGTTCCAGGATTACAGTGGCGCCGCCCGGCGCCTGCGCGCCTCCTTTAGGTATCTGATTATACACAATCATCCCTTCACCTCTGGTTTGGACGGCAAATCCTGCTTTTTTGATGACATTTTGGGCCTCTTCCATAGGATAATTGACTACATTAGGCACAGATAGGTCCACCCGCAGCGCCTCGTAAACAAACGGGGAAGCGGGCTTTTCTAGTTTTGGTCTTTCCGGAACCCTCATATAGCGAAGAGTATCCTGGGCTATCGCCTTGAATACCGGCGCGGCAACCTGGCTACCGTAATAAATATGCCCGACCGGCTCGGCTACCATCACCAGCACCGCTATTTGCGG
>JALHFC010000044.1:3759-32265 GCA_022839445.1 Pelotomaculum sp.
GCCGCGCCGTATCCATCAATAAAGGCGTTCCTACCCGTACCTTTTGATACTACGTTGGTGAGCAAACCCATCAATGTCTCGGCAGTAGTTTTAGAAATAACCTGGCGCACCTGTACAGGTTTAAATTCTTTGAGCACCTTGCCGTCGGCATCGGTGATTGCCTTAACCAGCATGGGTTTCATTAGCCCCCCCCCGTTGGCGACGGACGAGACGGCTGTAAGCAGTTGAATCGGCGTAACAGCAATGGACTGTCCTATTGACATGGTGGCGATATCCAGCTCGGTGGCTTCTTTTTCCGGCCTTTCAATACCTACTTCCTCGCCGGGCAAGTTGATTGAGGTTTTTTGCCCGAACCCAAAGGCCCTAATGTATTTGTAGAATTTTTCCCTGCCTAAATTTAAACCCACGGTAATAAAGCCCGGGTTGCAGGAGTTCTGCGCCACCTCTTCAAATGTTTGGGACCCATGCCCGCCGTCGTACCAGCACATGATGGTGCGGTCGGCAACCTTGATGTATCCCGGGTCAAAAAAAGTGTCGCCCAGCCTTACAACCCCTTCCTCCATGGCGGCGGCGGCAGTAATAATTTTAAATGTTGAGCCGGGCTCGTAATTGTACCAGATGCTCGGGTTGCGATCCCACACAGACTGGGGATATTTCATCCAATCGCCGGGGTTAAAAGTAGGCCGGTTGCCCATCGCCAGGACTTCACCGGTCCTGGGGTCCATGACAACTATTACGGCCTGTTTGGGGTGATAAGCATCAACTATTTTGTCCAGTTCCCTTTCCACAAAAAACTGAATGGTCTGGTCGATCGTCAGCACAAGATTTTGGCCGGGCGCCGGTGGGATAAACTTATGGAGGGCTTCAGGGATGTTCATGCCTACTGCATCCTTTTCGATTACGATCCGCCCCTGCACGCCCTTTAATTCCTTGTCAAAAACAGCCTCGATCCCGGTCAGTCCCTGGTTATCAACACCGGCAAAGCCCAGGACGTGGGCGGCAAGGTTCTCCTGGTGGTAAAAACGCGTGCTTTCCTCCACCAGCTCAACACCGTCCAGGTCTAGTTCCCTTAACCTTTTAGATGAATCATAATCAATCCGCCTCTTTAACCAAACAAAGCCCACATTCTGATTGAGTTTTTCATATACACTTTCCGCATCCATCCCCAGCGCCACGGCAATTTTGCCGGCAACACCGCGCTTATCTTCAATCTGGGGTGGAAAAGCGTAAGCGGAATCAACACTGACACTTGTCACCAACTCGTGACCGTTGCGATCAAATATAGCTCCCCGCTTTGCCTCAACGGGGACATCTCGCATCCGGACCAGCATAGCTTCTTTCCTCAGCCTATCCCCTTCAACAAGCTGAATCCAAGCCAGACGCAAAATCAGGAATAAAAACAGCGCCGTTCCTATTAAAAAGACCCAGGTAATTCTTTTGCGGATTAAAATATTGGTCGTTTGCATCCTTTCCCTCCCCGGGACCATCACCACACCTGCACCCGAGACTTTTCGAATCTCCCAGCCTGCTAACCAGTTCGGTAAAAACCTTGATTAGAAGGCTTTTTTCTTCATTGGTGGGGGATTTTCCCGTAGCCTGCTCTTCCTGCTCACCGGTAGCGGACGGGTAAAGAACTTCGTTTGCGACAGCCACCACAAGGACATTGTCACCATCCGGCTTGATCATGCCCAGCTTATTTATAGCCAGGTATTCCAACCTGTCCAGTGTAGTTAACCGGCAGACTTCTTCCTCCAGACCCTGGTTTACCACACGAAGGACGGCCAGTTCTTTTTCCAGGCAGCTAATCTGGTAGCTTAAGACAAGCATTTGGGAGCAGTAATAAATAATCAGCCCAGCTACTAAAAAAGCCGCACAGATCAACCCGGTCACGATCAACCCGGGGCCCCTTAACACAAGCCTGCGCCTTTTCCTTTTTGCCGGCCATTCATTCCCGTCCGGCAAACCGTAACAATCTGTCTTTTCCTGAGCTACAATCAATTTTATTCTACCTCCGTTGGGAATAGAACGCCTATATAGGAAAGATATCCCATGACATTATAATTTTTCCGCCACCCGCAGCTTGGCGCTTCTAGACCGTGGGTTTTCCCGGGCTTCCGCTGCGGAAGGAACCAGCGGCCTTTTTGTTATGACTATAATTTCTTTTTTTCCACCACAAACGCAAACTGGAAACTCCCTGGGACAGGAGCACGGCGTAGCTAACTGGCGAAACAATTCTTTGACAATCCTATCCTCTAAAGAGTGAAAAGTAATAACACAGATTCTACCGCCCGGAAGTAAAGCCTGCACTCCCTGGCGAACGGCGCCTCCAAGGATCTCCAACTCCTTGTTCACTGCAATCCGAAGCGCCTGGAAGGTCCGCCTGGCCGGATGCGGCCCCTGCCTTCTAGCGCCGGCGGGAACAGCCTTTTTTATTATTTCTACTAACTGCCAGGTTGTTTTAACCGAACGCTGCTTTCTTTCTATAGCGATGAATTCCGCTATCCTGGACGCCCAGCGTTCTTCCCCATAGGCCCTAATGATCCTTGTCAGTTCGTCCACCGGTAGGTTGTTTACAATATCCTCGGCAGTTATTTCCTGGCCGGGGTCCATTCTCATGTCCAAAGGCGCGTCGTGCTGGTAGCTAAATCCCCTTGACGGGTTGTCCAGTTGGTATGAAGAAACCCCCAGGTCAAATAAAACCCCGTCAACCCGATCCAGGCCAAGGCGCCCCAAGACATCACCGAGATATGCAAAATCAGACCTGACTAGATCTACCCTGCTCTTGTAAGGAGCAAGCCTATTTGCCGCAGCGGCCAGGGCCTCCGGATCCCTATCAAGGGCAACCAGGCGCCCGCCGGGGGCTGAGTCATTTAGCTTTATTAATATCGCCTCACTGTGGCCACCACCGCCAAGTGTGCAATCTACATATACACCACCCGGCCTTATGTTTAACCCCTCCAACACCTCGGCGGGCATAACCGGCCGGTGAACAAATTCCATATCGCCTCACTGCCTGTGATTTTAGTTTAAAGACTAAGGTCAAAGTCGACAATTTTTTCGGCTATTTCCTCATACGATGAAGCCGCCCGGGCGCTATACTGCTCCCATAACCCTTTTGCCCAGATTTCCACACGAGAAGAAACCCCGATGACTACTATGTCTTTTTCCAGACCGGCATATTCACGCAAATTGCCAGGTATTAATATTCTTCCCTGTTTATCAATTTCACACATCGCGGCGCCTGAGAAAAAAAACCGAACGAAGGCCCGGGCATCGCCCTTTGTAAAAGGCAAGGACTTCAGCTTCTGCTCCAGCGCATCCCACTCCGGACGCGGGTAAGCAAAAAGACATCCGTCGAGACCCTTTGTTACAACAAAGGATTCCCCCAGACCTTCTCGGAAGCGGGCAGGTATAAAAATTCTTCCTTTTTGGTCAATATTGTGCTGGTATTCTCCCATAAACATATCATACATCTCCGGTAGGGGAAACATCCCCACTGAAAACCACTTTCCACCACTAATTCTATAAAAAGAATAAAATCCCTTTTAAAAAATTAAGAAACCGGCTATAAAAACCGGTTTTTCAAAAAATATTTTTAGGATCGGGGCGGGACAGGGGGACAAGGTACCTGTCCCCCTGTCCCGGCATTTTATATCTTTACAAATTTCCTCTGCCTTCCGCTGAAAGTGGCGATTTCCGTGTAGCCTACGCTTTTCACGAGCTTCATGGCTTCAGACAGTCCGGCGCCTACCTGGTCCGGGCTGTGGGCGTCCGACCCCAGCGTTGCAGGAAGTCCGTGCTTAAAAAATATCTCCAGCAACTCCGGGCTGGGATAGATTTCTCTAGCCGGGTTCCTGAGTCCTGCCGTGTTAACCTCTACGCAAACACCCGCCTTTTTAAATGCGCGCGCGGTTTCCCCGTAAAGCGAGCTTAAGTCGCGCGCCGGGCGGAAGTTGAACTTCTTGATTAAATCCGGGTGCGCCATCACATCAAAGAGCCCGGTCAAGGCAGCTTGCTGCACCAGTGTAAAATATTGCTCGTAAACTAGATCTATTTCCCTACTGTCGTATTCCGCAATTTCGGCGGGATTGTCAAATCCCCACCCTTCAATAAAGTGCACGGAGCCGGTCACATAATCAAAAGTGTGGAGGGAAAGGAGCCCGGCCAGTTTTTCTTCATAACCAGGAACGTAGTCCGCCTCTATTCCCAGTTTTACCGTGATAGGCGCCCATTTTGCAGAGCGTTCAATCATCTCAACATAACGCGGCAGGTCTTTTTCGTCCATAGCATAACCTGGAATCGTTCTCCCCGGAGGCAGAAAATAAAGGGGTAAGTGGTCGCAGAAGCCAACCTCCCGTATCCCCTTCCGGACAGCAACTTCAACATATTCCCCCACTTCACCCACCGCGTGTCCGCAAAGGTAGGTGTGCAGGTGGTTGTCGACAGGTATCACGGCTTAATCACCACGCTTTAAGAACGTAGATTTTCCGAAACGGAAGCGATCAGGCGGTAAATCCTTCCCACCTGTTCCGGGCTGAGAAGACCGGTACCGCAAGCCGGCGTAATCAAACAACGCCTGTGCAACGTGTCCCGGGGAATGCCGCGTTTAATCAATTCCGACCATTCCTCATCAAGAATAGCCAGCAGGGAATCTACATCTTCATCCAGCGCTTGTTCATTTAGCGTTGGTACCAGGCCCCAGGCCAGCGTGCCTCCCCGCTCGAAGAATTCTTTTACCAGGGGCGCAAAAGGGATGATCGAGCTAAAGTAGTTATAGGCGTCAAAATTGACCACTTCCAGGGCGCATTCAAAAAGAATGGACCAGTCAACAGCATCGCAGCAGTGAACCCCGACCAAAGCGCCTTCTTTATGCACGGCCTGGAAAACGGCCTCCAGGTCTTCCTTGATCATTTCCCTAGTCACGGTGATATAGTTCGATTGCCCGTACACGCTAATAGCGGGTTCATCCACAAAAATCAGCACGGGAAGGCCGAAACGCCGCAGTTCCCTGGCCTGCCAGGAGGCATGAGCGGCAACCGTCTTCACAACCAGGTCCCGCAGTTGATCATTGTAGTAAGCAAAGCGGCCTTGCTCGTCTTTTAGCTGGAACGCGACGGTAAGCGGCCCGACTACCTGACCCTTTAACATAACGGCGCTTTCGGTCCCTTTTTTCATCTCATCCAGGAAAGCATAAAAACCTGTCGCTGCTTCTTCAGGAAAGGCAAATTCATTTAAGGCCATATCCTCGCCTTCCTCACTAGCCAGGTAAATTGTATAGAATTCGGTCAAATTATCGGACCAGTCCGGCCTGGTTGTGTCGAAATATATTTTATCCCCGGTATCGGTGAGTAGGCTGGTTTTTAAAAGAGGCTTTAGATACTGGTTTACAAAATGTTCCTGCCTGCCCCGTTTAGGAAGCTGAGGCCAGTGGGGGATTTCCGGAAGATATTTTTTTATCAAAGGCAACGCTTCGCCAGCTGAGGCGAATGGGAGACTTCCAATTCCAGTAGGTAGGCCTTTCGGCTCAAAATTCATAATATTACCGCCTTTCAAATACCTATAGTATCAATAACCCCGGTATATTTCCCGCGCTTCCCGGTAAACCTCAAGTGTTTCCATGGCGATGTGTTGCCAGTCGTACACAGTCAAGACCTTTTTCCAAGCTTTCCTGGTCAGATCACGGGCCAACCCGGGGTTCGTCAACACTTCTTTGATATAATAAGCCAGGGCCCCCGGTTGCCCGGGCGGCGCCTTGTAGCCGTCTATGCCGTGCGCCACTACTTCACTCAAACCGCCCGTATCCGACACAATAACCGGCACATGAGCCGCCATCGCCTCCAGCGCCACAATGCCGAACGGCTCGTAAAGGCTGGGGAACACCGCTACATCCACCTGCTTAAAAAACCGGTTCCTCGCATCTTCATTCAGGAAACCAAGGAAATCAACCTTTGCTTCCAGGCCCAGCTCCTCGGCCTTTGCCCTTAAATAGCTCTCATACGGGCCCGTGCCGCCTATTAGGAGCCTTAAATCCGAATGCCCAGGTTAGCCGGGTCAACACCGTTTGGGATGATATATGTTTTTTTCCGGTCAATCTGAAACAGCCCGGTAATTTCATCCGCCATATACTCGCTGCAGCAGATCACAGCTGAAGACACGGCGGCAAGCCATCCCTCCAACCCGTGGATACGGCGCTGGAGATCGTTATGGATCCCCCTGTTCCTGCCGTGCTCCGTAGCATGGATGGTGGCCACCAAAGGTAAGCGGAAGCGATCACTCAGGTATATTCCAACATCCCCCATCAGCCAGTCATGGGCATGGATCATGTCAAACCGCTCCCGGTCCATAAGACCGGCGGCCAGGACGGCCATATTATCATTTAGCTGTTTTACCCACTCCATAAAGTCCGTGGCGGTAAGGCCGGATGAGTCGACCCGGTGGATGTGTACCCCCTCCACAAGCTGGTAATCATCCGCGCCGGCCACCGGGCAGGTGATCACATGGACTACCTCACCGAGCCTGGCTAGCGCCCGTGAAAGGTCATACACGTGCCTGGCCAGCCCGCCTACTGTTTTAGGCGGGAACTCCCAGGAAAGCATAATAATCTTTAGCGCTTCGTCCCCTTTTATACCCCCGGTACGGGCGGCCGTCCTTCTTAAAAGGTAGTGGCGGCTGTAAATTCTGTAATCAAGATCAGGGAATATATTGTCTTCCTTTTCATATTCAATCAGTTCACCTTCATTAACCTTCCCCTCCGCCAACCTGGCAGTGAGGTTGTTGAAACGGTTGATATGGTCGCTGGTCCGTTGGGTTGCGTATTGTACTGCGGTGCCGGTTTTAATAATAAATGCCCAGTCGCTGCTCTCGGCGAGAAGCAACTCCCGCGCCGCCTGGTTTAAAGCACGCCGCACATTGCCCCGGGCAGCGGGATAAAGGTCGGCCAAATCCACCAGTGTTGTTTCAGCGCGGTGCAGGTGCCTGTATATCCAATCATTGCTGGGGTTTAGCCAGACCTCGTTGTAGCCCCCTTCCCCCCAACTGGAAGCTGCCAAATTAACAACCTGGTTATCCACAAAATCACCCAGGTAGGCTGTCGGTGTAATCATTTGCACACCGTCCCGGCCATCCCCGGTGAAACGGCAAAGGTGCTCCAACCATTGCGGACCCTCGTACCACCAGTGACCAAACAACTCGGCGTCGTATGGCGCCACGACAACAGGTTTTCTACCCATCCCCCCCGCCAGTTTCTTGATCTGAAGTCCCTGCTTATACGCGAAATCTTTGGCGTCATCCCGTGTTTTCAGTTCGGCAAGGTCTGGCCGGTACGGTTCTTTTCCGTCGCCGGGCCCGGTAATCCGGTAATATTTTAACCCGGTGTCGCAGCGGATATAACCCCCGGGGAGATAAGGGGCCAGGTAGTCCAGATCAAGGTCATACCCTATATCCCGGTAAAACTCCCGGTAATAAGGGTTCCCCGGGTAACCGGTATGCCGATCCCAAACTTGACGCGAACTTTCCGGGTCACGCCCGAAGGCAGCCACACCTGAATAGCAGTAAACAGGCGCGTAAACACCGTAACGCGGCGTGGGGCTGGCAAAGGTAATGCCATGCGTTTCGACAAAAAAGTAACGGATGCCAAACTCTTTTAATATATCATCCACCCCCGGGACATAAGCACATTCCGGAAGCCAAATCCCGGTCGGAGGCCTGCCGAATAATTTTTCATGTTGTTCAACGGCAACCTGGACCTGTGCCCGCCTGGCCTCCCGCGTCATGATTAAAGGCAGGTATCCGTGGGTGGCGCATGTCGTGATTACCTCCAGGACCCCCAGTGACTGAAGGCTTTGGAGCGGCAATATAAGGTTGCCGCCGTAATCATCCTCAAAAGAACGACGCAAATCATTTAAGCGGTTGAAATACATTGCTGCAATATCCAAAAAGTCCGGATTATTTTTATTCCTGTCAATTTCCGCCTCCGCCAAATAGATTAGCTTTTTTAGGTGGTTTAAGTACCGCTCCTGCAACAACCGGTCGTTCAACATGGACACCAGCGGCGGCGAAAACGACATGGTAATCTTAAAATCCACCCCATCTTTAACCAGTTTTTCAAAAGTCCTGATCAGGGGAACGTAGCTCTCTGTGATGGCCTCAAATAGCCAGCGCTCTTCCATTATCCCCGGGTCCTCCGGGTGTCGGATGTACGGCAGGTGCGCGTGCAGCACCAACATGAGATAGCCCTCCGACATTACCTATCCCCCCCCAAATAAATAAAATTCCACACTAAGATTATAGCATGGAAAATATAACCCGAGATATAAAATTAAGTTACCGTTTTGAAATACACTTTTTGCATATACCAAATATTTGTAACTGGTGATCGGTTACGACAAAATCATGCTGTTTGTTGACGCGGTTTTCCAACTCCTCCAATAGATCTTCATTCACTTCGATAATGTCTCCACACTTAGTACAGATGAGGTGATGGTGACGGTGCGCATCCTCCTCAGCCGCACCTAATTCGTAACGCTTTCTGCCATCACCGAAATCGATAGCGTGTATAAAATCAAATTCCATAAATAGCTCTAAAGTCCTATAAACCGTAGCTAGACCCATATCCGGCACTTTTATTTTGACCAGGTTATAGACTTCCTCCGCGCTCAAGTGCTTGTCGCTGTTTTCCAGAAATGCCTTTAAAACCAGCTCCCGTCGCACCGTAAACCTTATTTCTTTTGCTCGGAGCTTTTCCCTCACCTCGGAAATTAGCTTGTTCATCCCAATACCGTCACCGGTACCGCCCCTTCTCTTAATGTTGCATACCCCCTTAAAAGAGGTGAATAACTTAGCATTTTTCTTTATCACACGTTTAAAAACGTCTTTTCCTGGCGTAGTTATAACGGCGCACCACCACCATAAGGGTAAATAACCCCAAAACCGGAGAAAGCCATGGCCCCCACCTAGTCAGCATATTTCTTTTTACTTCCTGCCCGGCAACCAGGTCAACCTTTCCCATTTTTTTGCCCCCGCAGGAAAAAACCAGTTCCCCGATCTTGTCGCCGGCCTTAACAGGCGCTGTGATCTTCCCGTTTAACACAATTTCTTGCTTAACTTCGGCCATTTCATTTCTGGAAAAGTTATATGAGAGGGAACGACTCGCCTGAACAGGTACAGTCCTTTGCCTGCCGTATTTAACCTGCACATCTGTTATGAACTTGCCGGAATCAACCAGCGATAACGAACAAAAATCATTAAAACCATGATCCAAAAGCATTGTGGAATCGGACCAAATTGCCGCCCCTTCGCTTTTAAAAACAACGGCAATCAGTTCCCTGCCCTCCCTGGCCGCGGCCGATACAAGGCACTGCCCGGCAGCTTCGGTATAGCCGGTTTTAACACCGATAGCGTCGTCATAGTTCCACAAAAGTTTGTTGCTGTTTCCGAGATATGTTTGAGCCTCCGGAATACTGCGGTAGATAGTTTTAACCTTAGTGGACACGATCTTTTTAAATTCCGGGTTTTGCATGGCATAACGGGCAATCAGCGCCATATCGTAAGCAGTGGTATAATGGTTGGGATCGGGTAACCCATGCGGGTTACAGAAATGGGTATTTAAAGCGCCCAACCCAGCGGCCTTTTCATTCATTTGCCCCGCAAAATCATCCACAGAGCCACCTAGATGACAGGCGATAGCCACGGCCGCATCGTTGCCTGAATTCAACAGCAGGGCGTAAACCAGATCCCCAAGAAAAATTCTTTCACCTTCCTGCAGCCCGATAGCCGAACCCTCCACGTTAAAGGCCGCAGCAGGAACAGTAACCATATCGCTCATTTTACCGCTTTCCAGCGCCATTATGGCAGTAAGCGTTTTAGTAGTGCTGGCCGGGTACATTCTCTTGTGCGGGTTCTTTTCGTAAAGCACCTGTCCATTCCGGCAGTCCATTAAAACAGCCGCTTCCCCGGTGACTTCCGCTCCGGTCGCTACATGGGGTAAAAATATGGTAGAAAGGAAAACGACGGTTGCAAAATATAACCATGCTGCTCTTTTTAAAACCATTACATCACCCAAAAATAATTATAAAATTCACTATTTATCCCACCAGTTTAAATAATCCACATAAACCAGTCGCCATCGGTTTATTATATTTAACAAGTTACCATTAAAAACCTTCTTAAATCAAAAAACTAGCTAATAAATATTTTTCTTCCATTGCCTTTATCAGTACAACAATATCTTTATTTAGGGATTGTAGTAATGGCGCCTGGTTTTTTTATTGGAATTTTTGTCAGGGCTACAAATATCGCCGCGCATAACATAACAACCGCGGATGACGCCGGCATTTGCAAGATGCCGAGCGGGCCAAACGCCTCCAGCATACGGGTCAGGATCCCGCCAACTAAAAAAGCCAGGGCAAAAACAGCAACCCATATCGCCAACCCCTCACGCCAGCCACGCTCCTTAAAAATAATAATAGCTGAGGCTATGCATGGGACAGTTAGAGAAAGGGTCGCCACTGCCACGAATGTTTGCAATGCATGCATGTGCAGGCTGAGAATGGCCGCCGCGCCAAATTCCTTCCGGATAGTGCCCATTATAAAGACATCCGCCATATCCGCAGGCAGGTGCAGCCAACTCACTGTAATGGGAGTCAGGAAATTTCTCAGTCCCTGCAAAAGACCGGTAACCTCCAAAATGCCTAGAAACAACGTGCCTGCAGCAAACAGCGGAAAAGCCTCCTTGACAAATTCAAGGGTCCTTTTCCAGGTTTTGGAGAAAACATTCCTTAGCACAGGCACACGCAACGGGGGCAACTCTATCATCAAGGGAGAGGACATGCCGGGCAAAAGGCGGTTAAATAAGGCGCCCGCGCAAACTGCAAAGCTAAACATGATCAGTATATATAACATCATGTATGAAATGCCCAGTCCCGCAAGGACCGCCACAACGATAGCCATTTGCGCGGAACAAGGCACAGCCAGCGCCAATATAATGATCGCAATGCGCCGCTCCCTTTCCGAGCCCAGAAGCCTGGTCGTAATTAAGGCCATTGTAACGCATCCAAAACCCAGGATTAAAGGTATTATGGCCTGGCCGTTTAAACCAATTCCAACAAGCGCCCGGTCAACCAGGGCGGCTATTCTGGGAAGATAACCCGTGTCTTCAAGAATGGAAAGCACAAAAAAAATACCCAGTACAAGCGGCAGCAATAGACCGAACATATAAGTGATAGCAAGGGTTAAAAGCCCGTAATGGCCAACTAGAAGCGAGTTGATTACCGATCCGGACGAAAAAAGTCCGCCTACTAGGCCTTGGATAGCCGGCTCATAATATCCTTTCATAAAGTTTTCAGTAAAATCTACTATGTTTTGAGCTAGAAAAACACCTACCAGCTCATAAATAGCCCATAAGGCAAGCGCAAGAAGTGGAAAGCCGGTTATTGGAAGGATCATCCAGCGCCCCAGCCTGGAGGCAAAGCTCTCGCTTACTTTGGTTTCTTTTATAACACACTCCGCAATTTGGTCGGCCTGCTCCCGGCGGCTGCGGTAAATATCTTCCCGCTCCGTACCAGGCTTTACCCCACAGCGCCGGCAGATCTCCGGATCTCCCTCTAAAACTAAAAGCGCCTCGTCCCTGCCTGTCGCCAGGCCGGTTCCTTCGATCCTCTCCAAAAGCAACGGGGATATATTTCCAGGCCGGGCATGATAGATCATTTTCTTTAGCTCATCAATACCCGTATCGTGAACGGCCACTGAAGTGACGATGGGAACACCCAACAATTTCCCCAGAAGAGAAACATCAATTTTAAGGCCCTCCCGTTCGGCCTCGTCCATCATATTCAGGACCACAACTACCGGAAGCCCCATATCGATAAGCTGTAATGTAAAGAATAAATTCTGCCCCAGATGGACCGCGTTAACGACATTTACCAATACATCGGCGGAGAGGATGATATCCCTGGCAATTTCCTCTTCTTTATTAAGCGCGGATAAACCGTAAACCCCGGGCGTATCTATTATGACATCATCGCCGTAACGGCCGCAGGCCATGTCCAAAGTAGTCCCCGAGTAGTTTGAGACATCTTCGTAAAGACCTGTGAGAGCGTTAAAGATAACGGACTTGCCGACATTGGGATTCCCGGCCAGGACTATCTTCTTGCCGCCGGCCTGAATCACGCTGCCCACACTGCTATCTGCCAATGTTAACATGGCTCTACTTTTATTGTCCTGGCCAGGCCCCGCCCAATAGCGATCTCTTGCTTGTTTTTGGCCACTATTACCGGTCCGGCCGGCACAACCTCCCTACAGGTTACGACAGCCCCCTCCGGTATCCCGAAACGAATAGCCTGAATGCGGGTGAGTTCATTGGGAATATCGGTAATTTTAATTAATTGTCCTCTCCGGGCCTGATCTAGTTTCATCATCCGACACCTCGCAAACTGAATAACAGATAAAAAATCAATGATAATTTTTGTAGATAAGGGCAAAATAAATTATAAAAAGGAGCGAAGAAAATATGGTAGATCTTGACGCTAAAGGAATGAAAGCCGCCGATCTAACAGAAGAACAAATAGCCCAACTGCACCGTACAGAGCAAAAGTTAAACAGCGCAAGCGATATCAACCAGGAAATCTACCTTCTGGCCATAACAAGGTAAATGAGCAAGGGAAGCATGGGGACGGTTCTTTTGCTTCCTTCTCCTTCGGAACGGAAGCAAAAGAACCGTCCCCATGCTTCCTTCTTTCTTTCTTACAGCTTATCCTTTACAGCTTGCCAGAAAGTCGCGTCCTCGAAACCTAGACGCCAAACAGCTATCCCTGCTATATTGTAACAATTGACTAGATCTCCCCTTTTCATCATAGTAAATCAGATAGGGGGAGGAAAACCAGTTGTTCCACGCCACACCCGGGTACTTTGCAGTCAGGGCGTTCACATTATTCCAGCGCACCGTGCGCCCGCCGGTATCCGACCAGTCGTAACCGTAAGCCGGAATACCCATAAGAATTTTACCCCTGGGCATGGTATTAATAGTGTAGTCCAGCACCTGTTGCACCCACGGAAAGGAAGCAATGGGTCCCGGGGAACCGCCCGACCAGTGTTCTTCGTAGGTCATTACCGCTACCAAATCGGCAACTTTACCGATGGCCCGGTAGTCATAGGCGCCAAACCATTCACTGTACAGGCTGTCTGAGGTCTTGGCCGGGATAGAAACAGTTAAAAGATAGTCATAAGGTTTAAATAGCCTTTTTAATTCCAAAAGCAAAGCGTTGTAGTTATCCCGGTCACCAAGCGCTACCATTTCCAGGTCAATATTTACCCCGTCAAAACCATTTCTTTTGATCGTTTTTAAAATGTTATCCGCAAGGTTTTTTCTGTTCTTTTCTACGGATAAAACCTTATGGGCAACCTCCCTGCCGTTATATTTACCCATGTTATTTACCAACATCAATGTTTTCAAATTCTTGCTTTTGGCCAGTTTTATACCGGAACTGGTTGGTTGAGTAGTTAAATTACCTTTGTCATCAATTTGATAGTTAAAAAAAGCTACGCTATCAATCAAGGAGCTGTTGGCTGCCAAGGACGTATATGACAGCTTGTCCCCGGGATAATCCTCAGTATAATAACCTAATACCATTTTATTTTGTTTTTTAGCGGCGGCGGACCAGGCGCTCTCGTATCCCGGATAAATAAATAAGGTGGCAACATACACCAACAAAAATATACCCGTTATAAAAGTTTTTCGTTTATTAGCCATTCTCGCCTCCTGTATTTTTTTCTTATTCAACCAAAACCCATACTAACATGGTAACAGCTTTTTCTCTACTTTAATAGAATTCTTTATTACCAATACTGGTATCCTTGTCCAGGGAAGGAAACGCGGGGACGGTTCTTTTGCTTCCCCCCGCTTCCGGGAAACGCAGTGGTTACGCCATGCCTTTATACCGGTTTCGCGTAAATATACAATATTATTATGTTTCTAACTTTGCCATGGTGTATAATAACAATAATCCGCAAATCCGGGGCCGGACAAAAATTCATCAGCATTTCGACCCCTGGGTAAAGGAGTGGCTACAAGTTATTGCACGAATTTAAAGAAATTTTTTCTTCCAAAAAAGACCTAGGCCTATTACTGTTGCTCTTATTGATGGAATTCACCAGAGGCGCTTTTTTCCTTACCTTCCTGCCGCTTTACGCGGTGAACTACCTGGGTATATCGGTAGCCGCCGCCGGTTTGGTTGTATCGGTACATTACCTGGTAGAAACCGTTTTCAAGGGTACGGCCGGCTGGCAGTTGGATCGCCGGGGTTATCCTATACTGGTGCTGGGGCTCCTGCTGGGCATGGCAGCGCTTTTGGTCATGAAATCTTACCAAACAGTCCCGGTATTGATCGCCGGATCGGCATTGTTCGGGCTGGGCGCGTCTCCGGTATGGCTGGCCGTGATTAGCGGGGTGTAATCAACTTTTTTATTGCGCATGATTACAACCTGGCCTACTGGCTGATGATCTCTTTATGGGGCGTCGCCCTGGCTGTAGCGCTGACATTAATACCGGTTAAGGAAGGTAAGGCCGGCGGGGCTTCCAGCTTCTCTTTCTGGAAAGAAGTCTCTAATATGGCGCAAAACCCGGCGCTGGGGAAAATACTGTTGCCGGGCATGTTTTTTCAAACAATGGCAGGCGGGTTGCTATTGCCGCTGTTACCAATCTACGCGCAGGATAAGCTGGGGTTCAACCCCAACCAGTACGCTTTCCTTCTCCTGGCCGGAGGGGCGGCCGCAGTCCTCTCCTTCCTGCCTATGGGACGCCTGGCGGACCGGTTAAGGCTCAAATTGCTGCTGGGCGCCGGTTTTGGTATGAGCGCGTTGTCCTTGGTCCTTTTTTCCACCGCCCGCAGTACCCCAAGCGCCTTTTTACTAGCTGCGCTGGTAGGGTTTTCTTACGCCATTGTATTACCGGCTTGGAACAACCTCCTGGCAAAGATCATTTCTCCTGACAGGCAGGCAACGGGCTGGGGTGTCTTTGCAACTATCGAGGGAATGGGAATTGCCACGGGCCCGGCCTTGGGAGGAATAGTGGCAAAAACCTACGGCATTACCGCCACCCTTTTTTTTAGCGCCGGTATACTTGCCGTCTTATCCTGTTTTTATTTCTTGTATCCGGTTGAAAAATTTTTCGAAACAAGGGATAAAGCGCATTGAAAACCGACATTTTTATTAAAATTGTTTTTCTTATTTTATTTGCCTACGCCATAGCGCCCACGGCTATCATCCGTTTAGGGCGTGTGGGCGCAGTATCACGTGCCCCTAAAGGAAACGGGAAGGTGGCCCTTACCTTTGACGACGGTCCGGACCCGCGCTACACACCGCAAATCCTGGATGTCCTCAGCCTTTACCAGGTCAAGGCTTGTTTTTTTGTCGTCGGCTCTAAAGCCAGGAACCAACCTGAGTTAGTTAGGAGGATCGTCCGGGAAGGCCATGAAATAGGAAACCATGGCTTGGGTCACAAAGTCCTTTGGCTTTTGGGCCCGTGCGCTACCGTCAGGGAAATTGCCGGGGCAAACCGTATCATCGAAGAAATCACTGGAGAAGGGGTGCGTCTATACCGACCGGCCTGGGGGCTGTTTAACATTTTTTCCATTTACTACTGCCGGCTAAAAGCCCTGCAAGTGGTATTATGGACATACATGAGCTGGGACTGGGTTAAACGCGCCACTCCGGAGAGCATCACTCGCAAGGTTTTAGACAGGGTCCGCGACGGGACTATCCTGGTCCTGCACGACAGCGACTCCACCCCGGGCGCTGCTGAAGGAGGGCCGGCGCGAGTGGTCGCGGCGCTACCCCATATCCTTGACGGGTTAAAACAACGGGGTCTGCAGGTAGTTCCCTGGAGGAAATTATGAAACCAAAAGCCAACAGTTTTACAATTAAGAAATTACTGCGGCGGCTCTGGGGGAAAGCCGACCGGCAAATCCGGCGTCTCACCGGCATAAAAGACATGGGCGACGGCAAGTCATCCGTTTGGAGAATTGCAACGCGGCGCTACCGCGGCAAGGACTGGACGCTGCCCGGCGGCAGTGTGTTGCGCCACGGGGATCAATATTTGGAGTTACATATCAATAACGAACGGCTTTTGACTCTGTTAGATGAAAACATGCCTATCGAGCGGACATCCATCATTGCAATGAGAGAAGTATTAAACGGTTTGCCCATACTGGCAGAGCTTATAACCAGTAATAAAAATTTTATAAATATCGATGTCCTTCTCGGAATCACTTTATTACACCGCGGCCTGGGCAGGATCGGGTTTAAGGTAGTTGATATGAAGCCGGGGTTGTTCCGCACAGTTACCAGTTGGTATGAGCGGTGGCTCCTGGCCGTATTTCACCAGGGCGGCTTTAGGAACTTAAAATCCTACCGCTACAAACTAACACCGAAGTATGTAGTCATAACCAGGCAGGATTTGATGCGCCGTTTCCCAGATACATGCGCACGGGAGAAGCCGCCGTATGAAACAGCCAAAGGATAAAAATGCGAGGTGTTGGCGCTTGGACAGGCAGCAATTAGCCGCGGAGCTAAAAAAGATATTCCCGGCGGAGCGTGTGTTAACGGGAGAACTGGAACGAAAGGTATATAGCTACGACAGCTCTTTTTATGCCAGGTTCCACAGCTTTGTGCCCGACGCAGTGGTGCTGCCCCGCGCCACCGGAGAAGTTTCCGCAGTAATGCGCTTGGCTTTGAAGCATGGCCTGCCGGTTGTCCCCCGTGGCGCAGGGAGCGGGGAAACTTGCGGCTGCCTGGCCGTGCGGGGTGGGATTGTGCTGGACCTGTCCAGCTGGGACACCATTGAAGAGATAGATGCCGCCAACATGCAGGTATTTGCCCGTCCGGGAGTGGTCCACTATAATCTAAACGAGAGCCTGGCAGGCTACGGCCTGTTTTTTCCACCGGATCCTGGCAGCACCCGCATGTGTACAATCGGCGGCATGGTGGCAAACAACTCCAGCGGCCTTAGGGCAGTAAAATATGGCGCCACGGAGCAGTATGTACTCGGCCTTGAGGTAGTGTTACCGGACGGCCGGGTAATCCAAACCGGCGGCGTCAACTGCCGGGCCGTGAAAAACGTATCCGGCCTGAACCTCACCAAATTATTCGTGGGCTCAGAAGGCGTCCTCGGCGTCATCACCCGGGTCAGGCTGCGGGTCTGGCCGCGCCCGGTGGCCCGCGGCATTGCTATGGCGGTTTTCGCCGATTTGGAAGAGGCGCCCGCGACAGTGCTAGATGTCTACCGTTCCGGAATCTTGCCTTCCGGTATCGAAATATTGGACTCCTCCGCTATTCGCGCCGTCAATATGTACAACCCCGCCATCAACCTCCCCGAAGCTGAAGCCATCTTGCTCTTTGAAGTCGACGGTAACCCGGCCGGGGTGGAATGGGAGGGCCGGAAAATTGCGGAGATCGCCGGCAAGCGCGCCGTATCCGTGGAATGGACCACCGACCGGGAGCGTATGGCTGACCTGTGGCGCGGCAGGAGTGTCACGGCAGTTGCCGCGGCTAGGCTCCGGCCTGACGGTAGCAGGATTTTCGCAGGCGAGGATATCAGCGTCCCTTTTAGCAAGGTGACCGAAGCGCTGCGCCGGATTAAAGAACTGGGCAGGGAGCACGGGGTCGCGGTGGTAAACTACGGCCACATCGGTGATGGAAACATCCATACCGCCCCGGTGATCAACCTGGAAAGCCGGGAAGAAGTGGAGCAGGCAAACCGCCTAGTGGACGCCATTCACCGCCTGGCTATCGAAATGGGCGGCTCCACCACCGGCGAGCACGGGGTGGGCGCCGTCAGAAACCAGTATGCCCTTGATGAGCATGGCGAGGCGGCTAATGTCATGAGAAAGCTTAAACAAGCACTTGATCCCGGCAACATTATGAACCCCGGCAAGCTGCTGCCCCCTGAGGGGGGTTCCGGAAATGACTGAAGGACTTTCAAGATATAAAGAAAGCTATTTGCGCTGCGTGCGGTGCGGGCAATGCCGGTCGGTCTGCCCGGTTTTTAAGGAAATCCGTACCGAAGCGGCCTCCCCGCGGGCAAAGGTTTTCAAGCCGCCGCACTGCTTTCCCTTTGTCTTCTTTGCCAGGCTTGTTCCAACGATTGCCCCTCGGCGGTGCCCGTTCACCGGATCGTTACCGCCGCGCGCTCCTTAGCGGCCGAAAAGGTCCCTGCCCCGGTGCAGAAACTAATATTCGGCAAGGTCTGGACACACCCCACCCAGCTTAACCTGTCGGCCAAGCTGGTCCGCAAATGCCAGGCAACGGGCCTTGTAGACCTGGGCGTGGCAAAAGGCCTGCTGCCCAAAGGGTTCTCCCTCCCCGGCAGGCTACCGGACCGTCCGGCGCGGGCCTATATACCTGAAATCACTCCTGCCGCCGGCAAGTTAAAAATGCGGTTGGGCTACTTTTTAGGCTGTTCCACCGATTTCCTGTACCCCGAAGTAGCGATATGCACCGTTGCCGTACTTTCCCGGCTTGGTTGTGAGGTCGTCCTGCCGCGCCAGCTAAAGTGCTGCGGGCTACCTCAGCAAGAGAGCGGCGAAACAGGCGCTGCCGGCATGCTGGCTTTATCCAATGCCAAGGCTTTTCAGCAAGCAGGCGTTGAGATCGTAGTTACCGACTGCGCTTCGTGCGCCGCGGAAATAAAAGAAAGTCCCGCCTTCGAAGGTATTCAGGTACTAGATTTATCCCGGCTGCTGCTTGAACTGATTGCCGGCGCTAAGCCCACCCTGCAAAAGGTTCAAAAGGCTATCACCTATCATGACCCCTGCCACCTGGCAAAAGCACAGGGCATCACCGGCGAACCGAGGGAACTATTGCGCCTGGCCTGCGCCGACTATAGGGAAATGCCCGGGGCCGGCGACTGCTGCGGCGGGGGAGGCATATTCTCTATATACCATTACGACGTCGGCATGGGCATCCTGAAACAAAAAATATCATCAATTAAAGAAACAAGGGCGGAAACGGTAGCGACCTTCTGCCCTGCCTGTATTATGCAGTTGCGTCACGGCCTTTGGAAGAACGGCGGCAAGGTAACCGTGGCACACCCTGTCCAACTGCTGGCCCAAAGCCTCGGCCTAAATACCAGGATATAACCCATCAGTCCCGTGCCAGCAGTTTCTGCCACGGCTCTGCCCCGATCCTGTCTAGACGGCGTGACTTCCGTTCCACATCTTCCCGGATCAGGGGATTTTGCAAGAGTTCTTCCCAGGCCAGCCTTACCCTGGCCATAAAGCGCCTGTCCAGCAGTTGGATATCGCCTGCTTTTACCAGGGGACAAATCAGGACGGCGGATTCCTCGAACCGTAACTGAAGCTCCCCCCGGGGAGTAAGGTACGGCGAGACGGGGAAGGTCCTACAGGCGAACGGCCTTTTGTTTCTGGGACATGTTCCGTGACAGCGAACAAAGTTTAATGTTCCCTGCCGGCCTGGATAATAGTTATCGTCACCGGTGGAACGCTCCTCCCAAATTAGCCATTGCTCGTCCCTGTCAAACATTATTTCTTCCCCGGGCAGCAGATACATCCCCACTCCCCTCTCCCACTCCTTGCAACAAGCCGAACCGCACAACCGGCCGCAATCCACGGGCAAAGGCGTTATGTCATTGAGCAGCTTATATATCCAGTTCCAATCAACCATCCCAATCACTCCTATTAGTATCCAAGCCCAGTACCCCACTTCTACTTGCTGCTTTCTACACCTAATATTTTAATCACCTGACATTTTTAGGTTTGTCGGCAATCGTAACCGTCAGCGGGAACAATTGCCGCTGGCGCACCACCAGCGCCTGCACCTTTTTGCCGACCGGTAAAATCTTGATTGCGGCCACCAATTCGTCGGCATTGTTTATCTTCTGCCCGTCAAATTCAACAATTACATCCCATTCCTTAAAGCCTGCTTTTGCAGCCGGGCTACCAGGCACTACGCCGGAAACTACGGCCCCCTCGGCCTTATTCAGCCCGAGGTAGCGCGCCAAATCCCCGTCCACGGTGCGGACCTGGACACCTACCCACGGGCGGACCGTATTTTCACTGTTTTTTAGATCCTCCAGCACTTGCTGCACCGTGCTGGTGGGAATGGCAAAGCCAATCCCCTGGGCCTGGGCGTTGATAGCCGTGTTTATTCCCACCACCTCACCCTGCAGGTTCAGGAGAGGCCCGCCACTATTTCCGGGGTTGATAGAGGCGTCGGTCTGGAGCAGGTTTTCATAATGCCGGTCCTGAACACTGATGGGGCGGCCTTTAGCGCTGATAACTCCTGTGGTCACCGTATGATCCAGCCCGTAAGGGTTGCCGATAGCAATCACCCAGTTGCCCACCCTGATTTGGTCGGAACTGCCCAGATTTAGGAAAGGAAGGTCCCTACCAGCGTTTATTTTCAACAAGGCCAAATCCAGATCATAATCGGCGCCAATTACTTTTGCCTCCAGTCCTTGTTCAAAACCAGTTACAGTAACAGTGATTTTTGTAGCGCCGTCGATAACATGCTCATTGGTTAAAATATAGCCGTCTTGTGAAATGATAAACCCCGAACCCATCCCGTCTTCCTGCCTCGGCGCGGAAGGCAGGCCGAAAAACTGGCGGAAAAAGGGGTCGTTAAACAAAGGGTTATCAGCGCCGCCGGCGCTTACCCTGGTCGATATCTTTACCACTGCAGGGCTAGACAGAGATACAACATCGGCCACGGTATCGGGGCCCACGCCGGGAAGCATATCCCCTCCCGCCGCCCCGCCCTGTAATTCCTGAGATGACTTTTTGCCCGGGGAACAACCCCCGCTAAACATCCCGGCTAGAAAAACTACTATAATAACCAGTACCATTGTTCGGCTGAGTTTAACAAACAAAATCCTTCCCCCCTCGATCATCAAAAACAAAGATTTATTTCTTCTTGCCTTGTGCTTTTTCCTGCCTAAAGGGATTGCAGAACACCCTGCATACTAGTTATAATTTTGCCGTTTTGCCAGAGGTTTTATCTAAAAAATATGCGTTACACTAGAAATATTATTTTAACACCGGGCATGCCAGATTGTTTGCCTGCCTTACGGTTATCTCGGCAGGAATTTAGCTATTATTTGAAGAAATCCTACATAGCCTATATAGCTTATAAAAAAGGAGTGTCAGTTCAATGTATAAAAAAATCCTTATCCCTATTGACGGTTCGGAGCAATCTACGGAGGCGGCCCTCCAGGGAGCGGAGTTGGCGCAAATAATTGGGGCAACAGTTACCCTGTTTCATGTTGTACCCGTGTTACCGGTGGATCGGTTCCGCAGCATCGTCATCGATGAGATTAAAGTACAAGGAAAGGAGATACTTAAGCAAGCCGAACAAGACATAGCCAAGTTCGAAGTCCCCGTAGACACGGACATGGTTCCCGGTCACCCTGCCGACGCCATTGTTTTGAAGGCCCGGCTTGAAGAATATGACTTGATCATTATGGGAAGCAAGGGACTCGGGGCCGTAAAAATCTACCTTTTGGGCAGCGTCAGCAGCACGGTATCCAAGCACGCCCATTGCTCCGTTTTAATTGTGCGCTAAAGAAACGGGTTAAATGGTCGTTTTCATAACAATTTATGCAATAAAGATGGTATAATAGATGCATCAACATAATCAGTCAAGTAGCTACTAAAGGGGGTTGCACACCGGTGATCCGTGTAGATCTGGCAAAAAGACTGGCAAAACATTTGCCGTGGGAGCCAAAGGTGGGGGATCTTACCATTGTTTACGGTGAAATGGGAGAGGAAATCATTGAGCCTATCGTCCTTAGGCATGAAAAGGAAAAGAAAATTGTCCTGTCCCTGCGTGATGTAGGCGACCTGGTCTGGCTTCCCCGCCTGCCGATGCTGCTTTATGAATTAAAAATACGGTCCGTGAAAGGATTTTCACTAATTTACGACAAGGATAAAGATATGTGGCACTATCAAGATGAGAGGATGGAGACCTCCGCAGACAACCCGGATGACACCGCGGCTATGGCCTTGTTAAACTTGCTGGAAAAGGAATGATGTGGATGGAAATAAACTTACACATCACCTTTTAAGGCTTCCGGCTTTTAGGCACGCAGCTATTTATAACGTGTTGACATTGAAACCCGGAAGTGCTAGAATAACTTTGCGTTATTTGCACTAATAATTGCCCGAGTGGCGGAACTGGCAGACGCACAGGACTTAAAATCCTGCGGTCATTATATGACCGTACCGGTTCGATTCCGGTCTCGGGCACCATAAATAAAGGCTTCCAGCGTTTTGGAAGCCTTTTCCTTTTGCGTTTTTTATGCGTTTTGGTGCCAAAATAGTCACATACATTTTGTGGCAGTTAATTATTGGACAAAACACCTACCAGTTTGTCGGTAGCGTCCCGCTACATTCCCGAGGCGTAAGTCCAGGGCGTTATTTCACGAGTTCATTGCACAAAAATAAGGGAGTGTGGGAATAAAGGGTTCCTACCTTAAAATTTTTCTTATTAAATCAGATGTAATTTGTATCCTTTCGTCAACTTCACTGAATAAATCATCGTGGGGGATAAACATACCACTATAGTATAGCTTTGTTATTACCCCCTCTTGTTTGGCAGCTCTAATTGCCGGAAGGAAATCGCTGTCTCCGGTTACTATGGCTGCATGTGTGATTCTTTGCTTTGAAGCAAGAAGAACCATGTCTATTAGTCTCTATACTTGCTAGAATCTTGCAGGATTTTCTAACAAAAGGTCGAATTAACGTTTAGATATGACTGGCAAAAGACCTTTTTTTGGTGATTTTAAAAGGTGTATTACATTTTCCGAGCTTGGTGACCTGAAGCCTCAAGGCATTGGCACCGGGCCTTTATAGTGCGGCTGGAAACTGCTTTGCCTCCATGTTTGGAAAGGAGATTCTGGATATTTACCTAATAGGACCGGATTTGATTTCCTGCACAATCCGGCCTTTTTCATTTACCGGGGCGGGAGAGACGTATTATCTTATTTTATTAAACGGGGCAAAAGTTTTTCTATCCCGGCTCCCGTCCATTGGGCAGGTTTTAACGCGGAGGTGATGTGCGGGCTAATATTTTTATCATTATCAAAATTATGAAGGGAAGTGAAGGGAAGTTGAAATTATCCAGACGGAGGCTGGCAGTGCTACTGGCAGTGGTCGGTTGTTTCTTTATGTTCAGCGCCGCCGGAGCGGCTCCGGCTGCTGAGCCGGCGACGGACATACCGCTCAATATAACCACCAAGTCCACCAGCCTGGTGCCGGGAGAGCTGGCCAAGTATATTCTGGTTTTAGAAGCTGAACAGGCCATTGATATGCCGCTGGGAACTGTGATCAAGGTTGATTTCCCCAAGCAGGCCAAGCTACACAAGGACGACGTTGAAAGTGCAGATCCTGGATGTACCTTGGCCAATGTCCAGTTCAAAAACTCGAATGCTGACAAGTATTCAGTGTTGCGTGGACCCGTGGAAGTGAACGCCAATACGTTCACTCTTACGGTTGAAAATGCCTCCGGCACGGTTAATGCCGGGGTAAAAGCTTATTTGGTCATCCCCGGGGTGATCAACAAGGTTCCCAAGGACGGAGGGGGCCTCAACAACAAGATAACCGTTACCATTACCAATCCCGACGGCCAAATTTATACAGGCGTTGATCAATCTACGTTGGGGTACGCGCCGGCAACGGCGCCTGCCGGGCTCACCGTGAATGCTACCGGCTCGTCGCAGGTGGACGCCTCCTGGAGCGCGGTGGAGGGCGCCACCCGCTACCAGCTGTTGTACTCGTGCGAAAAAGATGGAACGTATATCCTAGCCTGTGACAGCAGCAGTGAACCGGAAACACCGGACACCATGTGGGACCTCACCGAGACTGCTTACATCTTCACCGCGGAAGGCAATGGCGGCCTGGAGGGAGGCAATACCTATTATTTCAAGGTAAGTGCCGGGAATGAGTACGGTTACGGGCCGAAATCCGACGCGGTGGCGGTGGAGACTCCCGTGGTCAAACCGGTGAGCTATAATCCAACCCGGTGGGCCAACGGTGTGCCGGTAGACGCTCAAATCAGCGTTGTGCTGAATCATACCGTCAATGTCCCCGTCAAGAAATGGGTAACCCTATCTGAACAGGCCAGCGATGATCCGGTAGATATGACGGTTACAGCCAATGGCAATACGGTAAACATCATCCCGGCGGCTCCTCTGCAGACCGGGACTGTCTACCAGGTGGTCATCTATGACAAAGCACTGACCAAAACCGGCAATGAACTGGTTTACAATAAGTCCTTTACCTGGAGATTCAAGACAGCGGGCGAACCCCCGGCAGCCAGCGCCACACCGCTTACTGTATACGACCTGCGTGATGTAGACAGCAACAAAACCTGGACTGTCAAATTCAACCGGCCGGTGGATCACACCACGCTGAATGCGAATATTATGGTATCCAGGGAGGCAATTGTAAAAATTCCGCTAAGTGTTGAATTAATCCAGGCCCAGCAGGATACGGTGCTGGTTGAACCACCGGCCGGCGGGTATCAGCCCGGCGTTTACCTGCTGGAGATTTCCAAAAACATAAAGGCGACAGACGGGAGCCCCCTGGCCAAAGCGGTAATGTTGCCCTTTATCATAGCGGGAGAAGGAATGTAAAATACCAGCCAAGGAAGCAGAGGGACGCTTCTCCTGCTTCCTTGCAACACCATGATTGCGATCCACGCGTTGGCCCTGGGTTATTAACAACTAACAGAGTACCGAATTGACAAATGCCTTCATGGTTTCTCCGCGAATCGCCCCTAGCACGTTTATCTATATATCAACTCCTGCATGTCCTCCGGGAGCGGTGCTTCAACAACCAACATCTCACCGGTTACAGGGTGTTTTAACCGCACCCGGCGGCAGTGCAGAGCTTGTCTCTCTATTCCTTCCGCACGCCCACCGTAAAGAGTGTCCCCCACCAGCGGGTGCCCGATCTGACTCATGTGCACCCTTATCTGATGGGTGCGCCCGGTCACCAGTCGCAGCTTCACAAGTGTGTTGCCTGCCAGATATTCTTCCACCTGATAATGTGTTATCGCCCGCCTGCCGCCAGGAGAAACCATGTGTTTTATCTTGCTGTCCCGGCAGCGGGCTATGGGCAAGTCGACGGCGCCTCGCTCCAGCGCCAAAAGGCCATGCACAACAGCCAGGTATTCCCGCCGCAACTCACCGGTACCCAGTTGACTAGCCAGCCGGAATCCGGCATGAGCGTGTTTGGCCACAACCACTAAACCGGAAGTGTCCCGGTCCAATCGTGATACCGGACGAAATACAGGCTCCGTCCCATTATTATTGAAATGGTATAAAACAGCATTGGCCAGCGTGTTCTCCGGCTCATGCTTTAAAGGGTGTACCAGCATATTACTGGGCTTGTTAACAACCAGGAGATGATCGTCTTCATACGCAATGTCAATGGGTATGGGCTGTGGCGTCACATCCGTATATCCGGCAAACTGCAGACTTATGCTCAGCCTGTCCCCCTCTTGCAACCGCTCGTTTAAGTAAACCGCCTGCCCGTTCACCAGCACGCCCGAAGACCGTTTCAACTTGCGGATCATCCCCCGGGAAAACCCCAGGTTTTTCCGCATTATCATTTCGGCAGTAAGCCCTGCTTCCGCAGCTTCTACCTGATGATTAAGTTTCAAAATGCCTGCCTCTTTCCTACAGATTGACGTGATCAAGTTCATATTAATATTATCATAAAGACGCCTTTTTAAATAACATTGTTCTACATAAAATCAGGGCCAAATGACAGCCACCGGAACACAATTTACCCTGACAAAAGGATAACCCTATTTCAAATTCTGTTTCCTTTACGGGTCCCATGCAAAAAAGAGTAAAAAGGAAGCAGGAGTCACGGTATACCACCTACCTACTGTCGGCTTTGACCGGCGCTTTCGAACACCCATGAAAATGCTTTACACAGTAGAACGGATGAAAGTATCCACTTGTTTCCGTACTTTCACATTAACCGTCCCCCTGCTTCCCTCTTGCTTCCTTTTACCCGCCAAGTGTTATGTCCTGTGTTTGGTACCAATGAAGCGCGTTGTAGAATTGTTCCGGTTGAAAATCGGGCCACATTTCATCGACTATATAAAAGTCGGCGTATATTGCCTGAACAGGCAAAAAACCACTGAGTCTCCTTCGCCCGCCCCAACGGACGATTAGATCTACGCGAGGGATATCCGCCAGAGGCAATTGATGTGATTGGATTGTAACGGCCTCCATTCCCTTTTATATTAGATGCGGATTTCAAATCCCACTTCCAGTCGTAATTTACCAAAAAATTAACACGGATCAGATCTTTTCCGAAAGTATATCTTTTGGTGAAGGGGTGGAGTTCCATGGGAAATAATGGAGAGGAACAATCTCCGATAACAAGTAAAGACGCATCCCTATTTGAAAGCAGTTTAACAGCATCAACACATGCTTTTTGAAACGCCTCGCACTGCACCTTGGGGCGTTTTGTGTTGTCCTGGGTAAAACCATAAAAGGTCAGCTCTTTAACCCCCAGCTCAAGGCAGATCTCATACAACTTGAGTCCCGGTTCCAACCCTCTTTCATATCCGGCTTCTTTTGCCAGCCCATTATGTACAGACCACCTTCTGTTTCCGTCAGGGATAATCCCTATATGTTGCGGGATTCGCTTGAATTTAAGCCGGGTCATATATTCACCCCAATTTCGCACGGTAATAAAGGAATTTTCCATAAATTATCCTCATTAGTTTTCCCTGTAAACTAATTTTTTATTTTTACCCATTTTGCCTTTGAAGATAATGGCAGTCTGGCGGTCAATTTGTAATAGTAATAGCGATTTTGTCCGTCTTGGGTTATAATAACCATAAAAAAATCTTGCAGCGGGGTAATCGCATGTCCAAAAAACATGAAAAAGTTACATCAATAAGACAAAGAATGCTTGACCGTATCATTGCCGAAGACGGACTCTTGCACAACCTGGCCAATCATTATGGTATTGAGGTTAGCGAGGTAAAGGTATGGTTAAAAGAACATTATACTGACGATATGCTTCGAAGTATTATAGTGGGTTTGGACCGCCTGGAAAAGATAAAGGAAGATAATAAACCTGTGTAAACCACAATGCCAACGGAACCTTTTCGGCTGCGGCCTCCATATAATGTAACACCAGCACATTATATGGAGGCGGCCGTAATGGTTTATGTTATCAAGCGGGACGACACACTAACAGCCATAGCGCGGCGTTTTGGAACCACAGTGGCCGCAATACTGGCCGCCAACCCTCAAATAGATAATCCGTCCCTTATTTTTGAAGGACAGACTATCACTATCCCGGACGCCGCCGTGCCGCAGGCTCCCCAACCTGTTGCGGGACAGACTTCCTACATTGTTCAGGAGGGCGATACCCTGTTCTTGATTGCCCAAAAGTTTAGCCTAACCCTGGACGACTTAATCGCGGCCAACAAGCTGATTGAAAAACCCGACCTCATTTTTCCCGGCCAGACAATTATCATTCCAGCCAAGGGACGAATACCGACCAAGCCCCTTCCCCACGGCGGTAAAAACACTGAAGAACCCGGCATTCCCGGACAAAAACCGCTAAGCCTAATCTCAGCCACACTGGAGGACGGCAGGGATATCCAAGGCTCGACGGAAATTCCCGCAACGCCGGCTATTAAACTGAGATTTGACAAAAATGTTGTCAATGATTCTGTCTGGGAAAACAACAAGAAAAGTATCGGCCTAATCTCTGAAAAAAATGAAAACATCCCCCTGAATGTGACCAGGATAGATGATACCGTAGACTTTTCTCAAAGGATGAATATATTTGCCCGTCCTGTAAGCCCGCTTGTTCCAGGCGTTTCATACAAGTTAAAGATTTCACCGGTTTTGAAATCGAAGGCCGGCGAGGTTCTCGGTAGAACCACATCCGGCCAAGGCGCAACGATCTCTTTAAAGGTAAAAGGGCCGCCCGCACCGCTCGGATAATAAAAAGCGGCGTATGCACCGTCGACGCCGGTGCATACGCCGCGATAAGTCCCGCCACTGGTTCGCCATCAACTTAGAACCGGCATAATGCCCCGCAATTAAAAGGCGCTGTGCGGCAATCTGATCACAACGGTACTTGTGTAAGAACAAATTAGTCCTTCAGGTGACCTGAGGGCGCCAAATACTAAAGCCTCCCCCGGCGGAAGGCTTTAGTGCTATATGTCCTTGTAAATAATTGTGCCTACGTGCCGGCCTTCCAGGGCCTGGGTGATATTACCCTTTTTCAACCCGTTGATGATCTGGAGTTGGGTGACACTGTGGGAGCAAAGGAGAAGATCCAAAACAGCCCTTTCCACACACAAATCGTCCAGATCCATATCTATTAATTCTTTAGCCCCGATTTTCGGGATCAATTCGGCTTCAGGGTTTACCTTGGGGTTGTCGGTATATAAACCGTCTACGTCCTTGACGTAGACGCACTGCCTGGCGCCGATCACCTCTGACAGCAAATACGCCCC
>JALHFC010000045.1 GCA_022839445.1 Pelotomaculum sp.
CTGCTTAGCCCCCTCTTCTTCCGCTGTTTTGATAAAACCGGGATACATTTCTGTAAATTCGTATGTTTCCCCTTCAATAGCCGCCTTCAGGTTCTCAGCCGTTGATTTAACGGCGCCGAGTGCCCTGAGTTCGGAGTAAGCGTGAATTGCTTCGGCCTCGGAAGCGGCCCTGAACAGCTTCGCTACAGTGAGGTAGCCTTCTTCCTCAGCTTTTTTAGCAAATGCCGCATACTTGCGGTTTGCCTGTGATTCACCGGCAAAAGCTTCTTTTAAATTTTTCTCTGTACCCATATTTTCCCCTCCATTATTATCTTATTAATTATACCATGATTTTCTATGTTTTCAAATATAACAAAATTATGTGTTCGCAACTAGCTTTCTTCGAATTAATATTAAAAATATGGCAAAATAAAAAAAGGGTAAAACGACTTGATCAAGAAAATAAATATATTAAGGAAGTTTTTATTGATAATAAAAAAAGGGTAAAACGACTTGATCAAGAAAATAAATATATTAAGGAAGTTTTTATTGATAAATAAAAAAGAAAGGCTGGTGTGCTTATGTACTTAAACAACCTTTTTGTTTACGGCACGTTACTGCCCGGTTTGGCAAACTACAAACGTTTTATAGAGCCCTATAAAGCAAAATCATTTCAGGCTAGGGCTGGGGGGACTATGTACTACCTGCCGAACGACGGGTACCCAGTTGTCCTGGCCGGGGAGGGGCAAGTAAAAGGCGTCTTGTATGAAACCAGGGACCTGCGCATAGTCCTGCCGGAAATAGACGAAATCGAGAAATTCACCGGTGTTGAAAGCCAAAACCTGCTTATTCGCGAGATCATGGACGTGGAAAATCTGGACACGGGGGAGACGGTAAAGGCTCACATGTACCTGTGGCCGCCAGAGAGGGCGCAGTGGCTGAAAGAAAACGCCGAAGTAATTGCCGACGGCGACTGGGCTAGGTTTTTAAAGGAAAAGGAAGGAAACCGTTAAATATTTCTAAGTTATCGCTGGAAATCGCCTTGTAATCTCTTAAAAATATAGCTTACCCTTATTCCCACCATTTTCGGCAGGTCCGGCATCCGGTTGGCTTCGGGCTGATCAATAATTGCCGCGACGGCGAAGTCCCAATCAGGCAAGATCACTTGCCTGATTGGACGGGTAGGGACAGCCACTTAAAAACCCCGGTGGACGCTCATAAATTAAACCACCCCTACAGCTTTCCCGGCAATATTTAAGCGCACAACCTGCGGGTAAAACAACCGCGACAGCCGGGCCATACCCGGTAGAGTCTGTCATTTACGTCCAGCAATGGAAAGATGTATTTGCTTATGGGAATATTACCAGCGAAATGGGTATTCACGAAAACAAGGAAACTTGTTACACTGTAGGAAAGTGTTATACATAAATCTTTACAAGGAAAATGAAATGGAGCTAAATTGTGATTATAAAAAAGCGGCTTTAGCCGTCAAAAGCGCCGGGGCAATTGTGATCACCGCCGGGGCGGGCATGGGAGTTGATTCCGGGTTGCCGGACTTTCGCGGGGACAAAGGTTTCTGGAAAGCTTACCCCATGTATGAGCGCCTGGGCATCAGTTTTGTCGAGGCCGCCAATCCTTACCATTTTGCCATGGACCCTGCTTTCGGCTGGGGCTTCTACGGCCACCGCGCCAACATCTACCGGGAAACCTCCCCGCACGCGGGGTTCCAACTGCTGCTGGACTGGATCAGGCGCTTCAATTTAGACTATTTCGTGGCTACGTCCAACGTCGACGGGCACTTTCAAAAAGCCGGTTATGCCGGGGATAAAATTTATGAGGTGCACGGTTCGATCCACTACATGCAGTGCCTGGCACCTTGCCTTGACGACATCTGGCCAAACGAGGAGGTCGTCCCGGTAGATTTCGCCACAATGTGTGCGCAACATGTCCCCAAATGCATCCACTGCGGCGCCACCGCCCGGCCAAATATTTTAATGTTCGGCGACTTTTCCTGGATTAGTGAGCGTACCGATAAGCAGGGAAATGCTTTCAGCCGTTTCCTGCATCAATACCGCAACGAAAGGATAGTCGTTATCGAAGCCGGGGCCGGTACTGCCGTACCCACCATCCGCAGGCTAAGCGAGCACATGGGCAGCCGGCGCAACACCACGGTAATCCGCATCAACCCAAGGGAGCCCCAGATCGGCTATCCCCATATTTCACTTCCCTGTGGGGCGCTGGAAGGGCTGCGCGGTATTGAGGCCGCTTTTTAAGTATATGATGTCGCGGAGCGTTCCTGCCATAGTTTTATCGAGCACAGTAACTCCAAATGGCATTGGCGTTCGGAGGTGATAAGGATGAAACGTTTCGTAGTTGTAGCCCCTGGCAGCCCGGGTCCGGACTTGGCGGCATGGGAAGATGTCGGCTTCAAGGTGGAAACAAGCGCAGCGCACGCTCCCGGCGAGCGGCAGGACGTAGTGTTTTTTGGGGTATGTCCCCGGGAAGACATTTCATCAAAATGGCAGACGATCGGGCAACTGCACCCTAAGTTGTTCGTAATGGCCGGCAACTGTGAGCAAACTATCAATATGCCCGGCAGGCTGCCGGAAGTATATGACGCACAGGTTATTAGCGGGGAAGACGTCTGCTTTACCATCGGTAGCAGCATACAGGGGAAGGTAACCGTGCCGGACTGGGAAGCCTGCCGCTCGGACGGGCAATTGTCCCGGGAGGCCCAAATTAAGGCTATCGCCGGCGCCGTGTACCGGTATTTGTTAGAAGATGTTTTCCGTGAAACGATGGAATGGTGCGGTCACATGTCCTCAGTGGTAGGACCAATGTAAAGTTAAATTTTTAAATAGCGGGAGAGATAATACATGTTGTTTTTAAAAAGCATGAGGGTAGTTGCAACTATGCTGGTCTGTTTTTTGGGGTGCCTGTTGTGGACTAGCCAGGCTAGAGCCGATACCTACTACCGGGTGGACACCCCTCCCACAGTAGCCGACGGTGATTTTCAACAAATAAACAGTAAGATAACCATCGAAGGGACGACGACAAGCACCTTTACGGGTGACAGTAGAAAAGACCGAGCTGAATTCCGCCTGCCGTCGGGTTTCTATATCACCACGGCAGGGACGGTGGATAACATTGACGATGCGCCAGGTTTTGATATCGCTGTCAGGGTCGCACAGGGTCTGGAAGGGAAATCTAAGGATGTTGTTGACATTAACCTGATTGACCCCAGCTCATCCAATCCTAACCATTATCGCGGATTTGAACTAGTAGTAAAAAAATCTTCCGCAAGCAGCACATCGCTACCCCAACTAGTCCTCTATATTAACAAAATCTATGTACCTAGGGGCGCCTCCGGCAACGTTGTGTTGAGGGTTGACCGGAGCGGGAATTCCGGGTTTTCTTCGGGCAACCTTACCGTTGCCCAGGTGGCCAGCCAAAGGCTGGACCTCAGCAGTGAAAAAACCCCCTTCCTAACCTCGGGCAGCCAGACGGTAGGCCCAATTCTAGTTACCGAAAACATGCCGGGCGCCTTCAAATATATTGAACTGACCCTTCCCGCAGGCTATTCCTGGATTCCCGACACGGCGACGATCAACCCCGGCCTTGGACTGACGAGGGATTATGATGGAAGCAATGGGAACGAAAGGGACTACACAACGGCATATTTTGACGAAAAAAGGTACGGGCAATCCGTACTGCGGGTTGAACTGACCGGGAGGGAAGCGCTAAACCATCGGCCAAAACCCTGACGATAGGCAACTTCAGCGAGCAAAAAGCCACAGTCACTGCCGATTCGCCCAAAGCGTTGTATGGCGGGTTGCTCGGGCAGGAAATAGCCGATATTACCATCTCCGAACTGGTACCCGGCACGCTGACCGGCGAAAGAAAAGTAACACTTGCCCTTCCTTCCTGGGCCAAGTGGGATGTCTACCCTACGGTCCAGGTACAGGGCGTGACCGAACTGTCCATTATTACCGGTCAGGATGAGAAAGCTACGCCAATGGGCAGCGATGGAAATATGGCTCAGTTTGTCATTGACCGCCCCAGCCAGAACGACGCGGGTAAAATTATAATCAAGGACGCCAAAGTAAATGTCCAAGTGGACGCCCCCGCAGGTGATTTAAAAGTAAACTTGCTTGGCTCGGCCGGAGTCACCGGGGATGCGACAGTGGGCACGGTAAAACCACCGCTGACAATAACCGCCAAATCAAACCCCTCGCTCGTCCACGGTCGCTTGAACCAGCAGGCAGGCGATATTGACATCACTGAAGCCGCCGGGCGCGTGTTTCTTGCCCAACAAATATGGGTGGATTTCCCGGATCGCGTTTCCCTGTCGAGCACTCCCCAAGTTAAAATAACAAGCGGGAACCTGACCATTGCTCAAGTATACCTGACCGGTGAGAGGGAAAAAAGACGCCTGGTGATCCCCATTGAAATGGCCAGCACTACACCAGGGACGATCAGCATCACCGATATCTTTTACGATGTTGGGAACCTGGCGGCAGACGGCGATGTGGTAATACATGTCGGCGGCCCGGCCGTCAATGAAGTAAATCACGGGAGTTTTCCACTGTTTGTCGCGCATGACTGGGCTGGGAGCGTGGTCAATGCGAACATCCAGGCGAAAACCACCCCGCCGCCGGACGGCGCCGCCGGGGACCAAAAACTTGAGGACATGATCGGCGAAAGCGATTTGGTAAAAGAACCCGGCACACCGGGCAACGGCAACGCAGAAGCCGACACCCCTGGTGCTCCAACACCCATTACACAAGCCAGGAACATCCTGTTTTTCCTGGGCAATGAAACCTACCGGGTCAATGGGCAAACCTACCAGATGGATGTCTCCCCCTACATGGATAACGACAGGGTCTTCATACCGCTCCGTTACGCCGGGATGGCCCTCGGGATACAACCGCAGAATATCCTGTGGGACGGCGAAAAGCAAGCAGCGGCGCTATATAACCAAAATACCCTGATCAGGGTCAATCTAGGCGAAAACGCGTTATACCGCTTTGAAACCAAAATAGAATCGGACGCCGCCGCCCACCTCTATAGCGGCAGGATCATGGTACCAATCCGGGCGCTTGCCACCGCGTTCGGCGCAAATGTCGAATGGGACGCCGGAAACCAAATGGTCAAGATCACCACCAACTCCTAGGACACAGGGGGACGGTTCTTTTGTGTCGTCCTGTGGGCCACAGGACGACACAAAAGAAGAACCATGAAAATGCTTTACACAGTAGAACGGATGAAAGTATCCATTCGTTTCCGTACTTTCACATTAACCGTCCCCTTGTGCTACGTATAACAGGGTTGGTTTCTTTGATAACGTTGGAGATTGCCCACTGCCAGTTGCTCTCCAGGGTAGCTTCATTTAACGGGTATTTAAAACCGGAAAGGTCCACCCCGGAGGCCTTTTCGCCCAGCGCAATCAGGGAAACAGTGTCGCCGGGGCGCCCGGGCAGGACAAGGCGATCCTTTACTAGATAAACTACTGGAGAGGGGGACTCGAATAATACATTTATCCCCCGCGCCAGGAGTGAGGTTGCGCTTAATATGTTAGAGAGGTTATGATCCAACCTGGAACCTATCCCGCCCCAGATTGTAATTTCCCGGGCCCCCTCCCTTGCGGCCAACTCCAGGGCAATCTGTGTGTCCGTAAAATCTTTTTCCGGCGGGTGCACCTCAAAGACAGCGCCGGCTTTTTTCATAAACAGCCGGTCACCCTCGCAAATAGAGTCCATGTCACCTACCACCCAGTCCGGTATAATGCCAAGTTCCCTGGCCCGCCCGGCCCCTCCATCCACGCAGATAACCCGGTCAAACCTGTCTACTTTCCCCCGGTACCAATCCATATCACTGTATTCACCGTTGGTAAGAATCAAAAACTCCATCCAAATAAACCTCCAGCAGAAATCACGGAATCACGGGGACGTTCCTAATGATTCCATCGTAATTTAAGAATTACCTCAAACGAATCAATAGGTACGTCCCCGCGATTCCCGTCTCAAATAGCCAGCGCTTCCATGATCGCGTCACGGATTGCGCTGTATTCCGGATCAACGATAGTGCGCCCGTGTTGCGGGCGGCAAAAGGGAACGTCTATTTCCAGGTTTACGACGGTGGGGCACTCCGACAGCACGTACACCTTGTCACACAGGTAAAGCGCCTCATCGACGTCGTGGGTGATAAACATTACCGTGGGGCGTATTTGATAAAACACGTCGATCAGCCAGGCGTGCATCTGTCTTTTAGTGATGGCGTCCAGCGAGGCAAAAGGCTCGTCCAGCAGCAGGATATCGCTGGAAAAAAGGTATGTCCTCAGCATTGCCGCCCTTTGCCTCATGCCGCCGGACAATTGCCCCGGGTAGTATCCTTGGAAGCCTGCCAACCCAAACCGGCCCAGATGCTTTTCCGCCTCCGCGCGCGCCTTTTTTTTAGGCCAGCCTTTCAATACAAGCGGGATGCTGACATTATCCAACACATTAAGGGAAGGCAACAGCAGGTCCTTCTGGCGCATGTAGCTAACCCGCCCGGTCCTGCCTGTGACATCCCGGCCGTCAATAAAAACATGCCCTGCGTCCGGTTGCATTAATCCTGAAATAATGTTAAAAAGCGTGCTTTTGCCGCAACCGCTCGGGCCTAGGATGCCGGCAAAGGCCCCGTCTTTTGCTTTGATGTTGATGTCACCCAGGGTCAAAAGACCACCCAAGGTCTTTTTAACCCCCTCAACCACAATCTCCGGCAAGTCAACTACTCCTTGGGCAAAAATTCATTGGTAAAGGCTTTTTGGTAATCAAGCGGCTTTTCAATCAGCCCCTGGGCAAACATCCAATCGGCGTAATTTTTCCATCTCTGCTCCGACATCTGCCCCCACGCCGGCGCATCAGCGCGGTATTCTTTGGCCAGGTATACCTGGCTGTTCATCACCAGATCGCGGTTAAGCTCAGGAACGCTATCCAGCAGAATCTGGCCGGTCTCCCGGGGCTCGCGAATACAGTCCTCGTAACCCTTTACCGTAGCCTTGATAAATCTGGATACAGTATCCGGATCGTTTTTAATCATGTCTTCAGCGGCAACCAGCACCGGTGAATAGAAGTCCAGCGCGTCGCTGTAATCTATGAGCCGGATGAAATTTAGCGGCATCCCTTTTAGTTCAGACTCAACACCGGCCCATCCCCAGTAGATCCACGCAAAATCAATATCCTTCCTGACGCTGCTGAAAAAATCGGCCGCACCGATATTAATCATTTCCACCTGCCCAAAATCTGCCTTTTCCCGGTTCATCAGGGCTTTAATCATGGCTTCCTCGGCAGGCGAGCCCCAACCCCCGTATTTCTTGCCCTCAAAATCTTTGGGGGTTTTAATCCCCTTATCCAAGGGAGAAGCAAATCCGGACGTGTTGTGTTGAATTACCGCCGCTAAAGCCACTACAGGCACGCCCTTGGTACGGGCGACTGTTAATTCTTCCTGATAGCTGAAGCCAAATTCCCCCTGCCCGGCGGCAACTAACTGGGACGTTCCACCCTCGCTGGGCTGCACGATCTCCACATCCAGGCCCTGCTCCTGGTAGTAGCCACGCTTTTGCGCCACATAAACCCCGGTGTGGTTGGTGTTTGGTGTCCAATCCAGGAGGACCCTGACTTTCTTTAGTTGTTTTTGCTCCGTCCCTTTCCCGGCGCCGCAGCCAACCAGCAAAAAAGACATGGTTAAAACTATAACGGCGATTATAACTTTTTTCATAATCATCTCCCTCTTTTTTATAGCCATATTTTTCGAAAGCGCCTAAAAGCCCCTTGCTTTTGCCACAATCATGGGGATACAAGACGCCATCCGGCAGAACAACCCTAAAGTTTTTCAACCGGCTCACCCGTGAATCTCCCGCCTACCGGCACGAGAAGCGTCGATTTTTAAGACAACCTGTTCCAGGGTATTGTAATTTTCTCTATTAAACAAACCAGGGCAAACAGGGCGGCGCTGCAGACTGTTACGGCCAGGATAGCCGCGAAAACACGGTCCACCTGGAATGAACGCTGCGCAAGCGTCATGTAGGCGCCAAGGCCCCCCAGACCCTGCTTCGCCCCCAACCATTCACCGATGACCGCGCCCATGACGCTATACGCCGCCGATATTTTAAGGCCGGAAAAAAAAGACGGCAACGCCAGGGGCAGCTTAACCATGCGAAAAATGTTCAGCCTGGTCGCCTGCATGGAGCGGAAAAGCTCCAGGTAGTCCTTATCCACTGCCGCCAGCCCGCCCAAAAGGCTAATGGCGATGGGGAAAAAGCACACCAGGACAACGACGATGATCTTAGGTAAGATCCCGTAACCGAACCAAATGATAAAAAGCGGCGCCACCGATACTATCGGTATGGTCTGGGAAGCAATAACCAAGGGATAAATGGCCTTTTTAACCAAAGGCAATTCGTCCATTAAAAAAGCGATAACAAAGGAAAACGCAATTGCAATCGCAAAACCCGCCAGGCACTCAGTAAGCGTAGTTTGCGCGTGTTTTGTCAACATGGGTGCATTTTCCGCAAATGTCCGCGCTATTTGGAGCGGACCGGGCAAAATCCAGTCGGGTATAGACCGCCACCTCACCGTGTACTCCCATATAACCAGCAGGAAAGAAACAAAGGCTAGCGGAACAACGACATTAGCTATATTATTTATTTTATCCTTCATTAGTAACACCACCAAGACACAGGGGGACGGTTCTTTTGTGTCGTCCTGTTTCACACAGGACGACACAAAAGAACCGTCCCCCCGTGTCATCTCAAGCTTTCACGATGTCTTTAATTGCCTGGATGAGCTGAGCCTCGTCGGGAAGGTAAAACTTTTCCAGCGGCGGGCTGAAAGGTACCGGTATATCCGGCGCCGTCACCCTCTTGACCGGTGCCTTTAGGGCTTCAAAAGCCTCCTCCGCCGCCAGCGCGGCTATTTCACCGCCGAAACCACCGGTACGGGTAGCCTCGTGTAGGACAACCAACCTCCCCGTTTTCCGGACAGAGTTCAAGATCGTTTCTTTGTCCAGCGGTAATAGTGTGCGCAAATCGACAATTTCTATATCAATACCGTCTTTGGCAAGCGGCCCTACGGCTTTGAACGCCGTCCCCAGCATTTTCGACCAGGTTACTACCGTTACGTCACGACCGGGCTTTTTAACGTCGGCTACGCCGATCGGAATGGTGTAATCTTCTTCCGGTACCGGTGTGGGGAAAAAGTACAACCCCATGTCTTCAATGAAAATAACCGGGTTGTCGTCGCGGATGGCTGATTTTAAAAGTCCCTTGGCGTCAGCCGCCGTCCCCGGCATGACTACTTTCAGGCCGGGGCAGTGCGCCGCCCATGCCTCCAGGTTGTGGGAGTGCTGGCAACCTGCGCCGAAACCTGCCCCGGCCTTGATCCTCACTACCATTGGAAAAGCGCTTTTGCCGCCGGACAGGTAACGCAGCTTGGCGGCGTGGTTGACAATCTGATCTGAAGCTAGGGTAAAAAACGGGAAGAACATGACTTCTACAACCGGCCGCAAACCCAACACCGAGGCTCCCACTGCCAAGCCGGCAATAACCGCCTCAGAAACCGGGGTGTCTTTAACCCGGCCCGGCCCGAACTCTTGCAAAAGGCCATATGTGGGCATTAGCGGTGAGTCATGGATGCCCACCCCTATCCCCTCGCCTGCCATGAAGACACTGGGGTCCCTGCGCATTTCTTCTGAGAGGGCCTGCGCAACCGCCTGGCCCATAGAAATATTCTGCATAACCAATCTCCTTTCAAAATCAAATTTTAAGCGTATATGTCTTCCAGCGCGTCTTCGGGCGCAGGCCAGGGGCTGTCTTCTGCAAACCGGACAGACTCTTCCACCGCTTTATTTATTTCGTTTTCAAGTTCGAGCACTTCCTGCCGGGTAATAAAACCTTCATCCAGCAATTCTTTCTGTAGTTTTTCCACCGGGCAACGCTCCATCCAGCAGGCAATCTCATCCTTGGGCTGGTAAACCTGGTGGTCGGATTCTCCGTGACCGCGCCACCTGTAGGTCTTGCACTCAATCAGGGTAGGTCCTTCCCCTGCCAAGCAGCGCTCTCGGGCCTCAACGGTGGCATTATACACGGCGACCGCATCGTTGCCGTCCACTACCACGCCCGGCATATCATAACCAATTGCGCGCGTGGCGATATCCTTCACTTTCGTGTGATCTTCCATACGCTGGGCGCCGGAATAAACGTTATTTTCACAAATAAATATGGCCGGAAGGTTCCACAGGGCAGCCATGTTTAAGGACTCGTGGAAGCTCCCTTCATCCGCTGCGCCGTTGCCGAAAAAACATACCGAAACACTGCCGCTCTTGTTATACTGCTGAGCAAACGCCGTTCCTACAACAATAGGAATACCGCCGCCGACCACGGTAGTCGTACAAAGAGCGTTCACCTCAGGCGCGGCGATGTGCAAGGTACCGCTCTTCCCCTTATTGTACCCCGTGCTTTTCCCGTAGATCTCCGCCATGATCAAATTCGGGTCGGCGCCCTTGGCCAGCAAGTGGCCGTGACTGCGGTGGTTGCTTATAATAACGTCTTCTTTTTCCAACGCGCCGCACACACCGGCGGCCACCGCCTCCTGCCCGGTACAAAGGATCACCATCCCAGGGACCTTTCCCCCGGCGCAAAGCTCGGTTAGTTTTTCCTCAAACCGCCGGATCAAGAGCATACCACGATACAACTCATACTTCTTTTGACTGGTCATAAATAGACTCCCCTCCCGCCTTTCAAAATAATCTTACTGCTTTAGTTACGACAAATTTGAGCAAATCCCTCTTTCGGCTTGGGACACAGGGGGACGGTTCTTTTGTGTCCCCCTGTGTCCCTTTGACAACTCTTTCATTATATGTTAAAGTTGTTCTTAATAAAAAATACCCCTCCCAAACCGGCAACTTCCCCGGTGTTTAAGTAGGGTATCGTTAGTATGTTTGTTATGTTTGGATAACTTATACGGGCCTTCTGCGCAATGACCTGCTGGCGACATCGTGTTCGCCGGTGATTTCATATAATGATTTCATGTCTTCTTTTACTCCTGTCATAGCCGTTTCAAGCCGTATCTGGCCCTCTTTTATCTGCTCAATGTCTTTTTGTTTATTTCTGGTTATTATTTTCAGCTCTGCAACATCATTTCTCAATATATTTACATCATTTTTAAGAACAGCTACGTCAATTTTCAATTCGGCTACATCTTTCTTGAGAATAGCTACATCATCACGCAATCCCTCAACTGCAGCGTTAGTGTTGCCAACAATGCGGATTAATTCAGACAACATGCTTTCAATTTGAATAAAACGACTTTCAGTCATGGTCACTCCCCCCTTTCGTTTTTATCCGAAAGTTTCGCATCAACCAATTAACAGGAACTCATTCGCCGCAAGGATTAGAGGGGCATTAAAAGTTTCCTTATATTTTACCACAACGCCATATTAACACTTTTTTCTAAAAAGGGAAAGGATCATTTGCCTGATATTTACTGCAAATCCGCTACTATTAGCCCTACCTATTTAACTAGCCTGTTTTGTGCCGGCGTTGACATTTCCCCTTGCCAGGGAAGCGAATACACCGCCAAAGCTGGCTATGGCAAAAACGATAAACGCGACTTTAACGCTTTTTAAAAGAGAACCGGCAATAGCCGGGCTCAACTGGGCGCTTCCGACGTAGAGGTCAATAAGGAGTGTGGCTATAGCAACGCTGATCGCTTGCCCGACAAGCCTCATGGTACCCAAAGTCGAAGACGCGATGCCATAAAACCTTTTTTCGACAGACCCCATGATCGCGTTGCTGTTTGGTGAGGAAAAAAGTCCGAATCCCGTCCCGAGCAGGGCGAGGTTGGCCATGATGAACCATACCGGGGGGGCGGCGCTGATAAAGCTGAATATAAACAGCCCCAAAGTAGTCAACCCCATCCCCACGGAAGCGACTATCCTTGGTTCTACACGGTCGGAAAGGGTGCCGGCGAAAGGAGACAGCAAAGCCATGAGTACCGGCTGGGAAAGAAGGATGAGCCCGGCTGTCTGCGAGTCGAAATTCATAATGACCTGGAGGTATAAAGAAAGCAAAAAACCCACCGCAAAGGTAGCGCTATAGTTAATTAACGCGGCAAGGTTTGAAAAAGCAAAAACGGCGTTTTTGCTAAAAAGCCGCATATTGAGGATCGGCTGTTCCACCTTTATTTCATGCTTTACAAACAAGACCAGCATTATCATTCCAAAGGCAAGGATATACCTGGACCAAACGGATGTGGCAATGGTTGAAAACCCGTAGATAAAGGCGAGCAGGCCAACCATGCAAAGGGCGGCCCCGGCCGTGTCGAATCTTTCTCCTTTGGCGCCGGCCCACTCCCCCTTTAGTTTTAAGGCAGTCAACACGCAAGTGACGGCGCCCAGCAGGGCGTTAAGGAAAAAGATAGACTCCCATCCCAGGTGTTGGTTCATGACGCCCCCCAATACAGGCCCCAGCGACAGGCCGGTATAAACAGCGGCGACGTTAATCCCAAGCACCTTGCCTCTTTCTTGAGGTGGGAAAATTGAGGTCAGGATGGCCATACCGGTGCCAAAGATCATGGAAGACCCGATTCCTTGCACTATTCTAAACGCTATCAGCGCATGGATAGACCAGGCGATTCCACACAGGAAGGAGAAGAGGGAAAATATTATTATGCCCAAGGTAAAAACCCTTTTTCTGCCAATAATATCCGCCAACCGGCCGAACGGCAGCAGAAAAGCCGCCGTAGAGAGAAGGTAACTGCTGACCACCCAGCTCAAAAGGATCGCGCTACTGTTAAATTCCTCCCCAATAGAGGGTATGGCCAGGTTAATCGCGCTGCCTGTAAAAGGAGTTAAAAAAGAAGCCAACGTGATTGCAATCAGAGCGTGGTTTTTAAGTGAAGCATCCTGGTGCATTTAATATCTCCGTTCTATTTTGAGTATAAGGCATTTTTACTTGTCCGTCAAAAACTAATTTCATCTAAAGTTTCGAGGTTTTTCGAAAGGTAGATTTACTATTATTTTAGCCTTTGGCTACTAATATTTTATCCCTGGGATATGACATCGAATGTTGTTGACAATAAATATTTTCAAGAAAGGAGGAAAAAGATCAACCCTTTGTAAAATTCTCTCTTAGCCGGGAACACCTGGCATACATTCGGAAAACCAATCACGGGTGAAGGGATAGGTGATAAAATGATTACAAACCTCTCTTTATCTTCAAATTACAACGTTAATACGCTTGTTTTAATGGTGCAAAACCCGTGGACACTTTACGTTTACTGGGAACTTTCACACCACCAGAGAGAAGCGCTGGCGCAAAAAAATACGCTCCAGCTCAGGTTAAATATTGTCAATAAAGGAGTATACCGCGCTTACGATATCAAGCCGTCCTGGGATAGTTTTTACTTCACCGGCGTAGAACCGGGCCGGCAATATTACTGCGATATAAGCGTTAAGGAAGAAGACGATACATTTTACCCGGTTATTTATTCCAATACCGTAACCGCGCCGCAGGAACGGCCCGACCAAAACAACATTAGCAAAACAATCAGTTCCGGCTTCTGGGGCGCCGGGGAACCGGCTACAAGGCAAGAATCGTGGACAAGCTTTAGCTCCGGATCATTTTACGACAAATAAAACTACTAGAGCCCTGCGCCAACTTTACCTTTTCAAGTTTAACAGTTGCTGTTAAAATAGGAGACACAGGGGGACACAAAAGAACCGTCCCCCTGTGTCCGACATTTCAAAAAACAAGGGGTGCAAATATTGGGGCAGGCAAAAAGGATGAGGCAATTATTAAATGAAGACGGAATCATTGTCGTGCCGGGCGCGTACGATGCGCTTAC
>JALHFC010000240.1 GCA_022839445.1 Pelotomaculum sp.
ATGTCGACTGCAAAGGTGGCATCGGGGAGAAACTCGATTATGTTAACCAGCATCTTTCCCTTAATCATGGCCCCTTCTCCCTTTAAAAGTCACGGTAAAAGTTACCTACATACAATATTATTGGTATTCTTAAAAAACAGCGATATTCCTTCAAATAAACCGGGTCGCAGGATCATTTACCCAACGCGTTTTTTAATATTACAACGGTTTCTTTGCGTCTAATCCTCACCTATAACGCTGTCTTTGCTAGTTCCTTATTACCTTATTCTAAATTTTTGCTTTTGCGATACCCCCCTTCCATACCCTTTCTAAGCGTTCCCGTGATTACCTTTGTTTTAGAAAAACTGGAACGGGGCCCGGCCTTGGGCCAGGTTTATGACAAGGAAAAGGGGAATAATAATCACCGCCGCAAATAATACCAGGATAAATATTTTGATAAAACGGTTGTTCATGTACCTCAACTCTGTAGAATATTTATGCTTTATTTTAACACGTTTATTTCATTTATCAAGCAAACTCGCGGCGGAATTGAAATTTCCTTGAAAACAAAAGGAAGCAGACTTTTTTTCATCTGCTTCCTCTTTTACTCGCTGTTTACATACTGGACCACGGCTTTTTACGCCTCCCTTTCAGGTTCATCGTCGTTGATTGGTTCAAGCCCGATGTCTCTGAGGATTTCGTTTATGAGTTCCTTTGTCACCAAATATTCCCCCTTTCTAAAATAGCACACCCCCCACGGAACAGCTTCAATTGTACCATTTAATTCCTGCGATGTCAATGGTTGTTTCTTCGTAAACTACTGCGGCTTATACCTGACCCGGTAAATAAATTTGTCGCTGCCGCACTTCCTGCAACGGCAACCCTTCGTCATCAACTTCCATATATCTTCCTTGGTTAGTTCCCCCGTGCGGGCTAAATCAACGGTCACCGCTTCCACATCATGCCTGTTTTCACAAATAAATGTGATGACTAACTTGCTCAAACAACTCTACCCCACAAAAAAATATTATGTCGTTTATGGGCTATTTATGCCCTATTAATGATATACCAAAAGCGCCTTTTTGGGAAAGTATTTTATTTGCCTGCGTATAATTTGTATAGAATCAGACCAGGGACCGGCGCCGGCCCCTGGCTGATGATAGAAAAAATAATCACAATAATAGCGCCAGCACGGCCTTTTGTGTATGTAGGCGGTTTTCAGCCTCGTCCCAGACAGCCGAGCGCGGACCGTCAATAATATCGTCGGTCACTTCCTCGCCCCGGTGAGCCGGCAGGCAGTGGAGGAAGATATAATCCGGCTTGGCGTGGCTGACAAGCAGCTCATTAACTTGATAAGGAGCAAAAACTTTCTTTCGCCCGGCCTGCTCAGCCTCCTGCCCCATGCCGGTCCAGACATCGGTTACTACTATGTCCGCCCCGGACACCGCCTCCACCGGATCGGTTCCAACCTCCACCCTGCTGCCGGTGAGTTTGGCGTCCTCTGTGGC
>JALHFC010000241.1 GCA_022839445.1 Pelotomaculum sp.
TTATTACTCGTCCCGTTGCATGCAGGAAAACAACAAAAAAGGACGAATATGATTTAACATAGATAAAAAAAGACAGGTGGGTGGGGACCCCGGTGGAAATGTTAAAAATTAAGTCTCTAAAGTTTAAGAACAGCCTTATAATAATCAGTGTGATGCTGCCGTTAATCGTGGTGTTTTTTGCTTATGATTTAAACCGCCAGACCCACACGTTACGCACAAAGTTACATGAAAGGGGCATCATCCTCGCTCAGACGGGCGCTGAAACCTCCGGCAAGCTTTTAACTGATGCCATAAAGTACGGCATCCTTTCAGAGGAGGAGGTATTTGACACGGATTACCAGCCCATTCCAGGCGCCAGTCCTCCCAAATATCACACTGCTTTTGACACCTATACGGATAAAAATTTAAGCAAGGTGCAAGACTCCTTTTTGCAGGATAAGGTTGTTATCTATGCCGTGTCGCAGGATATTAACGGTTATGTTCCCACCCATAACAATGTGTATCCCAGAAGCGGCGTCCATGTCAAAGGCGGTATAGGCGATAACCCCGCCCGCACTAAGCGCATTTTTAACGACGCCGTGGGGCTGGCCGCGTCACAGAATACAGATTCCTACCTGCTTCAGGTTTACAAGAGGGAAGATACCGGTGAAGTGATGTGGGACATATCGGCGCCGATCTATGTTGACGGCCGCCATTGGGGGGGCTTCCGGGTCGGTTTTTCCATAGACGAAACCAACAACCAGATTGCCGCTGTCAGAAACCAGATTATCGGCGCCGGAATAACCTTCTCCGTGGCCTTGATCGTCCTGATTTTATTAATTTCAAGCCGCATAACGGACACAGTCAAGCGGCTGGAGCAGGAAGCCAACCGCATTGCCAGCGGCGACCTGACCGGTGTTGACCTGGAGTCACGCTCAAAGGATGAACTGGGAAGCCTGATCCGCTCTTTTGGCAACATGTCCGGTAAGCTACGCGATCTTGTTGAGAAAACCAGCCACTCTGTCAACCTTGTAGCAGACTGTACGTGCGAGCTGCAGGACAGCATCCAAAACGCAGCTATGACGGCTGACGCTACCTCTGTGAAAATGGCCCAACTCTCTAAAACAATGAAAAATGTAGAGGAGGGCTCTGAGGCTGTGATCAAGGCTTCGGAAAAAACAGTTACTAGTTTGATCAAAGCCGGGGCTACTTCGCAAAGGTTTCTGGAGCAGATGAAGTCCAGCAGCGTGGCCATGACTCATACCGGCGAAGCAGTCAAAGAGCTGGAATCACACGTTGAAAAAATCGGTGAAATTATCCTGTTTACCTCTTTGATAGCCGAGCAGGCCAGCCTATTGGCGCAAAAGGCTGTATCGGAGGCGGGTTCGTTAAACAGGCCCGACGGTAATTTTGCGTCTTTAGCTTCGGAAATACAGAAGCGGGCACAAGATGCGGCCTCAGCGACAAAAGGCATTGCCGGCCTTTTTGATAAAGTCCTGCAATACGCATTGTATTGGAAGGCTACAGCGCCGCCGGCGACGCCGCTATTTCCATGCAGTCGATTATTACCGATATGCAAAACCTAATCAGGGTTGTAAAAGAGGTTATCACCCATACGCAGCACGTTACAGAAGGCATCGAAAGCGTCAATAAGGTAACAGAAGAGCAGGCGACCCTGGCCGACAGGTTCTTAAATGCGTCGGAAACACTGGAAGAAATCGTTTATGAAATGAAGGAGACATTGTTATCGTTGAAATTATAAGGTGTTGGTGGTTTTACGTTTTCTGCGAGCTGCCAGTATGTTTTTGATCCAGTTTTGCAATGTATACCAGGACCTTTGCGACAGCTTCGTATAACTGGGGCGGGA
>JALHFC010000242.1 GCA_022839445.1 Pelotomaculum sp.
CGGCTTTGGCCCGGCCGCAACCTGCTTCTTTGAAGGTGACTTTGGGTAGCGATGCTTTGATTGGCGGTAAATGTGTAAACGCGCTTTCCTGGCGCCCGAATAGCTCATCTAAAGAGGTGACCGGCCTGGTTTCCGCGTCCAGCGCCCACAACGCGGCGCCCAGGGCTTCGAAGTATTTTGCGTGTTCGGGTATGTAAAGGGTGGGGATCTCCCTTTTTAAAAAGCTGATCATCGCCGTGTTGGCGGAGGCGCCGCCTACGATCATTACTTTTTCGTATTTGGTCTTTTTTAGCAACTCCAATACTTTTACGGCCATCATCCGGCAAAGGCCCGCCGTCACCCGCTCTTTGGGCGCGCCCTTGTTTAAGGCGTGGGTGCAGTCGCTTTTGCAGAACACCGAGCAGCGCCCCGCAACCTGGTAAGGGTTATCCAGGTCGGAGCGGCTCACCGCTTCCTCTATGCTTAAATTCATCCTTTTGATTTGCTGTAAAAAGAATTCCCCTGTCCCGGAGGCGCACTTGTTTCCGGTAAACACGCCGGCAATCCTGCCGTTTTTGTCCAGCTGGTAGGCCATAAAGGTTTCCCCGCCGGCGCTGACAATGATGTCTACGTCCCTGTATTGCCCGCGCAGGCTGCTGTAGGCGTACTCTACCGCTTCCGGCTCGGAAATGGCGGAGGCTTTCAACTTGTTTTTTAGCTTTCGCCCCGTTACGGCAACGCCGTCCACGGAGCTCAACAGCGCACCGTCAACCATACCGGCTATAGCCCCGCGGGGGTTCCCCTCGTGAGGCACGGTCTTTGCCTGAAGCACCCGAAAATCCTTACCCTCTTCCTTCTCCAGCACCACCAGGCCTATATTAGACGCTCCAATACACAAACCCAAAGTTCTCAAACAATTCACTCCCCATAACTAGAGTGGGGACAAACCTCTTTCCTTAACCCAACTTATTCGTCAGGACGGATGGGACAAAAAGGACCGTCCCTAATTGTCTCTAATTGTCTCTTTCCCCGCAATCAATAGCATTACTCTAACCGGCAACGCATCCCGATCGGGGACATTCCTTCCCTTCTGCGACAATCAAAACACACCGTTGCAAATGCCCCGGAAGGTTTAACCTCACCACAGTATCGACAAATACTAGGAAGGTGTGTCCCCATTCCTTATTGCCGCCGCTATAGCCGCGCCGTGGCCGGAACCGTCGTTAATGTGCCTGAGGGTTATTTTGTCCGCCTTGCCGCATAGTAGTTCGTCTAGCGTCCTGCGGATGCCGGCGGCGTAGCCGGGCATCTTTTCGTAAAGGGAACCGTCTATAGCAATGGTGTGCGGGGTGGCAAGCTGCGGGTCTAAGCGCCGGAGGACGCCCAGGTAGGTGGCGGCTACAAGCCGGGCCGACCGCTGCACAACCATGAAAGCAATGTCCCTAAGAGCGGCGAGTTCCTCCGGTGAAAGGCTGGAAACGCCGAATGTTTCCGCTA
>JALHFC010000243.1 GCA_022839445.1 Pelotomaculum sp.
ATTATGATACTTTATTCAGCGCAAATCATAGAAATCAGCGTCCTTCAGCGTCAAAAAACTATTTTCTAGTTACCCCCCATGGCTAGGAACCACAACCACTCATGAAAAGTGAGTGGTTGTGTTAAGATAATTAAGATGTAGTAGGAAATAACTTAAATCCCTCACACCTTATCCCTCACCCCTCACTTTTCATGTTAACAATGTTAACCCTGCAAACTATGCCATGAAATCTACCCGATCCCCCAACACTTTCCGCACATAGTCCCGGGTTTCACTATAGTCGGGTATCCCCCCCGCCCGGTCAACCGCCCCCGGGCCGGCGTTGTACGCGGCTAGGGCCAGGCTCGCATTCCCGCCGTAGCGGTCAAGCATCTGTCTTAAATAACGCACGCCGCCATCGATGTTCTGGCCGGGATCATAAGGGTCCTTTACCCCCAGGGAGGCGGCGGTGCCGGGCATGAGTTGCATCAGGCCCATTGCCCCGGCGGGAGATGTAGCCCCGGGGCTGAAGCCGGACTCAGCCTGGATCACAGATTTGACCAGGGCCGGGTCAACCCCGTATTTGCGCGCAGTTTTGTTAATTAAATCTTCCAGTCCGGCAGCGCTGACCGGTTTTCTGGCGCCAGATGTAGGCAACGCCTTTCGCGCAGCGCGCGCTTGCCCGCCGGCGACAGGCCGTATCGCGTTTGGCTGTTGAATGGGCGGCATTTTCGTGCCGCCTCCGGCCAGGGCCAGGGCTAGAAGCGCTAAGAACTCACCCTCTCCCGCCTCGCTTCCGCCTTTTTTCTCATCCCCGAACAGGCCGGCCATATATTGCACTAATATCATTCTAACCAAAGGGCCGATCTCCATTTTAGCCACCGTTCCACCTTTCATAGAAATATATCTGCCAGGCTTCCTGTTTTGTCGACCGGATGCTCGTAGACCGAGTCTTCGTTCCGCCGCGAAGCCGATCTCAAAAGGCGTAAATTTCCACGGGAGTCGCGGTACTCAAAAACTAAAAGCTTTAATTAAGCCATTTAACATGATTTAACGCCGCGTTCACATCCCGGTCGTGAAAACTACCACAATCAAAGCATGTCCATTCTCTCGTTGACAATTGAACCGCGCCGCGCAAATACGCCGCGATCGTAGACGCACGATACATCCACAGGTTATTACCGCACAGTAATTTTATCTTTAAGCTTTTCAAAACTTTTTTCGCCAATTCCCGACACGTTTTTTATGTCTTCTGTTGACTTATAGGGACCGTTAATTTCCCGGTACTGAATAATCCGCTGCGCCAGGGCCGGGCCGATCCCCGGCAGGGTGTCCAAAAGCGCCTGGTCGGCGGTGTTAATGTTAACAAGTCCCCCGCCCGCCATAGCGCCCGGGCTGTTGCCCGGAAGCGGGGAAGTGCGGATTGTCCCGGGGGTGTTGGTAGGCGCCGGTTGCATTCCCTGACCATCTCCGGTTGCCGAACCGTCC
>JALHFC010000244.1:0-1453 GCA_022839445.1 Pelotomaculum sp.
CGGCCTGCCGCCGGTATCGATCAACATACTCCGCCCGCCCGGAGTCTGCACCAGGATACTGTCACCCTGGCCGACGTCTATAAAATGCACTTTCAGCCTGTGGCCGCCGCTCCAGGGCCACAAGATCAAAAGCAGGACCATGGCGAACGCGAGCCCCACTGCAGCCCAGCCTGTCAGGCGCCGCCTGGCCTCGTCGCTCCAGCCGCCCGTGCAGGCCTTTGCGCCGGCCAGAAGGCCGCCGTACCAGGCCGCCGCCAAAAGGACGGGCGGTGTTGCCAGGTAGATGACGGCGCCGGGCAGCCGCTGCAAAAAAACGGTTAGCGCCATAAAAAGATCCAGGGTAATACCTGTCCCCACATTGACCAATCCGGCCAAAGGAAGCCAGATCAAGCCAAGCACGGTCGCTAACACACCGAGCAACATGATCAGCCCCACCAGGGGAATGGCTAATAAGTTAGCTATTATGGATACCGGGGAAATAAGGTTGTAATACCAAGCTACAAGCGGTACGGTGGCCAGTTGAGCGGCAAAAGGAATAGCCAGTCCCTGTGCCGCTGCCCCGGCAGCCTTGTCCGGCAGGCCTTTGAAAAAGCCAGAGCAGGCGCCGGCCATGACCGGTCCCAGGTATAAAATACCCCAGGTTGCAGCAAAAGAGAGCTGGAAACCGGGATTATAAATTTGCAGCGGTTTCCAGATCAGTATGACCAGGGCAGCTACAGCTAGCGTAGTCGGCCAATCCCGGTCACGGCCCAGGTAGTTCGCCCAGACCAATAATAGCGCCATAATGGTAGATCGCGACACAGCCGGGTCCAGCCCCGTCATCACGGCGTAGAAAATCAATACCGGCGTGGTCAGGGGCGCAGTTAACCCGGGCGGCAGCCTCAACAGGCGAAAAAGCCCGATTAGCCCGCCCAGCACAAGGCCGACATGCAGCCCGGAAACGCTGAGGATATGGACCAGGCCTGTTTCAGAAAAAGAGCGCCTTGTCTCCCTGTCAATCGTTCCTTGGACACCAAAAATAATCCCGTTTAAGATTACTGCCTGCGCAGGCGTCAATGAATAAGCTGCGGTGTTTGAAAGTTTTTGCTTAATCTTTAAGGCAGCGTCTAAAAACAAGTTGACGCCGCCTTTGCCGGTCACCTGCACGTCCTTTCCCCGGGCCGTCAATATAACTCTGATTCCCTGGCGCTCTAAATAAGTCCTGTAGTCAAACGCGCCCGGGTTACCGGCCGGTTCAGGAGTCGCCAGCAGGCCGTAAACTTTTAGCACGTCTCCATACCCGAAAACCTTGCTCGATTCCTTTACTTGAAGCCGCACCGTTCCTGTAACCGCCCGGCGTTCTTCGCCCTTGATAATTTCCTGCGCCTCCAGCAGGTAAAACACTTTGTCTTCCCGCACATCCGGTTCGGCCGCCACGCGCCCGGTCACTGTCACCCGCTGCCCGGAGTAGCCG
>JALHFC010000244.1:1517-2032 GCA_022839445.1 Pelotomaculum sp.
AGAATATGACCGGCCACGGCAACCATAAAAACAAAAGCCGCCAGGGCCAGCGCCGCGGAAGCTTTAAAGCCGGTCACTTCACCGGCCAGTATACCAACTGCAAAGAATACCGTCAAAACAACCAAAGGCCTGTTCATAAAATCTCCTCAAAACTCCAGATCAAAGACAAATCCGTCCTGGGCTATCGTGACCTCACGAACCACGATACCCCCGTGGGAGGTCAGGGGTACGGCATGCCGTGCCCATACGATCAAAACGCATAATCGCTGCCAACGCAAGCCCACAGGACACTTATCCGCAATTTGCGAAAAGCATAATTTACATACAAAATATAAGCCTGTACCAGCTGTGCGTAGATTATACAAAAGCTGACGCATCAAATATCTGCCATTATAGACGCTGATTTTCGCAGATTTATTATGATACTTTATTCAGCGCAAATCATAGAAATCAGCGTCCTTCAGCGTCAAAAAACTATTTTCTAGTTACCCCCCATGGCTAGGAACCACAACCAC
>JALHFC010000245.1 GCA_022839445.1 Pelotomaculum sp.
GGTGACCAGGGGCAGGGATGTCATGCGGGTTAGGGTGGACAGCGATCAGGCCAGGATAAGCGGCCGGAGCTTATCCCTCGAAGTGCCGGCCTGCATTGTTAGCGACCGGGTTTACGTTCCGCTGAAGTTAGTGGCGGAAGCGTTGGGGGCGGAGGTTGATTGGAATAACGTGACCCGAACGGTTAAACTAACGCCGGGACCGGAGGCCGTGAAACCGTGACAGATACAGTATATAGCGCTAATCACAACGGAGTGAAGAACAATGACCAAACCCCGTCTACGTAGATTTTTCGCCTTGGCGCCGGTGCTGGCTATGCTGACCTTGTTGCTGTGGGCTGCTGGTCCCGGCCCGGCAAACGCCGGCTCCGTCAATACAGGCGTACCGGCGGACACGCTGACGATTAAGGTCGGTTATTTCGGTGGGCCCTATTACACGAAGAAGGTCTACACAGTCAGCGACCTGGAAGCGATGCCGCAAGTTAAACAGGCCTACACCTTTATCGATAGCATGCCGGCAGTATGCATAGATTCGGCCATAGGGGTTAATCTTACTGATCTTTTGGAGGATGCCGGTATCGATGTTAACTCTATAGAAGTATTTTATTTTTACGCGACCGATGTTAAAAAAGGCTGGTATCAATGCTTACCGAAACCCTTCCTGCTGGACACAAAGCGTTATTATTATCCGAACTTGCCCACGCATTGGGATTATGACGCGCAAATGTCCGTGGCCGGGGCGGTATATGAAGCCATTGAAGTAGAGCCGGTCATAGCGATATGCGACAACTGGAAACGGTTTGCCACTGCCCCGGATTTCACCGTTATGTCTGACGATACCAGGTTCAGGTTGGTGTTCGGCCAGGTTGATACCAGTACATGCACCGCTTCCCGGTCTGCCAAATGGGTGCACGCGATTGAAGTGATGCTGGGCGGCGCGCCGCCCGCCGGGGTCACCCTCGACCAGGATATAGCCCATCTCAAAGTCGGCAGCACCGTCCAGCTAACGGCGACCGTAGCGCCCGACGACGCCACGGACAAGAGCGTGATCTGGAGTTCCAGCGATACCGGTGTGGCCACGGTCGATAAACACGGCCTGGTGACAGTTGTAGGCCCTGGCACGGCCACCATCACCGTGAGCACTGTAGTCGGCGAAATGACGGCCACCTGTATCGTGAACGATCCAAACCGGGAAGGCGATCAGAGCGCAGCGCCCGCAGGGGCCGGTTCTTCAAATAATGGGGAACCGGAGGATCCTGCCGGGCCGCTTTCCGGGATGCGATACTTAGCGGAAAAAGAGGCTGACGCCGGTCAGGAAAAATCCAACATTTCTTCAGAGCAATCGGGCAGTCAACCCTGGCGAGTATTCGAGATGTCGGCCGACGCTGTACCCTTGCAGCGGCAGGAGGAGCCAAACAGTTTAGAAATTTATGAGGTTGTAATATTTCTAGTCCT
>JALHFC010000246.1 GCA_022839445.1 Pelotomaculum sp.
TGGCGGCGATAAACGACTGGCAGCATACCTTTGTAGTTCCAAATATCGGCGGCTCTTCGCAGGAGGTTGATGTGGCCGGTTCGCAGGGTGTATTCATTAATCCTAACGACGGAGGGAATGTTGAAGGGCATAGCCATTCCAGCAGTTTGGTTTGGCAAAAAGACGGCGTTGTATATGCGGTAAGCGGTAAATTAGGCCTGGTGCAGGCCCTGGAAATCGCCGGCTATATAAGGTAACATAAACTAATATAAAATTTTAGCCTGTTTTAAAGCAGGCGGGGGATGGTAGACGGCGCCACGCCGGTCGTAACAGACAATCAGATTTGCCGTGGCGCCGGGCGTCCTGACTGCGGGTGCAGGTGTTTTGAACAGGAGTGCATGGTGGAAATGATCATTGAAACCGATAGCCTTACTAAGCTTTACGGCAAAAAGGTCGGGTGTGAGGATATTTGCCTTGCGGTGGGCGAGGGGCAAATATTTGGTTTTCTCGGCCCCAACGGCGCGGGGAAGAGCACTCTGGTTAAGATGCTGGTAGGTCTGCTTTTCCCCACCTCCGGTACGGCGCAAATCCTGGGGCGTCCCCTGGGCGACCTGGGGGCGCGGCGCAGGATAGGATTTTTACCGGAGAATTTTTGCTATCAGGACTGGCTAACCGGTGAGGAACTGCTCTCCTTTCACGCCTGCCTGTACAGGATGAGCAAGATGGAAAAAAAACGCCGCATACCGGCAGTGCTGGAACAGGTGGGACTAGCCGGCAAGGAAAAACAAAAAGTCGGTTCCTACAGCAAGGGAATGAGGCAGCGGGTTGGGTTGGCCTGCGCCCTGCTGCCCGACCCTGATCTGGTATTCCTGGACGAGCCCACCTCAGCTCTGGATCCCCTGGGGCGCCGCGAGGTGCGTAAAATTATGGTGGAGTTGCGCGAAAGGGGTAAAACCGTTTTTCTAAACAGCCACCTGTTAAGCGAGGTTGAAATGATCTGTGACCGGGTGGCCATTATTAATAAAGGAAGAATTGTGGCAGGCGGATCTCTGTGCGAATTGCTGGCAAATTCAATAGAAGTGGAAATGCAGGTGGAGGCGCAGTCCCCGGAAATGCTGGCGGATCTTTCCTCTATAAGCCGGTCCGTGACGGTTGAAGGAAGGATAGTGAGGGTTTCTCTAAGGGGCAAAGAGGATATACCCGCCCTGGCTGAAGCAGTAGTCAGGAACGGCGGCAAGCTTTTTAGCCTGGAAGCGCGGCAAAAATCCCTTGAAGATTTGTTTGTCGACATCATCCGGGAAGAGGGTCATTTGATATGATTACAATAGCCATGTTGACTTTTAAAGAAATGGTCCGGCGCCGGATTCTCCTGGTTACCATCGTCCTGGCTGTCATTTTTCTGTCAATATACGGCGTCGGCGTGCATTATGGATACAGGGATATGGCTTCCCACTCCGGGTCGATGA
>JALHFC010000247.1 GCA_022839445.1 Pelotomaculum sp.
CAGGGATAAAGCTAAATATTATTACAATGCCAACTAATATAAAAAATAACAAAAGTATTGAAGCTACGAATCCAGCTCCCATAATTAAAACCACTCTCCTGATAAATTCTAAAAAGATGATAAACTGCTGGCAGGCCCCTCCCTATTTTAGGCCACTTTGTCTATCAAAATATGGACAACTTACACAGACAATACTTGACCGTTATACAGCGACATTAGCATTGTTGTCTTTTATTTAAGGAAAGACTACTGCGCAATACCTTTTAAGGACTTAATAATCAATGGCAAATGGAATTTTAGCGTGGTCTTGTTACCCTAACTAACTTGTTACACGTTAATCCTTATCCACTTCCCTTACCAACACCCTTGTTCCCTCTATCTTTATCACCTTTATCTTTGAGCCCGGTTCAATAAATTCACCCCCGGTTACGACATCCACCCGGTATCCTCTCAATGCAGGGCTATCCTCTGCCACATCCGGTAACGGGACATCAGCTTTAAACCTATGACAAACACTACTATAGAGGCGATCAGAGCCAGGACAAGAGCCGACATAATCTGGGTAACATCTACCGCGATTAGAAGTATTCCCCATCCCACCAGGATAACCCCAATAATACCCGGCGCCCCAAAACCGGGAAAGATAAATACCTCCATCACAAGAGCTATCAAACCCAACAAGAAAGCAAGTATTGCAAGCCAGGTAACTAAGGTGGGAGTCACAAACAACTCACCTCCAAAAGTTCAAATCTCTTGGTTAATATTATATCACAATCGAAGCAGCACAGGGGGACGGTTAATGTGAAAGTACGGAAACAAATGGATACTTTCATCCGTTCTACTGTGTAAAGCATTTTCATGGGAGCACAGGGGGACGGTTCTTTTGTGTCGTCTTTGACGACACAAAAGAACCGTCCCCCTGTGCTCCTACTTGCTTCTTAACCGGTTGATGACTGTTGCCAGTTCTCCCCATACAACCGGATCGCCCGGCTGGTGGTCGCTTTTAATCAGGCCATCGGCTTTTAGCCTGGCAATTTCCGTGGCGGGATCCCAACCGGGGGTGGGCGCACTTGTAGGGATCGGCGCCGGCGTGGGTGGTACGGGTTTATCAATACGGGCAGGCAAATCCAACGCGGCGGCCAGACCCCCGGCTATGGCTCCGGCCAACTCGTCAAGAAAAGAAACATCCCTAAGTTTAGTAGTATCTTTTTGATTGTCTATAAACAGGTTTTCCAGTAAAACCGCAGGCATGTCGGTTTCACGCAAAACTACATAGTTGGCCTGCTTTTTTCCCCTGTCTACAAAACCTGCGCGCTTGTAATAAACGGCAACCTTGTCATGGAGTATGCCGCGTATATTTTCCGTGTGTTCTCCCGCGCCGGTGTAAACGAAGCTTTCAAAACCGGTACCCCCGCCGGCATTGGTATGTATTGAACAAAAATAATCCGCGCTTGCATCATTTGCTATTTCACAACGTTCGTAAAGACCCAGCTCGACATCTGCGGTCCTGGTCATAATTACGTTTACTTCATAAACAGCCAACTTGACGGCCACCATCTTGCTAAGCTCGAAATTCAGGTCTTTTTCTTTGAGCCCGTTACCGGTTGCCCCGGGGTCCTCCCCCCCGTGACCGGGATCTATTACTATTTTTTTCATGGCAAATACAACTCCTTTTAAAGTTTTATTTTTTTCATGGCAAATACAACTCCTTTTAAAGTTTTAGCCGTTCTTATATTTTACCTCTTTGGAAATGCTAGCCCGATTCCCATATTATCAAAACCGCTATCTCCCAGCCTAAGGGGTGGACAGGCGAACGTATGTACTATCATGCTAGCAAAAATTACTCTGGCAGTCAACATAAATCTTTCTAAATAGATATTGGCTAAAGGCACACCAGGCTTTAGCCAATATTTATTATAAATTCGGTATATCACGATCACACAAATAAATGTTCAAACTTCCAACTACCGGCCCATATGAATTTTTCGCTTTTCATAAACCATTTTCACTACATATAATTTATGAGACTTAAGGTTAAGTGTGAAAGGCAACGTTAAACAAGCCAGGCAACAAAAAACGGCGTCCGCACACCTATGATTGACATGATTTGGACACCGTTTTAGTTTTACCTGAAGCTAAATTATATAATGCACAAAGATCGGGCGCTACT
>JALHFC010000001.1 GCA_022839445.1 Pelotomaculum sp.
GATTTTTGTCCACTCGCACTTTCAGCCAGAAAATCACCTCATTTATTTTGTTTTATCTAAATTGCCCGAAATCAACTGTAAATAATGATAATAATATTATAATTTTATATCTTTTTGCTAAATTGTTATATTAGTACTATTCAACTAACCAATATAGGTATATATTATTAATAGGTAGTATTAATCAGGGCGTCTAGTTAAACGGTCATTAATATTTACGACAGGAGGTCGGTTTATGGAAAGAGAACTGGCGATAGAACTGGTGAGGGTAACTGAAGTAGCCGCACTGGCGTCAGCGCAGTGGATGGGTAGGGGGCGTAAAAATGAAGCGGACGGGGCTGCAACCAATGCCATGCGTAAGATGTTTGATTCTATTTCTATTAATGGTACTGTCGTAATCGGGGAAGGAGAAATGGATGAGGCGCCCATGCTTTATATCGGTGAAAAACTAGGGAACGCATTGCATCCGGAGGTAGATGTAGCTGTTGACCCGTTAGAAGGAACAAACATACTTGCCAAGGGTCTACCAAACGCTATGTCGGTTATTGCCATGGCAGACAAGGGTAACCTGCTCCATGCTCCAGACATGTACATGGATAAACTTGCAGTCGGTCCCAGGGCGGCAGGTAAAGTACACTTGGACGCGCCTATTGAAGAAACATTAAAAATAGTCGCGGAGGCCAATAATAAAAGGGTACAGGACTGTGTTGTGATTATTTTAGAGCGGGAGCGCCACCTGGGACTAATTGAAGAAGTGCGAAGAGCCGGTGCAAGGGTAAGGTTAATAGGTGACGGTGATGTCGGATCGGCAATATCGACGGCATTTGACGATACCGGTATAGACATCTGTGCCGGGATCGGAGGGGCGCCGGAGGGTGTGATCGCTGCGGCTGCTTTAAAATGTTTGGGCGGGGAAATGCAGGCACGCCTAGCGCCGGAAGACGAAGAAGACTATGAGCGGTGCTTGAAGATGGGCATTACTGATGTTAAGCGGATCTTAACGATGGATGACCTGGTAACAGGTGATGATGCAATATTCTCGGCAACCGGTATAACTGACGGTGAACTATTAAGAGGTGTCCGTTTTTACGGTGGGGAAAGGGCAGAAACCCACTCCGTAGTAATGCGGGCAAAAACAGGTACTATTCGCTTCATACGCGCGGTACACATGCTAACCCGGAAACAGTACCAAATATTTACCACTGCTGGTTAGGACTTCTTATATAGGCAGCAGAGGTGAAACATACTCTGCCGCTTTTTATTTATTTATAATGGCAGCTTATTAAAAGAAGGCTGGCGGAAAGGGGCCAATATTGGACTATTCATTGATAAGCAACCATATGGTATTTGACATAGATGAAGTTTTAGAAATATTTGATGAATATATCGAAGAACTTATTTTATTGGAACATTATTTTGAGGATCAATTAATTGAATCCAGCATTATATTTTTAGAAGATGTTGAAGTAGAATATGATCCCGGGGAATGCGGCAAATATTTTAAACAAAAATACTTAAAGAGTGAGCAAGATGACCATGAATTTTTGTACTTACTTAGAAATAATTTTGCCACGGGGTTACTTATAAACGGTTCTTTGGAAATTGAAATTCAAAGCGGGCGTGTTGTCTGCATATTAGGTAACAGGGGCGAGTTAATTTTAAGGACCGGTTTGGACAGTTATGTTTTTTCACCATTGTTTAAGCTAAATATTCAACCCGAAAAAGCACATGTTTTGCTTGATGCGTTAATTGTAGTTTTTAAAAATAATCATGAAGAGATTACAGGGGATAAAATAAATATTGAGTTGTTTTCTATGATATCCGGCGTTTGTTTAATGGCCATGGCGAAAATCAACGAGCTCCCGGTAAATAACTATGAGGTTAACCTTTCCCATGATGAGATGTTACTATTTGGCCTGGCCCTTAATCTTGCGGGGGAACACGGGGACAAGGAAACCAAATCTGTAATCAGGTCGATAATGGAACAAATTAAAACATATTTTCCTGAGATAGAACATATATCACCGGAGAGCTTTGAACCGCAGCAAAAGATGGGACAAATACTTGATTTTAAAAAACCTGGAGATAACAATTAAAGGATTCATAATTGTTCATTTTACTAGACCTGCATCTTACTAGACCTGCATCGGCGAATGACCCGGCGGTCGACGGGTTTGTTAAGTTAATATATATTTAAGGGGTTGTAAGTGATCTACAAAAAAATACTTATTCCTGTTGATGGCTCGGATAAATCTATCCTGGCGGCCAGGCATGGCGCCGAGTTAGCTTCAAGGGTTGGTGCAAAAGTGACATTGGTCCATGTTATACCCACCTTACCTGTGGATGTCCGGAGTCTTGTTTTAGACAAAATTAGCGCTCAAGGTGAAGAGATTTTAAAAAAATCCGCCCAAGAAATATCGGAGTTCAATGTCGGAACAGGAACTGAGATTATTATCGGTCACCCTGCCGATGCTATCTGCAGGAAAGCACGTTCCGGCAAGTATTCAATAATTGTTATGGGTAGCAGGGGCTTAAGCGGGGTAAAAGGTTACCTGTTGGGTAGCGTAAGCAGCGCGGTAGTGTCACACGCCCAATGCCCCGTTTTAATCGTCCGCTAAATTAAAATCGTTAGCCGTCGTACCATATTCCTGGCCGGAGTGGGGGGGGTAATTTTCGAAGCTAGTTTACATAATATCTATTATCGGAACATAAATGTAGGTTGCAATTGTTATTATATTGTGTATTGTCAGATGCTTTGAGGGGAATGCGTAGATTTGCGCGTTCCATGAATGAAGAGAATAATCCGGCAGTTGTTTTTTGTGAGTGTGGAAGAAGGACTTCTGTTGCCATTTCATATGAAGAGACCGATCCGGCAATGGAGACATACGGAAAATAGAACACTGAAGTATTGGCATTATAATCCACCCAGTTACCGGCATCAAATGAATCGTTGTAAATTCCATTTGAAAATACGCTATATTTATTGTAATTATCTTGTACCCACTTCTCATATTCGTTGTGGCCGCAAAAAGGTATACACTTGGCATGATGAGGCACACAAAGATCCTGAACAATGTGTGTAGCGGCGCCCAAGAAGAAAAAGGACTTATTCTTATTTTGTTTCATCCAAAAATAGAGGGCTTTATCAAAGAATGATTGACATTCTGATTTGGCATTGGGCCAGGGACCCAACCCTTGACCTTTTTGGGGACCATAATAATGGGCAAAATTCTTCCAGCCAATGTCGGCCCAGAGCACTCCCCTATTTATAAATTCAATGTACTTATTAAATATATTTGCGCAATCATTTTTCCCGTCATTGCTCAGGATCTTTATTGCCTGGTGATTACAAAAAAGATGAGTATCGCCTTTTCCCGAAACAAACTTTTGAATTGGCGTACCTGCGGCTAAAACAATCTTTACTGCGTTCCAAGAAGCAGGACCCGTTTTTCTCACCTCCACTACTGCAATATGTGACGTTTTCAGATGTTTAAAAAAACATGTATTTTAATGCGTTATTTTATTAATATCTTTCCCTTAATAATATTATAAATAACATAAAAAACGGAGGACTTTAGTCCTCCGTTTTTGTCTTGTTTTAGCCTTGTGCTGCTGCCATCCGCTTGTAAACTTCGTATCTTTCCTTGGCGTCTGCTTCGGTCTTTTTGAATAGTCCTTCCGCTTGTGCAGGGAAGAGTTTTGCCAGGGAATTGAAACGAACTTCGCTTGTAATGAAATCTCTGAACGATTCGGTGGGCTCTTTGGAATCCAGGGTAAACGGATTCTTGCCTTCCTTCTTCAGTTCGGGATTGTATCTCCACAGGTGCCAGTATCCGGAGTTGACAGCCCTCTTCATTTCTTCCTGGCTCTTGCTCATGCCGCCCTTTAAGCCGTGGTTGATGCAGGAGGAATATGCTATGATCAGGGACGGTCCTTTATAATTCTCAGCTTCCTTGAAAGCCCTGACTGTTTGAGCCTGGTTGGCGCCCATGGCTACCTGGGCTACATAAACGTAACCGTATGATACCGCCATCATGCCGAGGTCTTTTTTCTTCGTCCTCTTACCGGCAGCTGCGAACTTGGCGATTGCCGCCGTCGGAGTCGACTTGGAGGACTGACCGCCGGTGTTGGAGTAAACCTCAGTGTCCATAACTAGAATATTGATGTCTTCTCCAGACGCCAGCACGTGGTCCACACCGCCATAACCAATGTCATAGGCCCAGCCGTCACCGCCAAAGGACCAGTTGGATTTCTTAATCAGGAAATCTTTTTTCTCCAGAATTTCTTTCAGTACCGGATGCTCTTGTCCCTCTAACAAAGGTAGAATTTTCTTCGTAGCCGCTTTAGATGCGTCACCGTCGAGCATACCGTCGAGCCATTCCTGGAAGGCTTCCTTGAGAGCCTGCGGAATATCTAGATTCATTGCTTCTTTCATTAACTCGGCAAGCCTGTTCCGAATTTGCTTCACGCCAAGGTATAAGCCAAGACCGAATTCCGCGCTGTCTTCAAACAGGGAGTTGGACCAGGCCGGGCCTTTGCCTTCGGCGTTTTTGGCGTAAGACATAGAAGGAGCGGCCGCCGGCCAGATGGAAGAGCAACCCGTGGCGTTGGCCATCATCATTCTGTCTCCGAACAACTGGGTGAGAAGCTTCACGTACGGGGTCTCGCCGCATCCTGCGCAGGCGCCGGAGAACTCAAGCAGCGGTTGACAGAACTGGCTGCCTTTGACAGTGTATTTATCCCACAGGTTGTCCCTGACGGGGATGGACATTGCGTATTCCCAGTTATCAGCTTGAGCCGCTTGACTACCAAGGTCTTTCATCACGAGAGCCTTGGTCTTGGCAGGGCAAACCTCGACGCAAACGCTGCAGCCCATGCAGTCCAAGGGGCTGACCTGCATACGGTAATTGTAACCGGCTAACTGCTTACCGACGGCTTTAAGTGTCTCAAAGCCCTCCGGAGCATTCTTTGTTTCTTCTTCATTCAACAGAATCGGCCTGATGGTGGCGTGCGGGCACACCAGTGCGCACTGGTTGCATTGAATGCAGTTTTCCTTGATCCACTCGGGTACAAAGTCAGCAACGCCGCGCTTCTCAAATTTAGACGTTCCGGATGGGAATGTGCCGTCTTCCCTTCCTACAAATGCGCTGACCGGGAGGTTGTCGCCTTCCAGCCTACCTATCGGTCTTAGAATATTCTTGACAAAATCCGGTTCGTCCTTTTCTACTACTGCTTTGTCAACAGCGTCGGCCCAGGCAGCCGGCACATCAAACTTAACCGGCGCTTCAATCCCTTTGTCGACAGCGCTATAGTTCATATTAACGATAGCGTCGCCCTTCCTGCCATACGCCTTCTTAATTGTGCGTTTCAGTTCTTCTACTGCAGTGTCGCAAGGAATAACGTTGGCGAGCTTAAAGAAAGCCGACTGCATGATCATGTTGTAGCGGTTGCCGAGTCCCAGTCCTCTAGCGATATCTACAGCGTTAATTGTATAGAACCTGATATTGTTCCGGGCAATATACTTCTTTACGGAAGTCGGCAGATTTTCCTCGATCTCTTCTGGCGACCATACGCTGTTAAGCAGGAAAATACCGCCTTTCTTAAGACCGGAAAGCATATCCAGGGTGAAAATGTAAGACTGGTTGCTGCAGGAAACAAAGTCGGCGTTAGAAATCAGATACGGCGCCTTAATCGGTTCTTTACCGAAACGCAGGTGAGACACTGTGAAACCGCCCGACTTCTTGGAGTCGTAAGCAAAGTAGGCTTGCGAATATAAATTGCCGGCGTCACCGATAATCTCTACAGCTTGCTTGTTGGCGCCGACCGTGCCGTCGGAACCCAGGCCGTAGAACTTGCACTGGACTGTACCTTCAGGGCTGACATCTATATTTTCGCCTCTCGGCAACGAGGTAAAGGAAACGTCGTCAACGATGCTGATGGTGAAGTTGTTCTTTGGTTGATCGGCTTTCAGGTTATCATATACTGCCACAATATCAGCCGGAATGGTATCCTTGGAACCAAGTCCGTAGCGGCCGCCGACAATCAAAGGTTTCATATCCGAATCATAGAAAGTGTTCTTGATGTCTGCGTAAAGAGGTTCGCCGGGAGAACCAGGAGTTTTAATCCGGTCAAGGACGGCAATCCTTTTTACCGTCTTTGGCAGTACGTCGAATAAATACTTGGCGGAGAAGGGCCTGTAAAGTCGCACTTTGATTAAGCCTACTTTTTCTCCGTTGGCGTTTAGGTATTTAGCGGTCTCTTCGATGGTATCACAAGCGGATCCCATGGCAATAATGATGTTTTCGGCGTCAGGCGCGCCGCAGTATTGGAACGGCTTGTATTCCCTGCCGGTCAGGTCGCTGATTTGTTTCATATAATCTGCTACGATGTCGGGTACTTTTTCAAAAAACGGGCTGCATGCTTCCCTGGCCTGGAAGAAAATATCCGGGTTCTGGTTGGTGCCCCTGGTAACCGGGCGGTCCGGGTTCAAGCTGTTATCTCTGAATGCTTTGACAGCATCCATGTCAACAAGCTTGGCGTAATCTTCATAATCTACAACTTCAACTTTTTGCTGCTCGTGTGAGGTTCTAAATCCGTCATAGAAGTGCAGGAAAGGGATCCTGGACTTGATGGTGGCCAGGTGGGCAACAGCGCCGAGATCTATAATCTCCTGCACGCTGTTGGAGCAAAGCATAGCCCAGCCGGTCTGTACAGTTGACATAACGTCGGAGTGGTCACCGAATATGTTTAAAGCGTGAGTTGCAAGGCTGCGGGCTGTTACGTGCAAAACGCCGGGTAAAAGCTCACCGGCTATTTTATACATGTTGGGAATCATTAACAGCAAGCCCTGGGATGCCGTATAACTTGTTGTCAAAGCGCCGGCGCACAAAGAACCGTGCATAGCTCCGGCCGCGCCGGCTTCGGATTGCATCTCTGTTACATTAACAGTTTGCCCAAAAATGTTTTTCAATCCCTGGGCGCTCCACTCATCCACGTACTCTGCCATGGGTGAGGATGGTGTGATGGGGAATATACAGGCAACTTCGGTAAAAGCATAGGATACATATGCTGCCGCTTTTGTTCCGTCCATCGTCCTCATTTTGTCATTAGCCATATAATTGACTAGCCCCCTTTGAGTTAATTTGGCTTTTAGATATAAAAACGCTTCTGGCAAATGGTAACCACATTATGGGCCGGGCGAATAATCCGCCGGCCCATAATGGTATTTTTAGTTCTAAACCGGATAGAAATTTGTACTTTGCTTGGCCAGTTCAACATCCACATTAAGCTTTTTGGCCATTCTCTCCTCCAGGAACTTGGGAGCAACCTGTGGATAGATAGCGCAGGAAATAATATCTTCTTCCTTCTCCATAACATGCGCAATCATTTCTTTTGCCTTCGGAAGTTCTGGTTCCAACATATCGGCCGGGCGGCAGGTAATTGGCTGCTCATCGCCGATAATCATCTTGCGCGCCTCTTCAATAATTGGCGCCGGAGGACGTCCATAGTACCCACGCATATACTGCTTCACTTCATTGGTACACATTTTGTAACGGCCCATAAGGACGTTCAACACAGCCTGCGAGCCGACAATTTGGCTGGACGGGGTGACCAGTGGCGGCCAACCGAAGTCCTCCTGCACGCGCGGCATTTCCGCGAGCACTTCCGGCAGGCGGTGTAGGGCGTTGGCTTGCTGCAGCTGTGACAGGAAGTTGGACATCATACCGCCTGGCACTTGTGATACCAGGATGCCGGCATCGGGATACTTTTGAGCCAGGTCAAACGCTGCATACAGTGGGCGGATTTCCTTCCAGTAGTCAGCCAACTCAATCATGGGTTCGAGGTCTAAGCCGGTATCATATTCAGTTCCGTCGAAAGTCGAGCACATAACTTCAATTGACGGCTGTGAAGTTTGTACCGACATCGGCGAAATCGCGCAGTCGATAACATTGGCGCCTGCCTCGATACCTTTTACATAAGCCATAGCGCCCATGCCGCTGGTGTAGTGGCAGTGGAGCTGGATGGGAACTGTAATTCCGGCGTCCCTCATTCCTTTTACAATGTTATAGGTAATATAGGGCGCTATGATGCCGGCCATATCTTTGATGCAGATGGACTGGACGCCCATTCCCTCGAGTTCCTTGGCCTTGCCTACATAGTGCTCTACAGTGTGGACAGGGCTGATCGCGTAGCAAATCGTGCCCTGGGCGTGTGCGCCCTCGTCAAGAACGGTCTTAATTGCGACTTCCAGGTTGCGGTAGTCGTTTAAAGCGTCGAAGCAACGGAAAATATCCATGCCGTTAAAGACAGCTTTTTTGATGAATTCAATCAGGACGTCGTCGGCATAGTTTCTATAACCGACAATATTCTGACCCCTCAGCAACATCTGCGTCTTGGTCTTTTTCAGGTGACGCCTGATGACTCTAAGACGCTCCCACGGGTCGTCGCCGCAGAAACGCATGCAGGTGTCAAAAGTTGCTCCGCCCCACATCTCCATGGAATGGAAACCAATCTCATCATGCTTCTCCGCAATTGGTATCATATGCTCAGTTTTCATCCGGGTGGCCAGCAATGACTGGTGCGCATCCCGAAACGTCGTATCGGTAATTAATACAGCTTTTGGTCCTTTTGCCATCTTATTATCCTCCCCTTTTTTCGCTAGCCGGACTAATTTATGATCCCAGCCCAACTACCTTCATCAGGTCGCGAACAGCCTGGATGGACTTGTCCAGCCCAGCTTTTTCATCTGGAGTGAGATCAATTTCAAGAACTTTTTCCACGCCATTGCCGCCAATAATTGCAGGTACACCGCAGTAAACATCTTTGGCGCCGTACTCGCCGTTCAGATACGCAGCCACGGGCAGGATCCGTTTCTTGTCTTTTAATACCGCTTCAGCCATCTGGACTGCGGATGCGGATGGAGCATAGAAAGCACTGCCGGTCTTAAGGAAGTTTACAATCTCAGCCCCGCCATTGGCGGTTCTCTTGACGATCTCAGCCAGTCGCTCGGGAGGTATTAACTTGGTTACCGGTATGCACCCTACATTAGCGTGGCTTAGTACCGACACCATCGTGTCACCGTGGCCGCCAAGCACTAAGGCATGAACATCCTCAAATGATACCCCCAGTTCCATGGCTATAAAAGTACGGAAACGCGCCGAGTCAAGCACGCCGGCTTGTCCGAAGACCCTGTTGGACGGGAAGCCGCTGGCTTTAAAGGCGGTATATGTCATTACATCAAGCGGGTTGGAAACAACGATTATTATAGTATTAGGTGAATAACGGGCAAGGTTCTCGGCTACGGAGCTGACAATCTTGTAATTTGTATTTAAAAGATCGTCACGGCTCATGCCCGGTTTGCGAGCTATACCGGCTGTTACGATGCATACATCGGAATCGGCGGTGTCTTCGTAATTATTTGTGCCTTTTACCCAGCTATCAATTCCATCTAGCGGGTTTGACTGCATTAAGTCCAAACCTTTACCCTGCGGCACTCCTTCAATAACGTCAACCAGTACAACATCGCCCAGTTCCTTTGCTACACACCAGTGGGCCGCTGTGGCGCCAACGTTTCCAGCGCCTACGACTGAAATCTTGTTTCTCTTCATCACGCATACCCTCCTAGTTTTAAAGGTTTGTGCTACACAAACCCGTCGTCAACTCTTAAACAAGCTTATCACTTTGACAACCGGGTCCTCTTTTTTTATGGTTTGTTTTTAATCTGGTGGAGACACTTTATTAGTATCTCCACCTTCTTATTAACCAATAACAATGAGGGTGTCTCCACCATTTACAGCCTGACCCTTGGTTACCTTAATCTCCTTAACTGTTCCTGCTTTATCAGCGGTAAGCTCATTTTCCATCTTCATGGCTTCCAGGATAAGCAGAACATCACCGGCTTTAACGGCGTCTCCAACATTGACCTTAACATCTAGTACTGTTCCTGGCATAGGAGCGCACAGCGCGCCTGCGCCGCCGCCTCCGGCGGCTGGAGCTGCCGGCGCTGCGGGAGCTGCTGCGGGAGCAGCAGGAGCCGGGGCCGGTGGGGGCGCTGCGGCAGGAGCCGGCGGGGGCGCCGCGGCAGGAGCAGCCGCAGGGCTTCCGCCGATTTCTTCAACTTCTACTTCAAATATTTCATCGTTAACCTTAATTTTAAATTTTTTCATTCAAATATTCCCTCCTGATGATAGACCTGTTCTTGTTGCCTTTAGCTTTTTTTAAAGAAAGTCCTTCATAGTCATATCGCGGCCTAACATTAACTCAATTATTCCTGCCCTTTTCCACGGGTTGCCGCTCTTGGTTACACTGCTAACCTGGTAGCCAGCTTCCGCCGAGTATCCGTAAAGAGCCAGCGCTGCTGAGATGGCGGCCAGCACCTCTGGTTTAATACCGGCCTTAGCATTTTGTTTCGACATATATACTTCCTCCTCAATGCCGGTACTTAAACTACATGGGAATATTTCCGTGTTTCTTCCTGGGCCTGCCCTCGCGCTTGGTGGACAGGTTCCAGAGAGCGTTAATGATCCTCTCACGGGTATCACGTGGGTCAATTACGTCCTCAATGAAGCCCCTGGCGCTTGCAAGGTATGGGTTAGCGAAACGGTCGCGGTAATCTTGAACTAACTGTTTACGCTTTTCAACCGGATTTTCTGCAGCTGCGATTTCCTTACGGTTGATCACGTTGACAGCGCCTTCAGGACCCATAACTGCAATTTCAGCGGTAGGCCAGGCAAATGTAGTATCGGCCCGCAGGGATGCCGCGCACATGGCCAGGTAAGAACCACCGTAGGCTTTACGGGTTATGATTGTAATTTTGGTTACCGTAGCTTCGGAATAAGCATAGAGCAACTTGGCGCCGTGCCTAATAATCCCGCCGTATTCCTGCTGCACTCCAGGCAGGTAGCCAGGTACGTCCATAAAGGTAATTATGGGGAAATTAAAGCAGTCACTAAAACGAATGTGACGGGCAATCTTGTCGGAAACGTTGATGTCAAGGCATCCGGCCAGCACTCTGGGCTGGTTGGCAATGATACTGACACATTGACCGTTGATACGGGCAAATCCGACAACACCGTTTGTTGCGTAGTACTGGTGCACCTCAAAGAAAGATCCCGCGTCAACTACAGCGTTGATAACGTTGCGCATGTCATAAGCCTTATTAGCATCGTCAGGAACTATAGTAAGAAGCGATTCCCTATCAACAACAGGCTCGACTGCCGGATAACATGGCGGATCTTCCAGGTTGTTCAAAGGCAGGTAGCTAACTAGAGCTTTAATCTGAGCTATACAATCGTCCTCGTTGGCTGCCATGAAGTGGGCTACACCACTGATCTGGTTGTGAGTGGCAGCGCCACCTAAAGCTTCCTGGCTAACGTCTTCACCGGTGGTAGCTTTAATTACCAGCGGGCCGGTAATGAACATTTGGCTGGTATTCTGGACCATCATAATGAAGTCGGTAAGAGCCGGTGAATACACCGCGCCGCCCGCGCACGGGCCCATAATTACAGATATTTGCGGGATTACACCGGAAGATATGGTGTTGCGGTAGAAGATCTGGCCATATCCATCCAGAGCGTCAACGCCTTCCTGAATACGAGCGCCGCCTGAGTCACAAATGCCGATAACCGGTGCGCCAACTTTTAATGCCGCGTCAAGAACCTTGCAGATCTTGGCAGCGTGTACCCGGCCCAGCGAACCGCCAACAACGGTGAAGTCCTGGGCAAAAACATAAACCTTGCGGCCGCCGATGGTGCCATAACCACCGAGGACACCTTCGTTCGGGTTCTTTACTAACCTGTAGTCTATTTCTGTATTTGCAAAAACATCAATTTCTCTGAAGGAACCTTCATCAAACAGCTTATGGATCCTTTCACGGGCGGTGTTCTTGCCGCCGGCATGCTGTTTGTCGATTCTCTTCTGTCCGCCGCCGGCTTCTACGTCGGCCCGCAGCTTACTAAGAATATCCAGTTTTTCCTGCATACTCATACGATTCCCTCCAATCTAGTCGCGCTCACACAATTCAATCAGGACACCAAAGGTGGACTTGGGGTGCAAAAAGGCTATATTTGCGCCACCTGCTCCACGGCGTGGCTTCTCGTCAATCAGACGTACGCCTTTTTCTTTTAGCTCGGCCAATCTTTGCTCAAGGTTTTCCACCCGAAAAGCAATGTGTTGGATGCCTTCGCCGTTTCTCTCAATGTACTTGGCAATCGGGCCGTCAGGTGCAGTAGATTCCAGCAATTCCACTTCGCTGTCGCCAACGGGTAAAAATGCAACTTTAACTTTTTGATCCTCTACTACCTCGGTTTCAAGAGCTTTTAAACCCAGTGTTTCGTAAATCTTTAAAGTTGTAGCAAGGTCTTTAACAGCTATCCCGATGTGGTCGACCTTTTTTACCATAGGTATCCCTCCCGGTTTATTTGGTATTAAAAACACACTACTACCTTACCCGCTCCCACATAAAGGTTAGCGGCGGGCAGACCTATGCGGGAAAACCCGTCCTGCCCGCGCAATTTACCTTTGTGGCTAGTTCTTTACATTTGCCTGGATATATTTTACTACACTTTCTAGGGGAGTGCCCGGTCCAAACACTTCAGCAATACCTGCAGCTTTTAAATCGGGAACATCTTCATCAGGAATAATCCCGCCACCCACTACCAGTATGTCACCGGCGCCTTTTTCTTTCAGGAGATTGACTACTAACGGAAACAATGTTGCATGGGCTCCGGAAAGAATGCTCATGCCGACAACATTTACGTCTTCTTGCAGCGCCGCCGATACAATTTGTTCGGGGGTCTGCCGCAAACCGGTATATACTACTTCCATCCCTGCATCACGCAGCGCTTGGGCAATAACTTTTGCGCCGCGGTCGTGCCCGTCAAGGCCTGGCTTTGCAACCAGAACACGAATGCGTTTTTCACTCATCTGCCTTCCTCCTCTCCTAGAATACGATTTGCTGCTTATATTCACCGAAAACGTCCCTCAAGACACCACAGATCTCGCCGAGAGTGACGTATTCTTTAACAGCATCGACAAACACCGGTATTAAATTGGCGTCGCTTTGCGCGGCTTCGCGTATTGCTTGCAGCAGGGATTCAACTTTGGCGTTATCCCTTTCTGCTTTCACTTTTCTCAGTTTGGCTTCCTGGCGCTCTCCGACAGAAAGGTCGACTTTTAGCAGGCCTTCGGGCGGTTTTTCTTCCATGTGGAAGCTGTTTACGCCGATAACAGTTTTCTTCTTGTTATCGATAGCCAACTGGTACTGATAAGCAGAGTTGTGAATTTCTTTCTGCATGTATTCAATAGCGCTGGCTGTTGCCGCGCCGCCCAGGGCGTCGATCTTTTCAATGTAATCCCATGCTATTTTTTCCAGCCCATTGGTTAGGCTTTCAATATAGTAAGAGCCGCCAAGCGGGTCGACCATGTCACAGACTCCGATTTCATACCCAATGACCTGTTGTGTGCGCAAGGCAATCATCACTGACTCATCGCAAGGAAGCGCCAGAGCTTCATCGTAAGAGTTGGTGTGCAGGGACTGGGTGCCGCCCAGCACAGCGGAAAGGGCCTCAAAGGCAGTCCGCATGATATTCACCATTGGCTGTTGGGCAGTTAGACTGACACCGGCTGTCTGGGTATGGAAGCGTAAGGTCCAGGAGCGAGGATTTTTGGCGCCGAAACGCTCTCTCATAACCTTGGCCCAAACGCGACGGGCCGCCCGGAACTTAGCAACTTCTTCCAGGAAGTTCAGGTGGGCGTTAAAGAAGAACGACAGGCGTGGTCCAAATGTATCTACGTCTAATCCGGCTTTAATTGCAGCGTCTACATAAGCGATACCGTCTGCTAGGGTGAAGGCGATTTCTTGGGCGGCTGTGGCGCCGGCCTCACGGATATGGTAACCGCTGATGCTGATGGTATTCCACTGGGGAATTTCCTTGGAGCAAAACTCGAAAATATTGGAAATCAGTCGCATCGAGGGCTCCGGCGGCAGGATATAAGTTCCCCGGCAAATGTATTCCTTGATCACGTCGTTTTGGATAGTGCCGTTAATTTGGGATTTGTTAAATCCTTGTTTTTCCGCACATGCGATATACATTGCCAGAAGTACGCCTGCCGGAGCGTTAATGGTCATAGATGTGCTCACTTTGCCCAGGGGGATCTGGTCAAAGAGAATTTCCATATCCGCCAAAGAGTCGATAGCCACACCCACTTTGCCGATTTCGCCCTTTGCCAGCGGGTGGTCCGAGTCGTATCCAATCTGTGTTGGCAGGTCAAAAGCGCAGCTGAGTCCTGTCTGTCCTTGCTCCAGGAGGTAGCGGAAACGCTGGTTAGTTTCTTCGGCAGAGCCAAAACCTGCATACTGGCGCATGGTCCATAACCGGCCGCGGTATAAGTTGGGCTGCACACCCCGCGTAAACGGGTATTCCCCGGGCAATCCCAGGTCGCGATCATAGTCCATGTCTGCGAGATCGAGCGGAGTATAAACGGTGTTTATATCGACCCCTGAATCAACGGCAAACTTCTCTACTCTTTCCGGGCGTTTTTTCATCGTTGCTGCCAGTTTCGCGGACCAGCCTTCTTTCTTGGCAGCAATTTTGTCCAGTTGATCTTGTTTAAACAAGATATCTCCTCCTTCCATTAAATTATTTCATTCCAAGGGCCTCTTTAACAAGCGCAGGTACATCAAACGGTAGCGGCGCTACCTTGGCTCCCGCCGCGGTCAAAGCTTCAACCTTACCCTTGTAGGTGCCTTTGCCGCGCTCAATAATGGCGCCGGCATGTCCCATCCGCTTGCCTGGAGGCGCACTTTTGCCCGCAATAAACGCAACAACCGGTTTGGTCATTTCTTTAATATACTCGGCTGCAATTTCCTCATTGTTGCCGCCAATCTCTCCAATTAGCACAACAGCCTTGGTCTGAGGATCCTTTTCAAACATTTTCAAAACATCGATAAATGTCAACCCCACTGCCCGGTCGCCGCCCATACCCACTACGGTGGACTGGCCAAGGCCGTTTGCGGTAAGGTTACCGGTGATTTCATAGGTTAAGGTGCCGGAGCGGGCAACGACGCCCACATTCCCTTCCACGAAGTATTGGTTGGGCGGTATGCCGATCTTGCACTTGCCGCCGGAAACGATACCAAATGTATTCGGTCCGAGTACAATGGCCCCCTTGCGCTTCGCATAAGCGACGATTTGAATTTCATCGTATACCGGAACGCCTTCTGTAACTATTACTACTACAGGCACGCCTGCTTCCAAATTCTCAAAAGCAGCGTCTTTAGTTCCCGGCGCCGGGACAAAGATCACGGAGGCGTCTATTCTGTGGTTCTCGCAGGCCTCGCGGACACTGTTGTAAACGGGTACGCCCTCTACTTCAACTCCGCCTTTTCCCGGAGTGCATCCGGCAACAATTTTGGTTCCGTAGGCAAGCATTTGCTTGGTATGGAAAGAGGCTTGTCTGCCGGTTATTCCCATGACTAATACATTGGTGTTCTCATCAATAATAATTGCCAATTTAACTACTCCTCCTTATCAATATTCTGGAAGTTTCCATAGACCTATTAAAAGCGCAAATTACAAAAACTTTGCGCTTATGCCTTGGAAAGCTCAATCGCTCTTCTGGCGCCATCCTCCATGAAATCATACGCTTCCACACCGATTTCCTTTAGAATGGCACGGCCGGCATCCTGGTTGGTACCGATGAGACGAATGACCATGGGAACCGGAAATTTATTACCTCTTGCCTTGTAAACATCCGCAACAGCATTTGCCACATCATCGCAACGGGTAATTCCGCCAAAAATGTTTACAAATACGGCTTTCGGGTTCAAACCAAAAAGGATCTCTAAAGCTTTGGCAGTTGCTTCCCTGCCGGTCCCACCGCCGCAGTCAAGGAAGTTGGCCGGGGTGCCGCCGAAAGCCTGGAGTGTATCCAGAGTTCCCATTGTAATACCGGCGCCGTTAGCCATCACTGCGATATCCCCGTCCAGACCAACAAAGGAGAGCCCAAGATCTTTTGCTGCTCTTTCCTCAGGGGTTTTATCATCGACAAATGGCAGATCTTTCATGCGGAATAAAGCGTCATCATCAATTGTCACTTTGGAGTCGGCAGCTATCACTCTGTCATCGCTGAACACCAGCGGGTTGATTTCAACCAGCTCAGCATCTTTTTCAACGCATATTTTGTATAGAACTTGAACTATCTTCACAATTTCTTGTCCATGAGGGCTTCTAATAGGAATACCCATTCTTCTCACCACATCACGGGCGAAGAAAGGATGCATACCCAGTTCCGGGTCAATGTGTTTTTTAATGATGTGTTCTTCCGGTTGTTCTTCGATATCCATGCCACCGAATGCGGACGCAATCATTACAGCCTGCTTGGCTGAACCGTCAATGGTGATCGACATATATAGTTCTTTGTCGATTTTTAGTTTTTCTTCCACCAGGACGCACTCTACGGGTAGACCCTGAATGGTCATGCCTAAAACTTCTTCCGCAGCCTTTTTGGCTTCTTCCGGAGTGTTCGGAAACTTGATTCCACCGGCTTTACCCCTCTTACCCGATAAAACTTGAGACTTTACAACACATGGACCACCAATTTCCGCAGCGACTTTTGCAGCTTCCTCCGGGTTAGTAACCATTCTGCCTTTCGGCACCGGTAGGCCATACTTGGCAAACAGCTCCTTACCCATGTACTCAAACATTTTCACTGGCTAAATCTCTCCTCTCCATTTTTGTTTATTGCGCTTTATTTAAAAAAAATTGTGTGCAATGTATTCTTTCCATATTACTGTATACTTCGTTAAAAAAACTCCATTTCCTTCTTGTATTTTAAATTAAATAAACTATTGTTCTTTGATTTCCACCTCACTTTCGTTACGTATTAAAAGGATATCCGCATCTTTTTTGTCTACCGGTATCCTATATTGTTTGCCTGTTCTTTCAGATATATCCTCTTCGACAAATTTAATAATATCAAAAAATGTATTTTCTTTCATGCGGACACTAAAGCCGGTTTTCAACTATAAAATGGAACACGGCAGTAAGTGAACCCCTGTTTATTTCTACGGAAAAAAGCTAATCCAAGCCACTTTGGGAAAAAGAAAATAAGCACCCGCGCCCAAATAATTAAAATGCAAAAAACATGTCTAGCCCAACTAGTTTACACTAGTCGGGCATTGACATACAATCTGTTAATTCTCTTTGCTCCCTTGGTAGGAAGTGTTGTCATTATAGACATGAAACCCCCCGGTAAAATAAAAAGCAGCACTTTCTTTTCCAGGATTTATAGGCGCTACTTAACAGCATATATTTTTATACCTTCCTGGTAAAGATCCCCGCCTAGAGTGTCATTAACAACAACTACAGGGAAATCCTCTACGACAAATTCGTGGACCGCCTCAGCGCCGAGATCGGGATACGCGATTACCTTGGCGCTCTTGATGCTCTTCGCAATTAAAGCCGCGGCGCCCCCAATCGCTGCTACATAGACGCCCTTGTACTTTTTCATGGCCTCTATTACTTCAGGCGATCTTTTCCCTTTGCCAATGGAAACCTTAAGACCCAACTTGTAGAGTTCAGGCGCGTATGGATCCATGCGGTAACTGGTCGTTGGTCCACATGAACCGACCACTTTTCCCGGTTTAGTCGGGCTAGGACCAACATAGTAAATGATCTGGCCTTTTGGATCAAATGGCAATTCATTCTCTTTTCCTGCCTTGATTAGATCCACCATTCTTTTGTGGGCGGCATCCCGTCCTGTATAAATAACACCGTTAATCAGAACTTGTTGTCCTATTCTTAATTTTTCAACATCTTCATCAGTTAATGGAGTAGTTAGCCTGATTTGGGTCAAAACTCTCACCTCCCCTATTTAATCGAACCCCTTACTTTAAGTTATAGCATTAAAACATCTTAAAAAACAATTTCCTTATGTCTTGCCGCATGGCAGTTAATGTTTACCGCAACGGGCAGGCTGGCTATATGAGCTGCGTAAGTTTTGATGTGTACTGCCAGGGCAAAGGTTCTGCCTCCCAGACCCTGAGGTCCGATACCGAGATTATTGATCTTTTCAAGCAACTCGTCTTCCAGCGCCGCCATATTGGGATCCTCGTTTTTCTCACCGATTTCTCTAAGCAGCGCTTCCTTGGCCAGCAATGCCGCTTTTTCCATGGTACCTCCTATGCCCACCCCAAAAATAACTGGAGGACAAGGGTTCGGTCCCGCATTTTTAGCTACTTCAAGAACAAAATCCTTGACACCCTCAACACCATCGGCCGGTTTCATCATTTTGATGGCGCTCATGTTTTCACTGCCGCCGCCTTTAGGGGCTACAACAATGCGGAGGTTTTCCCCGGGAACAATTGTTGTGTGAATCACAGGCGGGGTATTATCCCCGGTGTTCTTACGCTCGAGCGGGTGACTCACAATTGATTTTCTAAGGTAGCCTTCGGTATAACCTTTTCTTACACCCTCGGTTATTGCCTCGTAAAGGTCCCCGCCCTCAATACGAACATCCTGCCCCAACTCCAGGAATATAACCGCATAACCGGTATCCTGGCACATTGGCACCTGCTCCTCACGGGCTATTTCAGCGTTCTTAATAAGAATCTGAAGGATCTCTTTTCCCGTGTTTGAGACTTCCTGCTCATACCCTTTCTTAAATGCCTTTAAAACGTCTTCTCCCAGGTTAAAGTTGGCCTCCTGGCAAAGCCTTGCTACTTCTTCCGTTATAACGCTAGTCTTGATGGTTTTAATTGTTATTCCCCCCTTTGCAATATGTTTGCTCCCATCAACTAAACTAAATGCAATATCTGTACCAATGATCTAGTACCAACCGGCGCAAACTTTTCCTCCTTTTTTATTGCACGTTACACGTTGTATTTACTTGCTTTCATAAGATAATTCAAATGCTTTTGGAGTAATGTTTAATATTAACATCCCAGGGCCAGGGTTTCTAATATTTATAATAAATAACTCTGTAACCCATGGGGTGATTGAGGATTCTAATATTTATAATGTTTCTAAATTTTAATATTTGCCGGCCCTGCTCTCTTTAACTTATTGTAAAGGGTTGCCAGTGAAATATTTAGAGCTTGCGAAGCGCGCCTTTTGCCTTCAACAGTGTTACCGTACTTGGCAACTGCCTTGCGTATGAGCATTACCTCCATCTGGTCTATGGGCATCAAATCAATGTCCCGATCGGGGTGAATTTTGTTTTGGTTGACATGCTGGATAAAGTTCTTTTTGGTAAGTATCTCTTCATCGGTAGTTACCATTACCCGCTCAATAACATTTTCAAGCTCACGGATATTGCCCGGCCAATCGTAGTTTAAAAGGACTTCTTCAGCCTCTTCGGAAATACCTCTTACCTTTTTACCAAGCTTCCTGTTAAGTTTAACCAACAGGTTATTAATTAAAGCCGGCAGGTCCTCTTTTCGCACTCTAAGCGGCGGGACAATAATTTCCACTACATTGAGGCGATAAAAAAGGTCCTCGCGAAATTTACCCTGGCGGATTAAATCCCGCAACTTACGGTTGGTTGCCGCTATAACCCTTACATCAACTTTAATCGTCTGGGTATCTCCAACACGCTCGAACTCCATTTCCTGCAAAACGCGCAGCAATTTCCCCTGTAGCAGCAGGTTCATGTCGCCAATTTCGTCCAAAAAAATTGTTCCACCGTGAGCCAGTTCAAATTTACCGATTTTTGATTTCACGGCGCCGGTAAAAGCGCCTTTGGCATAGCCGAAGAATTCACTTTCCAGCAAGGTTTCCGGTATGGCGGCGCAATTAACTTTAATAAAAGGGTATTCCCTGCGCATAGAAGACGAGTGGATAGCATGCGCAAACAGATCTTTTCCAGTACCGCTCTCCCCTAATAATAAAACGGTTGAATTGCTGCGGGCCGATTTTTCCGCAAGATCAACGCAATTCTTTATCTCTGCGCTGCTGCCCAGGATGTCTTCAAAAGTATACTTGCTTGTAGTCACCTGTACCAGTTTATCCGTAAGGTTTTCAATGATAGTGGTGCTTTTTTTAAGTTCTTCCATCAGCTTCATGACATCGGTAAAATGTTGGAATACAACAACGCCGCCTTCCATTGCCCCTTCTACGATAATCGGCGCCGCGTTTGATATGACTTCGGCGTTGCTTCCCCCTACTTGTGTCCGATGTCCAAAGACAATATTACCGGTTTTTAAAACAGTTGCCAGGGCGCCGTCCGGGGACGCCTCAAATATATTCTGACCAATCCTTTCCTTTTCTGTTATACCGGTAATCCTGGAAAAAGCGGAATTAACGAATTTGATGTTTCCTTCGATGTCGGCAACCTCGATGGCTTCCTGCATAGAATCAAGGATGGCTGAGAGTTGACCCTGGACCCTTTTAATCTCCAGCAACTCTTCTTTTTCCCTAAAAATAGCCATCAACAAATTTGCGGCTTTAGCCTCCATTACCGCGATCTCGTCATCTTTTATCCTATGAAGTCTTTCATGGACCTCTGGAACCCCTGTCGCATCAATGATGACATCCAGATCTTTGATTGATAGCAAATCGCGAAAATCATCTGAGATCGGCACGTCATTTTGAACTGCGGCTAAAATGCCGGGCGCCGTTGGGTTAATATCCGCTAACCCAACTATCTTTACCTCTTCCATGGCCTTTAGCATTTTGTATATTGAAAACCCGACCTGGCCGGCGCCCACAATAGCTACTTTAACTATTTTCACCCGGCCTCACCCCATGATCATCCTTATTATAAAAGTTATTCGACAAAAAGGTTTGCATCTCCTTTTAAAAACGATAATCAAACTGTGTTTGAAAATATTTCGAACAAGTGTTTTTGTTATTATTAATTTGTGCTATAATAGATCAAACATTATTGTTAAGGCTGGTGAAGTTATGAACAAAGATCTTACCCCCAAACAAGCAAGCATCCTGTCATTTATCAAAAAGAACATCCGCCAGAAAGGCTACCCTCCCTCAGTTAGGGAAATCGGGCAGGCAGTTGGTTTGAGTTCTAGTTCAACAGTCCACAGCTACCTAAAAAAGCTGGAGGGCAAAGGGTATCTCAGGCGCGATGCCACCAAACCCAGGGCTATTGAAGTTATTGGCGGTATTGAAGAGGGGAAGGTTGAATTTGTTAACGTGCCACTTCTTGGCCGGGTGGCCGCAGGCACTCCCCTGTTGGCGGTTGAAAACCGGGAGGAGCTCTTCCCCTTGCCCGCCCACTTCACCGGCGTCGGTGAATTCTTTATGCTCTCAGTACGCGGTGACAGTATGGTTGATGCCGGCATCTTAAATGGCGATATGGTTGTAGTACGCCAACAAAACGATGCGGATAACGGCGATGTAATAGTCGCCCTTCTCGAAGATGAGGCTACCGTTAAAAGATTTTTCAGGGAGGATGGGAGGATCCGCCTTCAACCGGAAAACATCCACATGGAACCGATTTACACAATGGATTTGCAGATACTTGGTAAAGTGATCGGTCTTGTACGAAAGTTCAATTAAGATTTAACTTTTGCAAGCTGCCGGTGGTTAGCCGGCGGCTTTTTAAATTGGTTTTAGATCGAAAACCGAAGCGCCAATTTGTTGATAGGAAATGCTTTTAGGTTATCGCTATCGTTAATAAAATCGGTAAAGAATCCAATGGCAAAGCCCTCCGCGCCGTGGCTGTGCTTAACTTGGTAAAGTCGCCGGAACAGGTCCAGCTTGAACACTTTAACTTCTTTTACGCGTCCTAGCCGAAGGCTATCCTGTACGGCGCACCTGGAAACAAAACTTATACCGAGATTAGCTTCAACAGCGGTAATAACGGCTCTGGTACTGCCCAGCTCCAGCCCGCACGGTATTTTTTCAAGCGCTATGCCATGCTCCTCAAGTTTTTGCTCAATCGTCTGGCGGGTACCTGATCCCTTTTCGCGCATGATCATTGATTCGTTCTGCAACTCGTTAACTTGAACAACTTTTAATCCGGCCCACGGGTGGGAAGAAGGTACAATTAATACTAGTTCATCCTGCAGCCAGCTTGAACATTCAATTCCATCGCCGCTAACAGGCACACCGATAATACCCAGATCGATTGCTCTTTCCCTAACCCAACGCTCCACCCGTCCGCTTCCCGCAACTTTTAATGTGATTAGAATACCGGGGTATTTCTCTTTAAACCCTCCGATAAATAGGGGCAAAATGTATTCACCGGGAATCGTACTGGCCCCTACAACGAGATGCCCGGTTTTTAAACCCCGCAAGTCGTCCAACCCGGCCTTTATTTTGTGATAGTGCCTCAGCATTTGCTTTGCTTCAGGATATAAAAGCCGTCCGGCTTCAGTAAGGGTTACCTTTTTATCACCACGCTGGAATAAAGTGACTTGCAAATTTACCTCTAGCGCCTTGATTTGAAAACTAACAGCCGGTTGGCTCATATAAAGTTGACGGGCGGCCTTCGTAAAGCTTTGCAACTCGGCTACCCGTATAAAAGCCTCTAACTGCTTGAAATTCATAAAAGCACCACCGCCAAGGTCCTTCGTTTAACATAGATTTTCGCCGTAAATAAAGAAAATACCTTCTTAAAATTCATTATTGTCAAAATTTATAATCTCATCACTTCCCTGGCTGCCGATAACAAAGCCAGCCTTACGTATTCTTTCGAAAGGCCGCCCTGGAAGTAAATAGCATAGGGTGGCCGTAGCGGTCCGTCTGCGCTCAATTCCAGGGTTGCGCCTTGAACAAATGTCCCGGCCGCCATAACTACTGGGTCATCATAACCCGGCATGGCGCTTGCTACCGGACGGACATGAGAATCAACCGGAGAAGTGCCCTGTAGGCCGCGGCAGAAAGCAAGCATTTTTTCCGGTGTGCCCAGGCCGATAGCCTGGACAATATCACTACGCTTTTCATTATATCTGGGAGATACCTCGAATCCGAGTCTTTCAAAAAACCTCGCGGCAAATACAGCCCCTTTCAGTGCTTCAGAAACAATGTGCGGCGCTAAAAACAGCCCTTGAAAAAGCAGCCTTTGAAACCCGGAAGACGGCCCCACTTCCGAGCCTACACCCGGCGCGCTCCACCGGTTGGCGGCCATCTCTACGAATTTCGCTGCCCCTGCCACATATCCACCTGTAGGCGCTATACCACCACCCGGGTTCTTGATCAGCGAGCCTGCAATCAGGTCGGCGCCGACCTCGACAGGCTCCTTTTCTTCCACAAACTCACCATAGCAGTTGTCAACAAATATGACTACATTTGGCTCTCTATTCCGGATAAATTCAATAACTTCCCTTAGTTTTTCCAAGTCAAAAGAGGGTCCCCATTGATAACCCCGTGAACGCTGCAACATAACCATTTTAGTCCTGGCGCCAAGGGCTTGTCCAACATTAGCGTAGTCTATACCCCCTCCAATTAAAGGATCAACTTGTCTATAAGTAACACCCATCTCTTTTAAGGAACCGTGGCACTTTCCCCTAATCCCGATCATTTCAGCCAGTGTATCATAGGGCTCCCCCTGCACCGACAACAGTTCATCACCAGGGCGTAAAATCCCATAAAGACAAAGGGCTATGGCATGTGTGCCGGATACAATCTGACCCCGCACAAGCGCCGCCTCAGTCTTAAAAATACTGGCATAAACGTTTTCCAGCGCCTCTCTCCCCGTGTCACCGTATCCATAACCGGTCGAATCTTTTAAGTGGAATTCACTGACCCTCACACTACGAAAAGAATCAAGAACCTTGGCATGAATTTTTAGTGCTTTTTGATCGATTGCGCTATAAATGGGCAACACTTCCCGCACTACTTCATCTGATAACAATTCTAAGTCCGCAATTTTTTTCCTCATATTAGGCCTCGCAGAAATATTTTTTAACTTTTTAACAACCAGCAGGGGCTTCCAGGTCTTCCCTGGTAATGGTCATCAAGTCCTCACGGCTAAGCGGGTTGCTTTTCTTTAGCAAACGGACCGCCTGGCGCCGGATAGCCCGCTCGATTAGGTTTCGCACCAGCCTTGCGTTGCCGCTATGCTCATGTTTTTTGTATTCCCTTTCAATTATTTGGCGGAACTCTTCCCTTGCCCCGTTTGAAAGGAAATACTGTCTTTGTTGCAGCATCAGATCAGCAATTAAAAGCATCTCCCCGCTGCTATAGTCGGGAAAAGATATGTGAATCGGGAAACGAGAGCGCAAACCAGGGTTTGTTTCAACAAACCAGTCCATTTCATCCTGGTACCCCGCCAGGACCAGGATCAGGTTGTCACGGTAGTCCTCCATTCCCTTTACGATTGCATCTATGGCTTCTTTGCCAAAATCCTTCTCTCCGCCCCTAGCCAATGAATACGCCTCATCGACAAAAAGTATCCCGCCCAGTGCCTTTTTAACCTGTTCCCTAGTTTTCTGGGCCGTATGGCCGATATACTCACCCACCAGGTCGGCGCGCTCAACTTCAATTAAATGGCCTTTCGGGAGCACGCTAATTTCCTTAAAAAGCTTTCCCAGGATCCTCGCCACGGTAGTCTTACCGGTTCCGGGATTTCCTTTAAAGATCATATGTAATCCTAAAGGTTCAACGGCAAGTTTCTCCTTTTGCCTTTTTTTCTGTATTTCCACAAAGCAATATATTTCTTCAATCAGTTTCTTAACCGTTATCAGACCAACCAGCGAATTTAGCTCCAACAAAATTTCCTTAACATTACCCTGAGACATGGAACTATCGGCGGCACGGGTAACCTTTGCAGTTGATTTGACCGCCTGCAGTCTCCTCGCAATGGGCTCTGCACGCCCGGTGTTACGGCAAGTTTCATGACTGTTCCAAATTCTTATTCTTACCAGCTTAACCGCCACCTTACCTAGGCATCAATCACTACCATATATACTCGTGGGGTAAGCTTTTACGACTAAAAAAGCAAGCCCCTCGGCGTAAGGGGCCTGCGATTTCTAAGTAGTTTTTGTGTCGGAAAAAGCTGCGCTGACCGGTTTTAATGGACTGACGGTAGAAATGGCGTGCTTGTAAACCATTAGTTGCCTGCCGTCGCTTTCCAGGATTACTGTAAAGTTATCAAAGCCCCTGACCATTCCTTTTAACTGAAAGCCGTTGATAAGGAAAATGGTGACGGGAATACTCTCCTTCCTGACCTGATTTAAAAAAGCATCTTGCAGGTTTATTTGAGGTTTTGACATAGCAGGGGCTCCTTCCGTTGGAATGTTTTTCTTTATTATGTTCTACAGACCTTTTAATACTCCTTCTAGGCGCCTGATAATTTCTTTTGCAACAGCCCGGTGGTTATTATACCGGCATACATCTAACCATTCAATACGGCTGTCCCGGCGAAACCAGGTAAGCTGTCTTTTGGCAAATCTTCTTGTATTTCTTTTTAAAATTTCAACAGCCCTCTCCAGAGAGATTTCTCCGGTCAAGTACGCCGCTATTTCCTTGTAGCCAAGTCCACGCATAGAGTTTAGTTCCCTGGGGTAGCCCTGTTCCAGCAGACCGCGCACTTCATCAACCAAACCGGCCGCCAGCATGTTGTCCACCCTTTGTTCAATGCGCCGGTATAATTTCTGCCGGTCCATAGTTAGCCCAAACATATGCAGCCCATACAAGGGTTGATCTTTTTTTGCCCGCTGGTAGCTCGAAATAGGCCTGCCGGTAAGGTTGTATACTTCCAGCGCCCGGATTACCCTCCTTGAATCTTTCGGGTGCAGATTTGAAGCTGTCTGCGGATCAACTTCAGATAGTCGCCTGTGTAGCGATTCAGGCCCTTTGTTATAAGATTCTCTTATTAGGTTTTCTCTAAAACGATCATCGCCCCCGGCGCTGGTGAAATCATAGTTATCAATTACGGCCCTGATATAAAGACCGGTTCCGCCCACCATTACAGGCAGTTTATTTCTTTCCAGGATATCTGCAATTATTGCCCTGGCTTGTTTCTGGAACAACGCTACACTGTATTCCTGGTCAGGTTCTACGATGTCAATCAGGTGGTGTGGTATGCCACGCATTTCTGCGCTGGACGGCTTAGCCGTTCCTATCTTCATGCCTTTGTAAACCAGCATGGAATCCGCTGAAATAATTTCTCCGCCAACCAGTTCGGCCAAATGCACACCGGTATCGCTCTTTCCAGTGGCCGTAGGACCGGTGATCACCACCAGAGGGTTGGGAGCACGCATTGTAACTTTCATTGCGACTTGCCCCGAAGCTCTATTACACCATAGACTACGGGGGCGTACCTCCCTCCCACAATTGTTTTAAAGCCCAGCCGTGCAAATTCGGAACTGTTCCGTCTTTCCTTCATAACAACCCGTTTCGTAGCCACTTTTAACGCAATTGCAACGGCTTCCCGGCAAACGGGAGCATGATCAGCGAGGGAACGGGCCGCATTTATCGAGGGCGAATTGCGCCTTGGAAAACGAAACATGGGATCAAAATAAACGACGTCAAAACAGCATGGTTCCAGGCTTGCCAGGTATTCCTTGTAGTTTATGTTAATGACTTTCACCCGCCGCATTGCCGGTGTGATATCCTGGTCTTTATCAGTATAGGTCGCCAGACCTCTCTCAACTAGCGCCGCTATCACCGGGGAGCTTTCCAGGCCGGTTATCCTACCGCAGGCGCCGGAAATATAACCGGCAACAACAGCATCCGCCCCCAACCCAAGGGTACAATCAAGGACAGTATCCCCGGGCAGGAGGGACATGGCCGCAATCATTTGGTCAGTTTTCCCAGATTTTAGCTCCTTTATGCGCAATTTGGCGATCCCCGGGTGAAAAAAAAATTCACTCCCGCCAGATATATAAGAAACCCTTTGGGATGATACCACCACCAAACCTGCGGCAGAAAACCTGGTTGACAATGTTTCCAGGGAGAAGTCGTTTCTTTTTACAAAAGGCGCCTGTAATGTTACGGCAAGATGTTTTGCCAGATCTGTTTGAGCAGGCGTCGGCCGCAGCGAGGTGGTGACCAGGAACCAGGGATGGGCCGGTGACTTACCGCTATATATATCCAATGAATTACTCCTAGCTTTCAGCGTTTTACCGTTTAAATCGTTTTTCCAAATCACTGTATGGAAGGACAATGACAGTGGGCCTGCCGTGCGGGCAGGTAAAAGGGTTAACTGCCTGCGCCAGCCTTTGTAGCAACGCGTCCATGGCAGAAAACGAAAGCTTGTCGCCGGCTTTAATTGCGTTTTTACAAGCTACGGCGGAACCCAGCCGGTGACAAAATTCATCTCTTGAAGCGCCGGGACCCCTTTCCTGAAAGTAGTCCAGCATGTCCATAAATAGTTCTTTTTCATGGCCGGTTGGAAAATGAAGCGGGACGCTCCTGAGCAGAAATGTATTTCCACCAAAATGTTCAATTACGAAACCGGCGTCTGTAAACCATAAAATACGGTCGGTCAATGTGTTTGCTTCCCGGTGTTCCAGTTCCAGCATTACCGGCGCAAGGAGATACTGGCTGTGTTTTTCACGTGCATTTGCCATGTGTTCCTCATATAGTATCCTTTCGTGAGCGGCGTGCTGATCGATGATATATAACCCATCTTCTCCGCCCGCCAAAATATAGGTGGGTGTGAGTTGGGCCAGGGCGTTTAGATAGGGCAAGCGCTTCCCTTCCGCGCTACTTTTACATTTGATTTTCTCTTCACCTTTGACACCGGTATGATTGTATGGATTATTATCCGCAGTCACAGCAGGACAAACGATTTCCGCGCCGGTTTCCTGCCGGTTGATATATTCAATATCTCCGTTAACAGTTGTATTTTCAAAAAGCATGGATGCTTGTGTATTGCATATCGTTACTCTATGATCTTTTTCCGGCCCGCTTGCTAAGGTTGCGTCGGTTATAGGCAACAGCGCCGGTTTTGCCCGGCTCCCGGCGGCCGGTGGTATAACTTCCTTGGTTCGCAACGCTTCTCGCAGCGCGTTTATAACCGCCCCGACCACCTCTGCTTCCTTTAAAAAACGCACCTCAAGTTTGGCCGGATGGACGTTGATATCCAATAGTTCGGGATTTATAGACAGCGACAGCATGGCCACAGGCTTACGCCCATAGGGCAACAGGGTGCGGTAGGCTTCTTCTACCGCAACTGACAAGACCGGGCAACGGACGTACCTGCCGTTTATTATTATACAAATGTGATTGCGTGTGCTGCGGCTTAGGGAAGGTTTCCCCGTAAAACCTTCAATTTTAATATTATCTTTTTCGGCGCTGACGGTTATCATTTCCCTTGCCTGTTGCACACCGTAAACGGCTATGATGGAGTCGATCAGGTTTCCTGAACCCGGCGAATAAAAAACACGCCTGCCCTTTGTCTTCAGCTCAAAACAAACATCAGGTCGCGCCAGGGCCAGGCGCGAAATTATTTCGCTGCACATGGCGCCCTCACTGGAGGGGCCCTTCATAGTTTTTCGCCTGGCCGGCGTATTATAGAACAGGTCCTTAACTTTAACGGTGGCGCCGGGCGGGCACCCGGCGGGCGTTATGGCAACCAAAGCGCCTCCTTCGACCTGTACTTTTGTTCCGGTTACAGCGTCACTGGTCCTGGTTGTAAAGGACATTTTAGAAACCGCAGCTATGCTAGGTAGTGCTTCACCCCTAAATCCCAGTGTCACGATCCGGCCCAAGTCGGACGCGTGCCTGATTTTACTTGTGGCGTGGCGTTCTAAGGCGAGGGGTAAATCTCCACTTTTAATGCCGGCGCCGTCGTCTACAACAGTTATAGTTGCCAGCCCGCCTTCCTCCAGGTCCACTACAATCCTGCCGGCGCCGGCGTCAAGGGAATTTTCTACAAGTTCTTTTACAACTGAAACCGGCCGCTCAACCACTTCACCGGCAGCAATTCGGCTTGCAGTAATCTCATCCAGCAAAATAATATTATTCAACGACACACCCCGCTATCTTTCCAGGGACCGTTCCTTCTTACTTCCGGACTCAAAACTATAAAAGATATCGGCTGCTTTATCTTGAAGGTAGACATAATTGTATGAGGTTGTTTTTTTGGATTTATGATACAGTTCCGCCGCTTCGGAGCAACACTTGGAACAGGCTGTAATCGGCACGGAAATGCACAAAACTTTGTTATGATTATAGCCCCGGTTTGCTGCCGAATCGATAGTCAAATATCCTGGACAGTGATCGCAGAGCTTTAGCTTTTCCAACTGATTTTCTTCTATATGATCGGTGTCGTAGTAAATGCGTTTTTCCCTTTGATAAAACTTGCCTACAATATTTCCGCTGCCGGGCGCTACCCGATCGCGCTTTTCCCAGTGTTTTAAAAGCTCTTCTACAATCCTGCGGATTTCTTTGGTCTTTCCGGAGCTTTCCTTAAACCGTCCGGGCCAGTAATCCGGTTCCTGCACACCCGAATAATCCAGTCCGGCCAGGGCCATCACTATGGCCATATTCACATAGGGCAGGGCAGTTTCAATGGCATACCCACCTTCCAGCACGGCAATGTCCGGGTGAATCTTTTCAGTAAGCCTGGCATAACCCTGGGCGGAAATTTTCAAGCTGCCCAGCGGGTCGGTGTAATGGTTGTCCTGCCCGGCCGAGTTAACGACAAAATCCGGGTTAAAGTCGCCTAACACCGGCAGGATTAAATTGTCAACTACATAAAGCAGGCTATCGTCGGTAGTACCGGGCGGCAGTGGAATATTAATTGTGCGGGCAAACGCCCTTGGTCCGCCAAGCTCATAAGTAAAGCCGGTGCCTGGATATAGGGTGCGCCCGTCCTGGTGAAAGGAAATGAAGAGCACATCCGGGTCATGCCAAAATATGTCTTGCGTACCGTCACCATGGTGCGCGTCGGTGTCGACTATAGCCACCCGCTTGGCGCCGCGGCGGCGCAGGTAATCAACCATTATTGCCTCATTGTTGATATTACAAAAACCACGGTTCCCGTGGACAACACGCATCGAATGATGCCCGGGTGGCCTGACCAGGGCAAAAGCGTTTTTAATCTTGCCGGAAAGAACTTCTTCCGCCAGCAAGATTGCAGCGCCGGACGCAATCAGGTGCGCTTCGGTGGTTTGTTCCCTTACCCCCGGTACACAAAAGTGTGTCCTGGATATATCGTGTTCAGTAGCAAGGGATGGAGTGTATTCAGCAATCTGAGGAAAATCTATAATGCCTTCTTCAAAAATTTGATCCCTGGTGTAAAGTAGCCGTTCTTCCCGTTCGGGGTGAGTGGGCGATATAGCCCAATCAAAAGCAGGGAAAAATATTAGGCCGGTTTGCTTGCCGCTCGTTTTTCTCATTTAATATCCCCCGTTCCCGACTTTGTAAGCAATGCCCCTGGGAGTTTGCACGGTAACATCTATTAGCCTGCCCGAAGTGTTCCAACCCCTGATCATGTTGAACACCTCCTGGTGGGTAACCTCGATTTCCTCAGGTTTTACTTCCAGCCCATATCTTGCCGCCCACTCGATCAGGCTTTTCTTTGCAAGATCCAGTGCTTTTTGCTCGTTGAAGGATCTTCCCCTAATCTTTTCCTGATAGGCTTCTTCTTTAATAATATAGTAGCCTTGCTCGGTATCGGCCCTCAAACTAACCTGCATCGTCGGCATTGCCACCGCTGCGCCAATGGCGTTCGCCACTGCAGCATGTGCAGGTATAAAAGGCGCACATCCCATCTTCGTGGCAATTTGTTCTACAAAACCCTCTGAGCCTCCGCCCACCCCGGCGATAATATCTGGCCGTACTTTGTGTTTTTGTAAAACTTCCCATACCCGGTAAGCCGGTTCCTGCTCCCACTCCAGGAACATATTGTCTATTTCGGCAGTGAGCATATCTACTACCTGGCCGGTTACAATCCGTGCTGCTTCGACAGCGCTCATACCCAGGGATTCTCCTAGTATAGCCATCGCCTCTACAGCTTTTTCCCGCTCGCCTATTGTTGACAGCCCGAGAGTCCGCAGGGCGTCGGTCGGAGTGGGCGCGGGCCCGCCCATGCAAAAGGCCGGTCCCAGTCTATTAGGACTAATGCTAATTTTACTTCCTACCTTTTTTAAGGCGCTATCACCACCTACCGCAATGGATTTTACAGCCAGGGCGCGCACCTGGGTAAACTGCTCCATCACTTTGGCGCCTTTTGAGGAAAGTAGCGGTTCACCGCTTAAGATCAAGGCCAGGTCGGTGGTTGTTCCACCTATATCGACCACGACCGCCGTTTCCCCCGGAGGCGCCAAAGCCAGTACTCCAAGGGTACTGGCGGCCGGTCCGGAAAAAATAGTTTCAACCGGTAATTCCTCCGAGCCTTCCAGGGGCAACGTACCCCCATCCGCCTTCAAGATAAAAACTTCCGCGCTGATTTTTCTGTATTCCAGCGCCTGGCGCACGGAGTTAATAAAGTAGCGGTAGGGCGCCCGCGTAGCGCAGGTAAGGTAAGTGGTTTCCACCCTTCTAGGAAAGTTTAGCTGGCTGGCGATTCTAGAACCAACCTCAATTTGCCATTCCGGGTATTTACCGGAAATGATAGACGCAACGTATTTTTCGTGAGAAGTATTGCGAGGGGAGAATTTTCCTATAACACCAACATTCCTGATGCCTTTTCCGGCAATTTCAGAAATCGTTGATAAGATTTCTTGCTCGTTTAGGCGGACAGTTTCCCTACCCCGGAAATCTATAGCCCCGGATAGGATATGGATGTTCGGCTTCAATTTGTAATAGGCATGGCTTAAGCCCGGGCCGGGAATTAAAAGCAGGTCGACATCGTCAAATTTGCGCTCGGCAATGAGGTTGGTTATCATTGTTGTGCTAAAAATAATTTTTTTCAATTTACTTTTATCAACGTTCTCCAGTACATTGTCCATTGCCTCCAGAATAGAGCCGATCAGTTCTTCTTTTCTAGTCGGCACTTTGGCAGTGGCAAGCACTCTACCTCCGTCAAGCAATGCCGCGTCCGTATAAGTGCCGCCTACGTCTACGCCTACGTACATTTATTTTCCCCCTATCAATTGACCCAACTTGATTACAAACCGCCGCCGTTTAACTTATTTTGCAGAACGAATAGTTTGTTAATTGCCTCAAGCGGTGTCATGCCAAAAACATCCAGGGAGCGTATTTCTCGCAATATTTGTTTTTCTGCCTCACTGGAAGGATAACACCCATTGTGCTCGCCGGTGGCGGCAACCTGCCGTGCACCCCCTTTAACGGCTTCCAGGGATTCTAAGATCTCAGCGGAACGACCGATGATTTCTTCAGGCAAGCCGGCTAGCTTGGCGACGTAAATACCGTAGCTGCGATTTGCTTTTCCTGGAATAACCTTTCTTAAAAAAATGATATTTTCCCCGTCTTCATTTACCGCCACGTTGAAGTTCACTATTCCCGCAATCTCATCTAAACCGGTAAGTTCATGATAATGCGTTGAAAACAAGGTTTTTGCCCCGATTTTTTGGTGAATGAATTCAACCAGGGAGCGGGCTATACTGATTCCATCATATGTGCTGGTCCCCCGCCCCACTTCGTCCATTATTACCAGGCTGTTAACGGTCGCCCCTTCTATAATGGAGCGGCATTCATTCATTTCAACCATGAATGTGCTTTGCCCGCCGGCCAGATCGTCCGACGCCCCAATCCTGGTAAAAATACGGTCAATTAGAGGTATCGAAACCCGCGACGCCGGTACAAAACTGCCCATCTGGGCCATTAACACTATTAACGCAACTTGCCGCATGTACGTACTTTTTCCCGCCATGTTCGGCCCGGTTATTAAAAACAAACGGTTTTGGTCATGGTCCATATCCGTATCATTCGGCACAAATTGTCCTGGTCCGAGTACCCGTTCCAAAACAGGATGTCGGCCTTCCTTGATTAACAGCCGGTTTTTCACGTTAACTTCCGGCCGGACATATTTGCCGGCAGCCGCAGCTTCCGCCAGCGAATAGAGAACATCGGCCCTTGCCACGGCGTGGGCTGAATCCTGCATGCGGTGGATCTTCCCTGCCAGTTGATCCCGTATTTCGTTAAAAAGGCGGTATTCTAAATGGATCAGCCGCTCTTTTGCGCCAAGGATAAGGTCCTCATATTCCTTCAGTGTGGGTGTAATATATCTTTCGGCGTTTGCCAGGGTTTGCTTGCGCTGGTATTCCTCCGGAACAAGCCGCAGGTTTGATCTGGTCACTTCAATATAGTATCCGAAAACCTTGTTAAAACCAACTTTAAGAGATCTAATGCCGGTACGAACTCGCTCCCGCTCCTCAAGATCAGCCAGCATGGTTTTTGCCTCCCGGCCTGCTGTACGGTACTTTTCCACTTCTGTATTGAATCCTGTTTTGATGATCCCGCCGTCTCTTGTTGATAAGGGTGGATCATCCAAAATAGCGTCAAAAAGAAGTTCCCTGATGTCATCCATCGGGTCGATGGCACGGCCCGTTTCTTTTAATAGCAGGGACTCCGCCTGCTCCAGCATGGATTTTAGCCCCGGGAGATAGGCTAGCGATTTTCGCAAAGCAACAAGATCCCGGGCGTTGGCCGTACCAAATGATATTCTCCCGGCCAACCTTTCCATGTCGTATATGTTTTTAAGCGCCTCTTTTAGATCTTGGTGAAGAAAAACCTTTTTTACTAGCTCACCAACAGCCTCAAGCCGCTGTTCAATTTGTTTTTTTGTTAAAAGGGGTTGTTCGATCCAGTTCCTTAATAACCTGCCCCCCATGGCAGTTACAGTATAATCAAGGACCGAAAGCAAAGTATTTTTTCGTGAACCGTCCGCTATAGATCGGGTTAATTCCAGGTTGCGCCTGGTTGCGGCGTCTAAAATCATATATTTCCCCGGCAGGTAGTATTGTACATTTTTTATATGTGCCAGGTCCCTTTTTTGGGTCTCTTTTAAAAAAGCGATCAAAGCGCCCGCGGCGCGATAAACTTGCCCCCGGCCGGCAACCGGGGCCTCGCGTAAGGCGCCGGGTCCAAACTGGGCCTGAAACGCCTGCATGGCTTGCTCCAAAGAAAAGGCCATGTCCTTGTATCCGCTCGGCGCCGTGCCCCCCCGGATACCCAACGATTTTATACATGTATCTAATTCTGAAACCGGCAAAATAATTTCTGCGGGCGCCAGCCTGGCTAATTCCCCCACCAGTGAAGACGAGGCCTTTTCACCCTCAAAAGAACCGGCCATGAATGCCCCCGTGGTTATATCGGTAACAGCGATCCCGTAGCTGTTTTCACCCGGCGCAATGGCGACCAGATAATTGTTTCTTTTATCCTCCAGGAGCTGTCCTTCCATCACCGTCCCGGGTGTAATTATTCTCACTATTTCCCGCCGGACAACACCCCTGGCCATCGACGGGTCTTCCACCTGCTCACAGATCGCTACCCGAAATCCTTTTCCGATTAATTTTGCAATATAGCCCTCTGCGGCGTGATACGGTACGCCACACATGGGTACACGCTCCCGTCCCCCGCCGTCCCTTCCGGTAAGGGTTATTTCCAGCTCCTGCGAGGCTGTGCGGGCATCATTAAAAAACATTTCATAAAAATCGCCTAGACGGAAAAAAAGAATTGCATCCGGGCATTGTGCTTTTATTTCAAGATACTGCCTGATCATCGGTGTAAAACTCACCGAAAATCCCTCCTGGTGACCATTATAACATATGGTATTCTAAACCAAAAGCAAAACCCCGGAAGACCGGGGCCTAAGCATTTTTCGAAAAGTCGATTAAAGCTAGTTAAATATACCGCTATCGCCTGAGCTTTCATTACTGTTGCACCCGCAACTACAATGGAGGTTAGTTCCAATAGCTTCACCGATAATATTGTTTATAGCTTCGAGAGTTTTTTCAAATTCTTGCTGAGCCTTAAAAAAATTGTAAACATAAGGGTTATCCAGCATATTTAATTCTAGTTCTTCAATTTCTTTTTTTTGCCCCTCGGTCAACTGCAAACCCTGTGACACTAACACCTGAAAGGCCTTTTGCTTTTCGTTGAACTCTTTAATTGCTTTTTGGGCATCCGGATTTTTAAGCATCATTTCCTCGGCTTCCCTGACGTTAACCAGTTCTTTCGACTTGGATAACTCTATCCCGAGTTCCCTTGCCTTTTCGAGCACCGACATTTGATCACCTCCAACCCCCGCTATTTGAGACCATATTCTTTCTCAAATATAAAAATTCCTTCTACCATGAGCATTAATAATCCAACCATTCTACAGGAAACACCTAAACAGGCCGTCACAATATTTCAACGAAGGGATGCAAGCCCTATTTACTTACTTTTGTTCTCCTACAAGGTAGGCAAGATGTGCTTTGGTAATGAGCACCGGTACTGTTGCGCCACTCAAATCTTTACCGCCGGGGAATACAACTCTCTTGTTGCCCCTGTTTCTCCCCAATAGGAGGCCGGGACTACTTTTGTGTTCCCCTTCTACAAGAATTTCCTGAACCCGCCCTATTTCTTCCATGTTCCTTTCCAGGCTGAGGCTATTTTGAAGTTTAATTAAGGCCTGGATGCGCTCCTTTTTCACCGGCTGGGACACTTGTTTAGCCATTGTCGCAGCGGGAGTGCCTTGCCTGGCATTATAGACAAAGGTGTATGAGCTGTCAAAACGGGCTTGCCTAACCAGTTCTAGGGTATCGTAAAAATCCCTCTCACCCTCGCCTGGAAAACCAACCATGATGTCGGTTGTAACAGTTGCTTGGGGGATCAGTGTCTTGATTCTTTCAATTAGGTTGAGGTAAACCTCCCTTGTGTATCCCCTGTTCATTATTTCCAGTATGTTGTTACTGCCGGACTGAACAGGCAGGTGAAAGTGTTCACACACCTTGCCGGACGTGGCTATTGTTCTAACCAGTTTGTCGTTAAAATCCCTGGGGTGGGATGTCAAGTAACGTATTCTCTCAATTCCAGCTATAGTTTCCAACCTCTCCAACAGGCCGGCAAAGTCCAAAACTTTTTCCAGGTCTTTTCCGTAAGAGTTAACATTTTGGCCCAGTAACACGACTTCCCTGCATCCTTGCCTGCCAAGCCCGGTTACCTCCGACACAATGTCCCCCGGGTCACGACTTCTTTCCCTGCCCCTGACGTAGGGCACGATACAGTATGTGCAAAAATTATTGCAGCCGTACATGATGGATACCCAGGCACGGATATTTTCTTTTCTTTTAACCGGTAGGCCTTCTATTATTCCTTCCGGCGCCGGCCAAATTTCCCCTACCGGTTCCCTTTTTTCGAAAGCCTTTGCCAGCAATTCCGGCAACCTGTGCATGTTGTGCGTGCCGAAAATCAAATCAACATAGGGAAAAAGCCTCTTGATCCGGTTTGTCATACTATCTTGCTGGGGCATACAGCCGCAAACGCCGATCAGCAACTCCGGGTTTTCCCCTTTGAGGCGCCGCAACCGTCCTAAAAGGGAAAAAACCTTATTTTCTGCAGTTTCACGAACGCAACATGTATTTAAAAGAATGATACCGGCATCTTCCAGTCCGGAAGAAGGCATATAACCCATGCCTTCCAGCATTCCCGCCAGGATTTCGGAATCATGCTCATTCATCTGGCAACCAAAAGTTTTTATTATGTAGGACTTCAAAAATAAAACCTTCTTTAAATTAGGGATATAAGGATATAGAATATTATAGCGATTATAATCAAATCACGCAAATCATGGTTATGATAAAGTTGGAATTTATCTAGTAATCTGATAAAATAAAATAATTACCAAGATCAAGAGAATATTGTTCTAGGAGGTTCGAAGCAGCTACAATACAACTAAACATAACTACAAATAAGCCAATAAAACCATTGACACCAAACATGTATTCGGTTACAGTTACACCAGGA
>JALHFC010000046.1 GCA_022839445.1 Pelotomaculum sp.
GCCAAGCCGCCGGAAGGAGACATCCAAGCACGCCCCCTGGACAGGCCCCGCCTGCACGTGATGTCATACAAAGGCACGGTAGTGAAAGGCTATACCTGCCGGCTAAAACTGAGCGGCCCGCGCGAACTGCTACAGTTAGCCCTGGACGCCGGACTCGGCGGCAAAGGCAGCCAGGGGTATGGGTGTGTGGAGAAGGTGAGATAGGGACAGGGGGACAGGTACCTTGTCCCATGCCTTGCTTTTGTCGTGACACTAAAATTTCTTTACTGGCAAACACATAAGCAGTTCCTTTCTAGTGTAATTTTACTTTTTAAAAGCGAGGGGCAGAATGGGGTTAGGAAGGCAAGGGGTTACCTGTCTCCCTATTACCGCCCTGTTAACCCTTATAGGTAGACTAAATACAACACATCAAAGATTTCAATTCCTATTAGGTTAGATGACTAGGGTAGGAAAGCGGGACAAGTTACATGTCCCCTTGTCCCGTAAATAAAAAAAAGGTGGTGAGGACCTTGTTTTTGGAAAGATTAGTTGCCCAGGGTGGCCCGTTCTTAGCCTGCGGTATGGATGCCGAGGAAACTCTACGACAAATCACGGATGTATCCAACGAGGGAAGATTTTTAGAAAACATCATTGTAATAGAGATCACTTCTACCGCCGGCAAGTTGAAATGTGCCGCCCTCCCCTTGATGACGTGGGGTAATCATGAGGAGCCGGAAAGTACCGGTAAAAGAAAGGGCGCCAAACAGAAAGTCGTTTTTCAACCCGAAATAGCCCGGGGAATAGCTCTCCCTTTTGTAATACCCGGCAGTGGGAACCCTCGGGTAGCGCAGGGTAGATACGGGGCGCCTGTTTACCCAACTTATCCGAAAAGTTTCGCTGTTTTGTCGGATTTGAGTCATGCCAACGGGTTTATTAGCAGCAGGTTGGATAAGACAATGAATTTGCCGATTAAGCTCAATGAAAACGCATTGAATGAGGTAGCAAAAATTATTGTTAGTTTGGCGGAACAGGTACAAAAAAAAGTTGCTGCGAAGGAAAATCAAGGACATGGCCTGATAGCTGTGGTTTACCCTGAAGCTGGTGGGCCGTACCAGTATATGGATAAGGCCCCTGTTACCGGCGACGGGAATTGCGTCCTGGTTGGGGAAAGTGTATTGGAACCCGGTAAATATATTGTTGCCCGTTTAGATCTGTTGGAAAAAAGTTTTTGGGGTTCAAAAATGGCCGAGGGTCAAGAAAAGGGGGAGAGAGATAGCTGTTCTATATGTGGGAAAGATGGGGAATCCGTTTCGCCTTATTGTAAAGCCTGGAATTGGCTGAGTTACACTTGGGACTGTCCACTGTCGGAAATACACCGGGGTAAAGAGCCAAACCTGGCCAACGCTGTAGGGGCATTATGCCAGGATTGCTACTCGGCTCTTGTTGTGGGAGCAGGTATATTTGATGAGCTGTCAGCGCCCCTTCCTTATCGGTTGACTAAGGAGCTTTTTATGCCGGTAGCTTCGGCCGGCGGTAGGGAGGCAGTAAAAAAATCCGTCTCAAGACCGCCTGTAATTCTAGGTTGTGCGATGATCCTGCCGGTTCGTAAAGATGTTGATATAGCTGATAGCGGGGAAATGTTGCAGGAAGCACTGAATGTTTTCCGGAGCAAGAACACACGCAAACATAGGAATGATCGTTCCCTGGCCGCTGTAATAGGGTTTGAAGCTGTTTTACCCGACGATTTTAATAAGGACGATTACCGCTTGATAATTATATATTACCAAAAATCCCAAGCCGATGTACAGTTGAGGGCTATAATAGAAGATGTCCTCCCTTCCACTGTCAGCCAATTAGCTGATTGTATTCCTATGGTTGCGGACGAAGCTGTAGAGACAAAAAGAAGAATTGCAGAAACCGAGCAGGATTTTACCGCTGAAAATTACCGGTCTCTTGTCTACCTTCTAATTAGGGCTTACGGGGGCGGTTACTTATGGCATACCCTACGCTCCATACTCAATAAGCGTCCGATAAACCGGGAAAGGTTTGTAAAGGGCGCCGTCCTACGTTTAAACGGTTATGCCGCCGCTTCGGCTGAGGATACTGCTTTTTGGAATTTAAGGGAAGAGGTTGCTTTTTACCTGGCGTTTCATAAGTTTTTAAATCTGTACGATACCATTATTTTGAAGGGGGGCAATGCTGTGTACGACTGGCGCCAGATGCTGGACAAGGCTGCCAAAACGCCGCCTGAACAGTTGTCGTTTGAAAATGTGGAAGAATTGGGTTTTGCCGCCGGCTTTTTAACCAGGCGCTTTAGCCGCTGGTACTGGCACAATACCGGCGGAAGCAGGGAAAAAGGGACGAAGGGCAAGGATTTCATAAAGCACAGGGTGATGAGTTTCGGCTCAAGGTTGACCCCGGAAATGGTCTGGCGCAAAGCATTAAGCCGTTTTCAGGAATATGCCGTGAAGCTGGACATGAACCTGACCGAAGATTTTCGCCGCCGTGCCGGAGTGGTTGAATGTGAATACAGGCGCCTGCGGGAGCAGGTTGAGCGTAAGCGCGACGAGTTTATCGGTTCTTTTTGGAGTGGTTATATGCTGGCACCCGAGTTTACCAAAGAAGAAATTGCCGATGACAAATTAGATAGCAAGGAGGAATAACAACAATGTCTATTTCGAGTGGCGAGATCTTATTTGTAAAGTCTGTTAAAGACGGAATACCGAACAGGGACCCTTTAAATGACTCCGACGCCAGGCGCATATTCGGTGAGGACGACGGCAGGATATCTCTCTCCGACGTCAGCATTAAGAGGGATGTCCGTGACTATATTCTAGCCAAACACCCGGATGGAGGCGGCAAAAACGGTCGTTACTACATCTTTTGTCGTGAGGAAAGAACTCTGGAAGGGAAGTTGTTGGGACGTGACCGGCTAGCTGAGGCCATTTTAGAAAGGGCAGGCCTTAAAGGAGATGGTGAAAAGTCCGGCGCCCTGCTCCAGTCTGCTTTTGATATGAGGGTTTTCGGAGCTGTTTTTAGCGTATCTAAACAAAGTTTCCACAAAACCGGGCCGGTCCAGTTTGGCTGGGCCCACTCGCTGCATCCGGTTGAGACTAAATACGTCCAGGGAACAGTAGTAATGCCAAGCGAAGAAGGCAATGTGCAAGGTACAATTTGGACAACTTATATCCTGCCGTTTGCGGTCTTTGCCATGCCTGCCGTAGTGAACGCTTCCATAGCAAAAGAAACTGGAATGAATGAAGAAGATTTAGAACTGCTCCTGGAGGGGCTTTGGAAAGGCACTTTGCATAGGCAGGCACGCGGACGGGGAATCCAGCAGCCGCTGCTGCTCCTGCATATAGAATATAACGATCCTTTTTTCCGTATCGGTTACCTGGAAGATCAAATTACCTTAGAACCCAGTCGCGAAGTTTGGCTCGGCGGCCAGCCACCGGTTTCACTGGATGAGGTGACGCTTGATGTAAGTAAGCTTGCTGCGCTTATAGGCGAAAACAGCCCTTATCGTAACAAGATTTCAAAGGTGCGTTATCTTAAAAACCCCTCTCTCAAGCTTAAGGGGGATTTGCCTGGAAAAGAGTGGGAGATGTGGTAGCCACCTCTCTTTAAGGAGGTTGTGAAAAACCATGTATGAGGAAGTTTTAGTTTTCAGTTTAAAAGGGGCGCTGGCGCATTTCCGCCAGCCGGACACTACGGCGACTCATGCTACTTATCCATTCCCGCCCAGACCTACTATTCACGGTTTGTTGGCCTCTATTTTGGGTATAAACTTCGATATCGGGGAAGGAGAAGCCTTTTTACAAGAAAACCATCTCGTAGGTTTAGCCCTTTTAAACCCGGTGCGCACTGTTTCTGCACAAATGTCGATGCATGGAAAGGGGTTCACCAGCGGCAGCGGTACATTTAACCGTTTGACCACGATAGAATTACTGGTATCGCCCCATTATCTCGTATATTACACTGGTAGCAGGCTGGGAGAGTTAGCACAGCGGATCAAGTCGGGTCAAAGCGTATACCATACCTACCTTGGGTCTGCCTATTGTCTTACTTTTCCAACCTACCAGGGTCTCTACCAAGCAGCAAAAGTTGTACCAAACGGAAAACCTTTAAATCTGTCCACCGTTATTCCTCAAGAAGCCGTACAGGAAGTTGCTTTTGAGCCGGGTGATAATTACGCTGTCGCCAGAGCGCTTCCTTACCGACATATAGGGGGCAGAATATTTGAACAAACTATTAACGTATTATATGAAACAAATGGTAGACCGCTTAGGATTATAGCCGAACAGAACCGAAAAATTAATTGCAAATTTGCCGCCATTCCCGGTGGGAAGGTGATTTGCCTGTGGTAACAGGTTTTGATTTGTCGAAATGCCTTGCCCGGCCGTTCGACGAGTCGGGCAAGATTTACCCCTTAACAGAACACTTGCTGGCTGTAGCCGAAGGCTGCGGTAACCCGTCAGGTGATTATCCGGAAAGACTCAAGTTTTTGGCCGGTCTTTTGCATGATACCGGCAAAAGCAGCAGGGCATGGCAGAATTACGTCAATAAAAAAAGCGGCAAGGGTGTGCCTCACGCCTTTGCCGGCGCCATGCTTTTTGCAGCACTTTTCGCCGATCTTCTGGAAATATGGAAGCCTACCAGGCAGGAGAGGAGAGAACTCTGTTACCTGGCCGTCAACCTTACAAATATAATCTACAATCACCATGGTAGAATCGAGGATGTGGACGGCGATTATCCACCTTGGACCGGTACCTTTGCACCTTCCCAGATACTATTTGTAGACATCCCAGGTCTGTTAAGATTGGTAGCTTTATATTTTCCTGAATTGAGCTTGCCAATAGAACGTTACAACCAAACGCCGGAGCATTTGGTAGAAAAAATATCTGCGGTAGCCGGCCTCTGGTCGAAGTGGACCAATCAAATGATCAGTTATGTCGAAAGGTCATTAAAGAGTGGCAACCGCTATACAATCGGCGCGCGCCTCTGTCTGCAAATAGAAAACGCCCGTATAATTGCCGCCGACCGGATGCACGCTGGAGAAATTGCTTCCGATGAAAAAAATCACCTCGGTTCAGAGGAGGCTAAAGTGGCATTAAACAACATCCGGCGATATTGTGCGGGGCGCAAAAGCGAGATGAGCGGAAAGGCCAGCCAGTCAATACTTGATGTCCGGGGGCAATGGCGCCAGAAAGCACTGGATGCCTTTGGGCAGAATAAGCAAAATAACATTTTTAGCCTGGAACTGCCCACCGGTTATGGAAAAACCATTGCTGCTTTGTCAGTGTCCTTAAAGGCCGTTGAAAAGGGTCAAAGCAAACGAATAATCTACGTTGCCCCCTATCTTTCCATACTATCCCAGGCCGCTGACGAAATAGAAAGAGCTACCGGTCTCAAGGTGTTGACACATCATCACCTTTCCGCGCTGCAAGGCTTGGTCGAAGAGGATCGGGCGGAGGACCTATTAATGGAGGGTTGGCAGGCGCCGGTAGTGGCTACGACTTTTAACCAACTCTTCCTTGCCCTCTTTCCTCGCCGCGCCCAGAACACGATGCGGCTAAATGGCCTAAAAAATTCTTTCGTTATTGTAGATGAGCCGCAAGTAATCAATACCGGGGCTTGGAACGCTTTTCTAGCAATAGCTGAAGCAACTACTGCCGAGTTAGGAACAAAATTTCTGTTTGTCACTGCCACTCTGCCGGAAACCAGTGGCGGCATCTTCGGTGAAGTGATTTCGCTGGGGCATGCCCGTCCCGTTTCAACCCGTTATCAGGTTGAATATACCGGTGAGGAAAATGAGGACACACTTTCTAAAAAAATTCTCCACTCCTACCGGGCTTGCGGCTCTACTGCAGCTATTTTAAATACAGTGCACGACGCGGTGGAAGTTTACCTTCGCATATGTGCCGAAGCTTCAGAAGGAAGGACCCACTTCCTTTCCGGACGAATGACTCCGTTACATAAAAAGCAGAGGATCAATGAGATTAGGGGTGCCTTACACAACAAGGAAAATACCGTGGTAGTTTGTACGCAAGTGTTAGAAGCCGGAGTAGATTTAAGTTTTAAGCAATTGTTCCGCGCAACACCGGTTATTCCCTCATTAATCCAAGCGGCGGGACGCTGCAACCGTCACGGTGAAGGGGAAAAAGGCCGGTTATTTGTTTTTGAATATTTACGCGGCGGGGAAAAGAAAACAAGGCAATATGTCTACCGGGACGGTGATCAAAGAGAAGTAACGGATATGCTCCTAAACGAACACAAATTTTTTGACGAGTGCATGTCCGTTGATTTGGTTAAGCGATATTACCGGTTATGTTTTCAACGTAATACTCAGCAGGCGCCGCTGGAAAAGATCTTAGAGGCGGCCAGAGGAAATTTCGCGGCCCTAACCGGGTTGAGCCCCTTCGGTGCACATGTGCCCCAATACAGTGTTTTTGTGCCGCTCATTTTCGGGGATTTGCCGGAAGAAGTGAAACTGGCTATGAAAAAGTTTGGTTGTCAAGAACCCTCCGAGATATGGGACAGGTATTCATCAAAAGGATTTTTATCTTCCCTTGAATACAAGGAGAAGAAGCAATTTATGGGTTTAATGCAGCATTTTATCGTCCAGGTACCGGAAAAAACGGTCCTGGAAGTAGGAGAACCGGTTGAAAACAGGTCAATTCTGAGATTGAAGGGAGAATCCCTTTACTCGTCAGAAACGGGGCTTTCTTATGTGAGCGCGGATGACGAGAAGGAAATATGGTTTGTATAGAGAGTCGTACCCTCACACAATGGGGATCAATTCTAAATGCTCAGACAACTTAACCAGGAGCTCCCTCAAAGGGCTATTCCCGGCGGGGAATTGAAAGGGGGGTGTTAGTTAGTGCTATGTGAAGATAACAATGTTAAAAAACATGTCCTCATCACGTCTTTGAGTAAAAACCCTTGGGATGCGGTCTACTCTCTATATGGTAAGACGGCCAAAGCAAACCAGTCACCTTTGGCCCTGATGCAGTTGCTACCTCCGAAGAGCCTGCCGCAGCAAATAATTGTACTTTGTACCAAAGCGCTGGAGGAGCAGTTTGATCAGGTAAAGGAACTCATGGAAACGGGCTCTTCAGCCGGCATAGGCGGCGGGTCCGGGGTTGGAACAGACATGCAAATTACGGTAAGATCCCTTTCTATTCCTGATGGTAAAACCACGGAAGAGTTGTGGCAAATCCTACATCTGATCCTGGGCGCCGTCCCACCGGGCTGCCGCCTCACTCTGGACCTTACTCACGGGTTCCGCACCTACCCCTTCTTGTTTTTTACTGCAGCTATGTTTCTAAAAGCGTTGCACAATGTGCAGATCGAGGCGGTCTATTACGGCATGTTTGATACGCCAGGGGATGAAAAACCTATTGTTGACCTATCGCTTATCCTTGATATGGTTGAATGGTTTTATGCCACCCGCACATTTGTCGAAACCGGTCAGGCTAGTCACATAACCGGACTACTGGTTCCTTTTGAAAATCGACCGGAAGGTTTGACCGGGCCGGCCTGCCGCCCTTATTCAATGGTTAAAACGTTGCGGGAATCTTTTGACGCAACAGCCGCCGGCGCCTGAACATCTAAGGGACAAGATGCCCCTACCGGATAAGCTATTCGGTAAAATCAGCTCGTTTATTGAGCCCTTTGCCCTACATTTATCTAATTGGAGACAAGGTAAGACCACGCTGCCGCTGTACGGAGCGGAACTCATGCGGCAGGCTGCAATCATTGACACCTACCTTGAACAAGGTTATGTAAACTATGCTGTCGGCCTCATTCGCGAATGGATCGTGTCGGCAGCTATGTTTCATAA
>JALHFC010000248.1 GCA_022839445.1 Pelotomaculum sp.
TACGCGGAGGCGCTGTTCCGGATTGAAGAAAACTCGCACTTATGGATCCTGACCTGGTTTCACCTGGCGCGCCGTGACGCCCTGAGCACCATACCGTACCGGGTCAATCCCCACATGCAAAAGCGCGGTGTTTTCGGACTGCGGTCCCCGATCCGGCCGAATCCCATCGCCCTTACCCTCGTGCAGCTGATCAGGGTGGAGGGGACTGCTCTGCACGTTGCCGGGCTTGACGCCGTGAACAATACTCCCGTGCTCGACGTTAAACCGTATTTTGAAGGTGATATCGTCTTCTCCCCGCGCACGCCCCATATCCGGCCTGCCAAACGGGAAATGCAGCGAAATATTTTTTCTAAACAGGCCCTTACACACCACCAGGAGGAATGTCCGGGACTCCTGGCAGCGGTGCGCATGGCTATGCTGGCCGAGGAGCGACTGGGTCACCTCAACTCACCGGACCTGTACATCACGGTAGAAGGCCCCCCCTGCCTGGCCGATACGCTGCAGGGTCTTTCCAGAGCCAGGCTGGCCAACCCGTCCAGGTTTGCATACCGGCCTTCCGATTCACCCGGCCGCAGCATCTGGCGCCGTGGAAAAAAAGTGTTGGACATCACGTTAAAGCGCGAAATAGACCGGAATGAGTTTTTAAACATGGCCGATAGCGATATATTCGATGTTACTTCAGAATAAGTTTTACAAAGCAAATTTTTTTAGGGCAGCTTTTACAGGCTGCCCTTTTTGCTGCCCACAAACAATGGAACATGACAACGCGCAATAATATCTAACTACTTGACAAATACTGCGGCCTGACATATTATTTGTTCTAAAGTAATGTTTAGTTACATGGCCCCAGGCCTTGCGATGTCACGATACGCAGTTACAGGGGCTGCATGGCAGCTCTTTTCTTTTTGACACTTTATAATTTGATTTGTTAAGACCCATGGCGATATTTGGGGTCAAGATTTCTAAATATATGATTATGAGGGGGGTTGCAATGATTTGTTGTCGATATACCCTGTAGCGCTACGAAAAACTTAAATCAATGATAATTATTAAGGGGGATAACCAATGAGAAAAATGAGAAAACTACCTGTTATTATAGGAATTATGTTGTTTATCATGGCAGCCGTGGCCGGCTGCGGAGGCGCCAAGGAACAGCCGAAAACCGCGGCTGAACCGGTAAACCTGACCATTGCCGCCGCCGCCAGCTTAAAAGACGCCACAGAAGATATAAAAGCCGCCTATGAAAAACAGCATCCAAATGTAACCCTCACCTTTAACCTTGCTTCCTCGGGAACCCTGCAAAAGCAAATTGAAGAGGGCGCCCCGGCAGACCTGTTCATTTCCGCCGGCAAGTCCCAAATGGATGCCCTGGCCCAGAAAGGCCTCATCATTGACGCTTCCCGCAAAGACCTGTTGGGCAACGAG
>JALHFC010000249.1:0-1419 GCA_022839445.1 Pelotomaculum sp.
CGGTAAAACGGGCGCGCGGGTTGTTTTGCCGGGCAATGCTACCGCCATACGGCGGTATTCCACCCTCGAACTAGTAAAAGGGCGGGGCAAGCAGGGGACGCTTTATTACATTTACCCATTAAATGTACCGGGCGATACACGCATACCGGAGATAGACCGGACTGTTTTTGCGTCGGTAGCTCCCAGGACGCAGTTTCAGGATCCCAAAAAGCTACCTTTGACCGAGGCTTTGTTGGATTACGACAAGTTGCCGCCCGCTATTTTTGTGCGGCGGCGAATGGATGGAGATGTGTTCCACCCGTATGGTCAGGCTTCGGAATCAAAGCTAAAGGATTTCCTAATTAAGCAAAAGGTCCCGCGTGAAGACAGGGATCGGATACCTTTGATCAGCACTCCTGAAGAGATAGTATGGGTTGGTGGCATACGTGCGGGAGAGAAATGGAAAGTAGATAAAAATACAAAAAGGTTACTTTACCTGAGAATGGATTCCCCCTCCCATATGACAGGGGAGCTTCAATAAATGAATGAATTGAAAGGAAATTCCCCATAAATAGATTATCGTTGAAACCCACATTGAAATGTGGTAGAATAGCCATTATGGTTTATAATACGGGGATCGTTAAGGTCACTTATTATTACCAGGTATATTGGTTATTAAGTCTAGCCACTACTATATATTGCTACAAGCGTCTACCCCGTTTTTTTTGAAAGGAGTGGCATTGTGAACAGGGTCGTTAAAAACCTTAGTATATATATATTTATCGTCCTGGTTATTATTTTCCTGCTTAAATATACAACGCCCCCCAGCACAGTCACACTACCACTCGATTATAGCCAGTTTCGCGAGGAATTAAACCAGGGGCAGATCAAGACGGTTGTTATCCAAACGGAGGATCTGACCAATATCATTACCGGTGAAAAAGTGGACGAGACGAAGTTTGAAACCAAAGGCCCTGCGACCGACACCGACCTGTATAAGCTATTGGATGAAAAGAAGGTTAGTTGGAAAAGTGAGTTGCCGCCCCACCCCGGATGGTGGACCGGCCTTCTTACGACTTTGTTGCCGATACTGCTTTTTGTGGTCCTTTTTTTCTTCCTGATGCAGCAGACGCAGGGAGGCGGCAACCGTGTGATGTCTTTCGGTAAAAGCCGGGCCAAGCTACAGACCGATGAAAAAAAGAAGGTTACTTTTGCAGATGTGGCCGGGGCGGATGAAGTAAAGGAAGAGATGGAGGAGATCGTCGAGTTTCTGAAAAACCCTAAAAAGTTTGAAGAACTAGGCGCAAAAATACCCAGAGGGGTCCTTCTTTTCGGGCCGCCCGGAACGGGTAAGACTCTCCTGGCACGGGCCGTGGCCGGTGAAGCGGATGTCCCCTTTTTCAGTATCAGCGGCTCCGATTTCGTCGAGATGTTCGTCGG
>JALHFC010000249.1:1426-3005 GCA_022839445.1 Pelotomaculum sp.
CGCCTCCAGGGTACGTGACCTTTTTGAGCAGGCTAAGAAAAACGCTCCTTGCATAGTTTTTGTGGATGAGATTGATGCCGTGGGGCGGCAGCGGGGCGCCGGCCTCGGCGGCGGTCACGACGAACGGGAGCAGACTCTAAATCAGCTTCTGGTTGAGATGGACGGTTTCTCCCCTAACGAGGGTATAATTATACTGGCGGCCACTAACCGGCCCGACATACTGGACCCGGCGCTGCTTAGGCCGGGGCGCTTCGACCGCCAGGTTGTAGTGGACGCGCCGGATGTAAACGGGCGCAAGGAAATACTCAAAGTCCATATTAGGGGTAAGCCGCTGGATGATTCGGTAAACCTTGAGGTGCTCGCCCGCCGCACACCGGGGTTCACAGGGGCCGACCTGGCGAACCTCACCAACGAGGCGGCGCTGCTGGCGGCCCGTCAGAACAGGAAAAGGATCACCATGGCGGATATGGAAAGCTCTATTGAACGGGTAATCGCAGGGCCTGAGAAGAAATCTAAAGTTATCAGCGAAAAGGAAAAATGGCTGGTTTGCTACCACGAAGGTGGGCATGCTGTCGTTGGTTATATGCTCCCGAACACCGATCCCGTGCATAAAGTGTCTATTATACCCAGGGGGCGCGCCGGTGGTTATACTTTGCTTTTGCCTAAGGAAGACCGTTATTACGCCACCAAGTCCCAGTTGCTGGATCAGGTGACCATGCTTCTAGCGGGGCGGGTAGCCGAGGACCTGGTGCTAAAGGAAATCAGCACCGGGGCGCAAAATGACTTGGAGCGCTCCACCGACATTGCCAGAAAAATGGTCATGGAATTTGGCATGAGCGACCTGGGACCGATGACTTACGGGAGCAAGACAGACACGCCGTTTCTTGGCAGGGACCTGGCCAGGGATCGCAACTATAGCGAAGAGGTGGCCAGCGCCATCGACAACCAGGTGCGGCAGGCTGTAGAAAAGTCTTACAACAAAGCCAAGGAGATTTTAGGAAAGAATATTGACACTTTGCACTTGGTGGCAAAGACTCTTTTTGAAAAAGAAACAATTGAATCTGAAGAATTTGAGGAATTGATGAAAAGCGCCGGTGTGGCAAGGCAAAAATAATTGTTGCTGAAAGAAACAATTGAATCTGAAGAATTTGAGGAATTGATGAAAAGCGCCGGTGTGGCAAGGCAAAAATAATTGTTGCTGGATCTAAAAACGCCCGCGGGCTTGCCGTGGGCGTTTAGAAATGGGGGGTTTTGTAGATGGAACGTACATATCTGATGGTCAAGCCCGATGGTGTGCAGCGGAGCCTGATCGGGGAAATAATCTCCAGATTTGAGAAAAGGGGTTTTAAGATTGTAGGACTAAAGATGATGCAGATCAGCCGGGAACTGGCAGAAAAACACTACGGTGAACACAAGGACAAGCCTTTCTTTGGACCGCTGGTTGAGTACATAACAAGCGGGGCGGTGGCGGCCATGGTGATTGAGGGCAAAGACGCCGTACGCGCAGCGCGGGAAATGATGGGGGCCACCAACCCGTTGCAAGCTGCGTCCGGCACCATCAGGGGTAGCTTCGGGATTG
>JALHFC010000250.1 GCA_022839445.1 Pelotomaculum sp.
AGCGCTGGTTAAAAATTTTTGCCAATTAGATGAGGCCGGAAATAGGCTTTTACAGCTTGCCTATGATAGATATCGCTACAGCGCCCGCACTTTTCATAACAGGAAAGGCGCATTCTGGACCGCTTAGAAACACCGCAATATATGGAGCAGTTGGTGGATATATTCGCCGGAAATATGGCGGAATTATCGGATGTTCTTTGTAGCATGGAACTGGAGGGTAAAGTAACAATTTGTCAGGGTAAAATACAAAGCGCCTTCCCAGATACCCCCAATAGGAGGCAGCCCCTCTAAGTTAGTCTATTTTAACAGAAATTACACCTTTGGGTATCCATTGACAATACCCTGGCCTACCATGGTATTAATCTGTGTGGCAGCCAAATGCCCTTGTACATCAATAAGACCGGCGGCGCTTGTGACACCCGGCATACTGGCGCCAAAAGCGATGGTCATGATAAAAACCGCAAACAAAAACCATATTATCCTACTCTTCTTGCGCAACTCGGTTACCTGGTTTCAAAACCTATCAAAACCTGCAAGATAAGTCTTTCACCTGCTCGACTAACGGGTGGCAGTATCACAGGATCCAACTGCTTAGCAACCTCCTGGTTGCATTTCGGGTTTGCCGGTAATCTGTATGATTAACCGTGCTGCAAGAAAGGGGGTGTTACCACCGCCCGGTAGTTGTTTGTGACCACGGCCTTTTACTACGTGTACCGGGTCACCTGCAAACTTTACAGCAAGAACTATTACCCTATGCCTAACAGTTGTTTTCCATGGCGCTGCCAAGAAACCAGGCTCTTCACCTATTTCCTGGTATGTTTTTAAGTGCAGCTATAGCTGCACTGTTTGTGGCGCTACACCTTTGCCGCTATCACCTCCGTCCCAATTGACATTGTTTAAAAATATTCCCAATATCCACCCGACATATTTTACACATAAATATAATACCATCATTATGTTGTTTTGTAATGATAATCATATAAAAACTATTTTATTTGATTCTATCAAGTGCCAAGAATCTTCTGAATATTTAAAATTGTGTAGGGATCAGCCCTCTTGGCGGGAAACTCCCCCGTCGGGGATCCCTTCGGGGGAGTTTTTGGGAAACTTTTAAATTATCGAGATTAGATCTTGGAGGCCCCAATCCGTTACTACTCCTCCTTGGGGAAGAACCTTTCAATGGGCACATGCCCGAATTGTGTGGTGTTACCCTCTAACCTACCGTAGGCGCCTGTATATTTAAAAAGGGTAGCTATGCTTCCGGCTTGGGGCTCAGAGGAGTAAGCATCTTTAACCAGGGCAAGTACCACACAGGTGCCGGTAATTCCACTTTTAATCCATAAATAAGTATCGGTAGTGTACGATCCGGGACTTTCCCAGATACCGTCCGGCCATTGAACCCAATATTTATACATGA
>JALHFC010000251.1 GCA_022839445.1 Pelotomaculum sp.
GTGAAGTTGATTCAATAATAAAAAGATCCCCTTCTTTTAAATAGGGAATAACAGTTCGTGTAGCAGATTCTACATAAGATATATCAGGGTCATGATTTGTTCCTTTGAAAGGTGTTGGTACTACAACGAGATAAATATCACTTGTTTCAGGTTGTAATGAAGCTTTTAATTTTCCTCCAAAAACTACCTGTTTGCACAATTCCTGTAAACCGGGTTCAACGATATGAATTAAACCTTGATTAACAGTTTCAACAATTTTGGGATTGATATCAACACCAATCACTTCAATGCCATGTTGGGCAGCGATAATAGCTGTTGGTAACCCAATGTAGCCCAATCCCATAAAACATGCTTTCATAATTATTATTTCGTTTAAACTTTTTTACACCAAATTGGAACCAATAAACCTTGCACCACTTGTTACCAATACCTTCATTCGTTAAAATTCTTAATTTTATTCAAACAAACTTTCACTTAAATTTTTCTTTACAAAATAAATACTTTTTGCTAAAATAGCAAAATAGTTTTTTAGTTTTGTTTGAATTTTCTTACAAAAATGGTATCTAACTACCAATATAAAATTCCGAATAATTTATTGTCAATGAATGAATTTGTAGATACATAGCATGCTACGTCTCTACTGAACAGGTTGAATTACAGTTGGTTATTTATATGTATATTTTTGGTTTTAATGAATATCATTGTTTATAACCCTGTCGGATTTGCAATCCGGCAGTTTGTTACCTGTGGATTTGAAATCTACTATTGCACCAGCAAAAAATGACAAATCATTTGCGACAATGTGTTATTGTTTGTTAGACCTTGTTTTGCTGGTTAACCTTAGTAACAAGGCAAAACTTCTTTCCCATTTAAAACCTTATTAGCTTATTAAAAATCTGAAGATTATATTTTTAACTGCGAAATAGCCTGAAGGCTACGTTGAACATGAAAAATTTTTTCTCGGTGTAACTCGTTAATAATGAATGAATTGTAGAGCTTCAGCATGCTATGTCTCTACTTAACAGTTTGAATTACAATTGTTTATTTATAAACACATGTTTTTGGTTTTAATGAATATCATTGTTTATGGCCCTGTCGGATTTGCAATCCGGCAATTTGTTACCTGTGGATTTGAAATCTGCTGTTACTCCAACAAAAAATGACAAATCCTTTGCGACAATGTGTTATTGTTTGTTAGACCTTATTTTGCTGGTTAACCTTAGTAACAAGGCAAAACTTCCTTCCCATCTAAAACCTTATTAGCTTATTTTTAACTGCGAAATAGCCTGGAGGCAACGCCGAACATTATTTTTTATTTTTATAACTCGTTGATTATGAATTAATTTGTAGATATGTAGCGTGCTGCGTATCTACTGAACAATTTGAATGTTGTATTTTTTAAAAAAGTACACT
>JALHFC010000252.1 GCA_022839445.1 Pelotomaculum sp.
TTCGGAGTTTGCTTGCTCCAGCTTAAAAGCATATGCGTCCAAAGTATCGGCTGAAACGACTCCGTGTTCGTAAAGCTCTTTGTAGCGCTCATACTGTTTAAGTGAGTTTTCCCTGTTTTGCTCTGCGGTCTTCAGCCTGGCCCCGGCCATGACCACCGCCGCCTCGGCCTGCGCCACCTGGGCCCTGATATCCAAGTCGTCCAGCGTAAAAAGAACGTCGCCCGCCCCGACTTCAGACCCCAGCTCCACCGAAACCACGGCTACCTTGCCTGAAATTTTAGGCGCAACGACCACAGACTGCTCGCCGGTGATCTGGCCGCTGACAATAAGTTCTTTCAACACGTCGCCCCGCTTCGCGGTCTCCACAGACACCGGCACGGCCGGATCCTGTTCCACCGCTCCCTTACCGGCATTTTGCCTGCTTTTTGACCACCCGGCATAAAACAACGCCACCAGCAGGACACCCAAAAATAAAAAAAATAAGCCCTTTCTTTTCATAAACCCTCCTGGTAATATATGTATTATTCTTTAATATTTAACCATGTTAATATTTACCCAGGATTTATAATAAGCCTAATTTTGATCTGCGTCAATAAAAAATTTAAAAGCAAGAAAGACTACTTTTGCAGCAGCCTCCTAGATGTCCCTCCTGGAAAAAGTCCTTAAAGCCAGAAGCAGAAACCCCAGAATGTAAAGGCCGGTGTAGGCCAGCATCCAGGCGCTTGGCTCCGAGCTGCTGCCGAACGGCCCCATCATATAAGAAGAAAAAGACGCGCCCGGCACAGACAAAAGTGTGTGCGCGATTTTCCTGTAAATAGCGTCGGCCGGCATGGCCAGGCTGGAAAGAATACCGATATTAACAAGCGTCTGGCTGCTTGCCATAACGCCTATCTGCTCCAGCATGCCGCCCACTATCCCCACCGCATATAGCATGAAAACGCTGATGCCGTTAGCCAGGGTGGAAAGAAAAGTGGTCCCGAACAAGGTCACCGCCAGGAGTATTAAAGGCTGTAGGCAGAAAAGCCCGATTGCCCCCACCCGAACCGGAACGGCCATACCTGTGTTGCTGCGGACGATCAACAACACAGCCACATAAAACAAGGCCGCAAAAATAGAAAGAGCAAGGCCGTAGCCGAAAAACTTGCCCAGAATGATTTCCCGGCGCCGGACCGGCCTTGGTACGATAGCGTGCATTGTACCGTTCTCGATTTCCCCGGAAATAGCCCCGACTGTCGCCATAATGGCCAAAAAGGCCACGATAAAACTTCCGAAATACAGTCCCAGTGAAAGCAGCATCGGCCCGATCAACATTATCATCGACCCGGAGTGGGAAGCCATATCCCTGTATCCATAATGCACGCCGACGCCGTATATTGACAGAAAAATGACAGCCAGGACGATGGTAACCAGGA
>JALHFC010000253.1 GCA_022839445.1 Pelotomaculum sp.
TAGCAAAACAGTCCCCTTGGTAATACCATATTTTTTCCTTAGTTCAGATGGGACAGTGATTTGACCTCTCTCACCGACCACAACAGTAAAAATGTTATTAATCATCCAGTATATCTCCTACATTCATATATTCCTATAACCGTATTATAACATTTTCAGACGTGAAAGCCAAAAGGATCTAACCCCTACACAAGCGGACATTAATAAGGGGACATTCCTCCGAAGGAGGTGTGTACCCTTTCCTAAAATTAGGGGACATTCCTCCGAAGGAGGTGTGTACCCTTTCCTAAAATTAGGGGACATTCCTCCGAAGGAGGTGTGTCCCCTTTCCTTATGTCCCCTTTCCTTAGCCGGTGCTTCCTTGTATGTTAGCCCAAGTGAGTCAAAAAGGGACCGTCCCCGTTTGTCTCCGTTTATCATGATTAATTCCTCTTGATTACTCGACCCTGCATTTCCTATTCTTTAGCCAATCAATAACCTCTTTAGCCTTCGAACCCGCTGATAAATCAAGCTTATCATTATCTAATATGGCCAAGTATTTCAAAGCTGGCAGATTCTTTAAAACGCTGATATCGGTAATTTGATTTCTACTAAGGCAAAGGAAGCTAAGTTTAGTTAAATTGGATAATGCTTCGATATCTTTGATCAGGTTGTCGTTTAGAATAAGATTCTCTAAATTAGTTAATCCAGACAATGGATTGAGATCGCTGATTTGATTGCATTGCGCATCAATGTCCCATAAACTGGTCAACCCTGATAACGGGCTAATATCATCAATCGTGTTATTTGATATAATAAGAGACTCCAGGTTAGCCAAATCTGCTAACACGCTGATATTGGTTATTTGATTGTAATCAAGGTAAAGATCTTTTAGACTACTCATTTTGCCCAACGGGGTAATATCGCTGATTTTGTTGCCACGTAGTTGAAGCTTCTCCAAGTTAACAAGTCCTGCAATCGGAGTCAGGTCGTTGATCAAACCATGTCCTTCATATGGGAGATGTACACAGTCCAGTCTTAGGACTTTAAGTTTCGTCAAACCAGATAATGGGCTTATGTCACTAATAATATAATTCGGTATCCAAAGGGTTTCAAGATTTGTTAAACCGGCCAGCGGGCTAAGGTCAATATGGATTTTAAAGTAATCTAAATTCGGGTTTAGATAAAGGGTTTTAAGGTTTGTTAAACCAGCCAGCGGGCTAATATCAGGGATGTCGTTCCACGTTAGGTTAAGTTCTTGTAAGTTTACCGCATATTCTAATCCAGTTAAATTACTAATTTTTTTGCTACTGGCATCTAGCTCCACTAAACTTTCCAGGTCTGATTTCATCAGATCACCCGTAGGCTTGTTCAGTTTGTTGCGGATAACAGTTGCCAGTGCGGGATCGGAAATATTAATCACCTGGTCACCTTGGGACGCTTCTAGTATTACACTAATGCTGTCCTCACCCAATAGCATCCCGGTCGAATCATACACCTGCACCTTGGGCTTGTAATTGCCCACACCGGTATAGTTATGGCTGATGCTGGAACTTGGGCCGTTTACACTTTGCACCGGGCTGCCGTCACCGAAGTCCCAGTCAAACCGATAACTCCCGGCTGGTGTGACCACCGCTTCAAAGTCATGGGTAGCTTCTGTAGCCCCGTCTTTTAATTCATAAGTGATTATCCGTGGCGGTAAAATAGAAACTGTTACCTCTTCTTTAGGAATGTTGATGGCGGCCATGGCCTTAGACAT
>JALHFC010000002.1 GCA_022839445.1 Pelotomaculum sp.
GCGAAAGGCCGTTGCCACAAGTAAATATCCAGGCGGAGGCAACACCTTCTTTCGGGTAGTACGTTCGCGCGAGAAAACGGCGGGGCAACCCACCCGGAATGCAACCGAGAGGTTACAGCCTAGCAGTTGAATCCTGTAACACTGCCGCCTACTGGTCGGGTAGGTGAAAAACCTCAGTAAATCTGGATTATTGTATATAAATTAGATATGTGTAGGTTTTAGAAACCAGGTTTTTTAAAGTGATCCAAAAAATCGGTGGAATAGCTGTTTTAGCCGGGTTGGTTTTGGCAGTTGCAGGCTCTTTTTTGTTAAATGAGAACCTGAAAATAACCGGTATCCTGATTTTGCTTTTTACCGCAACCATTGCCGGTTACCGGTTTATAAAATTTTCCATAACAGTGCCAACGGTAGATGTCATTGGAAAATGCGTGGAAAAAAAACAACATACATCCTATTACATTGTTTCTTTTAGAACAGGAAACGGGGTTATTTCCGGACAAGCCAGCTTAAAAAATGGTGACTTAATAAAAGTAGGCGAAAAAGCCAAGTTAAAAGTAAAAGGTCCACTAATCATAGAGATCAACAAAATTTGAGGTTAAAGTGTGCATTTATTTGATAACGCCTTAATCACCCTCGTCAAATATTACTACTTCGCAATAAAAGTGACAAAGAAGACACGACAAATTATATTGACCCAGTTCCAGTTCGACATTTATTCGATCACACCCGCATTTAGGGCAATACCTTAAATATTTCACTGTGTTCCACTACCTCCGGTTATCACAATATAAAAAGTGGCGTAAATATACAAAGACTTTATTTCACCAGTGTAACCCGGCAATTAGCCAGGTGGATAACCTTGTGGCTGACGCTGCCTATAGCGGCGCCCCGCAACTGGCTTACGCCTCGGCTTCCCATAATGATATGATCAAATTTACCTCGTTTCGCAAAATTTATTATTACTTCTGCCGGATCTCCTTTTTCCAAAGTACTGTCAATACTTTGACCTTCATTTGCAAAAACCTGTACCGTTTTATCCAACACTTCCCTCCCTTTTTCCTGCATGGCGCTGTCCAGTTCAGCAAAACCGCTTTCTTCCGGCGCAACCACTAGGACGCAAAGATTTATTTGCGGGTTTGTTTTTATTAGCCTGGAAGCATAAGCAGCCGCCTTTAAAGAGGTGTCCGACCCGTCACTGGCCAGCAATACCTTGCTTTTATGCATGATGCAATCCCCCTTATTTATTATAATATCATTATTTTAACAGCCTCCGCCCATCTTCACAAGATTTATATAAATATTGACACACCCCCGGCATTTTTGGCCGGGGGTGCGCATTTTTTTTGTTCTATATAGATTTGCCGGCGCTAAAATTACCGGTAAAAAGACAATTTGCCGGTCAGCTTTTTTTGGCGATCTGTTCTGATAGCGCCAGTATGCGCCTAGCCCGGTTTGCAATCGGGTATTCAATCATTTTCCCGTCAACCTGAAATACCGCTTGCCCCCTTGCTTCCGACTCGTCAAATACCGCCACGATTTTCTTTGCCCAAGATATTTCATCCGGTGTGGGCGAGAAAACTTCATTTAAAGGCCCAATTTGTCCGGGATGGATCGCTAATTTACCCTGAAACCCCATTTGGCGAACCGATTTGGCATCGGCAATCAAGCCTTCGATGTCCTTGAAATCGGGGTAAACCGTATCAATAGGGGGTTCTATACCGGCAGAGCGTGACGCTACTACAAGCTGGGCACGCGCATAAAATAATTCTGTTCCGCCCTTAGAAAAATTTGTGCCAATATCAAGGACATAATCTACCCCACCGAGAAACATCCGGCTAACTCTAGGACAGGCGGAAGCGATAGCATAGGCGTTGATGATGGCATTAGCGCTTTCAATAAAAGGGATTAATTCCAGACTTTCCAGGGGAAGGCCGCGCTCTTTTTCAATTTTGCCCATTAACCAGTCAACCTGACGGATCTCTTCAGCCGTTTCGGATTTAGCAAGGACTAAACCTTTGACCCCATCTGTTACCGCCGCCAACAAGTCACTTAGGATAAAATCGGTTTGGGCGCTGTTGACCCGGATGAAAAAATCTCCTTTGCGTGGTAATGCCAGCGCATCTTTAAGAGCATTTCTAGCGTTGGCCTTTTCGCTCAAAGCAACGGCATCCTCCAGATCCAGAACAACCCCGTCCACATCAAGCATCAAGGCTTTGCCGACTTTACGAAGATCGTTGGCAGGGCAAAATAACATGGTACGGTAAAGCGACATAAAATTTCGACCTCCTTAATTTATTTCCGGATTATCTAACGAAAATATTCTACTTAAGCACACCTTTCCCCTTTCTTTTCTTTGATCTTTATACATCTATAGGTGGACATTAATTTTAGGGGGATGATATAATGTGTTAGTAATAAATGGGAGGTGCTGTAATTGGAAGGTAATGACCTCGTTATTGGCGACGATTACCAGGGCTCAATCAGGATTTCTGAAGAGGTGGTGACGATCATTGCCGGCCTGGCTGCTTCCGAGGTTAAGGGTGTTGCCGGAATGAGCGGCGGCATTACCGGTGGTCTGGCCGAAAAACTAGGACGCAAAAACCTTTCCAAAGGGGTTAAAGCCGAGGTGGGGGAAAAGGAAGCAGTAATCGACATATTTGTTATAATGGACTACGGGGCACATATCCATGAAGTTGCCAAAGGGATCCAGAACAACGTTAAAAGCGCCGTTGAAACCATGACCGGGCTAAAAGTAACGCAGGTAAACATCAACGTGCAAGGAGTATCTTTTACCCAGGACCAGTAAAAAGGAGGACGGGAAAGTAAAGTAACTATGAATTTTCCGCGGATGATAAAAATTAGGCAGGATTTTCCCAGTCTAGGAATTGTTGAGTTGGAAAAGGAAATAAAAAAAGCCCTTATAACTTCAAACCTTAATCAAGTCATCAGGGTTGGGATGCGCGTTGGTATTACCGTAGGCAGCAGGGGAATCAAAAATATAGCCCCTATTTTAAAGGAAACAGTCGCTTACGTTAGGTATCTCGGGGGTAGTCCCGTAATGATCGCATCAATGGGCAGCCATGGTGGCGGAACCCCCGCCGGACAAAAAAAACTGTTGCATTCTTTAGGCATTGCGGAAGAAAATATTGGGGCGCCGGTGGTATGTTCCATAGACTGCGTTGAAATAGGACAGGGATCCCACGGCAAAATATATCTTAACCTGGAAGCGTTAAAGTGCGATGCTATAATCGTGGTCAACCGGATTAAACCCCATACTTCATTTCACGGTGACCACGAAAGTGGATTGTTAAAAATGTTAGCGGTTGGTCTGGGCGGTCCTCCGGGAGCCGCATCCCTGCACCGCTGCCGGCCGCGCCTGCTTTCACAAGCAGTAGCTGAAACAGGACTGGCCGTACTAAAGGCCGCGCCTGTTGTCCTGGGTCTGGCTATATTAGAAGACGCTCATGAGCAAACATGCAAAATCGTCCCGATCTGCCCGGAAAAAATATACGAAGAAGAAAAAATCCTATTGAGGGAAGCCCGCGACTACTTGCCGGGGCTTCCCGTCAGCGATCTAGATGTCTTAATCGTGGACTGGATCGGCAAAAATTTTAGCGGTACAGGAATGGATACCAATGTTATCGGACGTTTAAGGATACACGACTTGCCCGAACCTGAATCACCCAGAATTAATAGGATCGTTGTTTTGGATATTGCTCCTGAGGCGCACGGCAACGCTTACGGTATTGGACTGGCAGACTTCACCACGGAGCGTCTCGTCAGCAAGCTGGACCGTGATTCTGTTTACTTAAATGCCCTCACCAGTACCTTCGTGCAAAGGGCGATGCTACCAATGACGCTGCCAAATGATCGTGAAGCAATCAAGGCAGCGTTTTTGAGCTTGGGGACCACGTTTCAAGAAGATGCTAAGGTTATTCGTATTCACGATACCCTCCATCTTTCCGAAATGCTGGTCTCGGAAAATGTATTTCATGAATTGTCAAACCTACCGTTTATCCAGGACCTGGGTCAATGGGGTGAGTTAGAATTTAATAGCAGGGGCGACCTGCTGCCTTTTTAATCCTGTACCCATAATCTCTATGCGATCCTTTGCAAGGCTATGCGCATGTTGATTGCCTCCTGGAAGAGCTGAAGGTATTCCGCCCCGGAGCGTGCCCATGAAAAGTCAAGGCCCAGGGCATTTTTCACCAGTTTATCCCATTGATCGGGTTTTTCACAGTAGAGTTGCAAAGCCCTTTTTATAGTACGCAAAAGTTTTTTCCCCGAATACTCATAAAATCCAAAACCGTTACCGGAACCGGTATCCGGATTGTAATCACTCACTGTATCGGCAAGACCACCGGTATAACGCACAATAGGGATGGTTCCGTAACGCAAGCTGATCATCTGGCCCAAGCCACAAGGTTCGAAGCGGGACGGCATTAGAAACATGTCTGCGCCGGCATAAATCCGTTGGGCCAGGATGGCGTTAAACCCCAGGTGCAGCCCAATTTTTTCCGGGTAACGTTCCTTGATGCTTTCAAACATCTGTTCATAATACCTGTCGCCGCTCCCCAAAACTACAAATTGGAGCTCGCCTTCCATCAATTCATCGATTATTTCCGATATCAAATCAAGTCCTTTCTGATCAACCAGACGCGTGATCAGTCCAATTAACGGGACATCCTTAATTGGAAGACCCATTTCCTTTTGTATAGCATACTTATTTTCCTTTTTGTTTGCTATAGAATTCTTGTCGTAATTACGGTGAATACGCGGGTCGGTTGCCGGGTCAAATTCGTGATAATTAATACCATTGACAATGCCGTACAGATCCTTGGAACGCTTTCTAAGCAACCCGTCCATCCTCTCACCCATATCAGGACGCTGGATCTCGGTGGCATAGGTGCGGCTAACGGTGCTGACCAGATCGGAATATAAAATACCTGCTTTCATAAAACTTACCGAACCGTAAAACTCCAGTCTTTCCGGGTGGAAAAACTCATCTCCCAACCCCAATATTTTTAAAGATCTTTTGGGGAAGTTGCCCTGATATTGCAAGTTATGGATGGTAAAAACAGTTGCTATGCGATTATAAAAAGGATCCTGGCGGTAATGTGTCCTCAGGAACAGGGGTATAGGGCCGCTTTGCCAGTCATTGCAATGGATAACGTCAGGTTGCCAGTCCAGCCTGGGTAGCATTTCCAAGACGGCCTTAGAAAAGAAGGCGAACCGCTCTGCTTCATCGTCAAACATATACATCCCTTCACGGAAAAAATAATGATGGTTATCTACCAAATAAACCGGGATCGTTTTTTGTATACCCCGGTAATGCGATACAATAGCGCTTTCCCTAATAATTGCCGTCTCGTGCCGGTTATTAAAGGGAACGGGGAAATCTGTCTTGTAAGAGCCGTCCTCAATGTGCTGGTAGCGCGGCATAGCCACCCTAACATCATTACCGGCATTGTCGTTGCCAACGACAGCCAGGGCCTTCGGCAATGAACCGGCCACGTCGGCCAGACCGCCTGTTTTGGCAAATGGAACAACTTCCGGTGAAACCAATAAGATCTTTAACGGTCTATCAAACATACGTGCTCACCCCTGTCATTATTCTTTCCTGTAAAGGATATATTTCCTGGATTTCCCTTAACGCTTGTGACGCCATCTCAGGTGGAGTGGGATTAATATAATACCCGGAAGCCAACTCAAAGCCAGCTATTAATGTAAGTCGCGGCATGATCTCTAAATGCCAGTGGTAGTGCCTCTCCTCCTGTAGATTAACAGGAGACGTGTGCAATACCATGTTATACGGCATGTTTTTTATCATAATGGTCATCTTACCGAAAACGGATTTCAAGACCGAGGCTAGATCCCGCACCTGCTCTTCATTGATTTGTCCAAAATCATGCTGATGTTTTTTGGGAATGATCCATGTTTCAAATGGGAAACGCGAGGCAAATGGATTGATAACCAGGAAATGCTCGCTTTCTACAACAATTCTAACGCGCTCATCAATTTCCTGCATCACCATATCGCAAATAACACAAGATCCATGCCGGTCCGCATATTCCTTCATTCCCTCAATTTCCATCCTAACATCAACTGGAACGATAGGGGTGGCTATAAGTTGGGAATGAGTGTGCTCCAAGGAAGCACCCGCCGCAGAACCGGTGTTTTTAAAAATTTGTATATACTTTAGTCTGGCGTCCTTTCTTAAATCCAGCGAGCGATCCCGCCAAGCCCAAACAACTTCCTCCACCTGTTTTTCCGTTTGAGCGTCCATTCCGGACACATGACTGGTCGATTCCACAATTACTTCATGCGCGCCGATACCGTTCATGGAATGATAAATCCCATGTTGGCGCTGAAAAAGCTCGCCTTCAATTTTTAGGGCGGGAAACTTATTCGGGACTATCCGCACCCACCAACCGGGTGTGTCTTTGGCCGTACCGGGTTCACGATATGCAATTATTTCGGGGGGGGTTTGCTTTTCATTTCCCTCACACAGGGGGCAAGCTTGCGTTTTCTTTTCTTCAATTATCTCTTTGTAGTCCATGGGACGTTTTCCTCTTTCAGTGGCGATAATCACCCACCGGTCAACGATTGGATCTTTCCTTAGTTCGGACATTTTTTAACCTCCTGATATTAATCCACATCCGGGAACCTTAAATTACCATCTAATTAGATCAAGTTAGAATTAACTTATAATGAGAGTACCGCAAAAGTGACTTTTTTATGCGCAAATACTGTTTTCTTTTGCTGATTATTTTCCAAACAGGAAGGAAAAGGTCTAATCAAATCGAATAGATCTTATAACAATAAGAATTATGCAGCGAGGTGGTCAATCGTGGGCAGGGATATGGTCAGCATTAAGGGAACCAGGAACGGTCTGGTGATTGTACTTGATCCAAACAGGGAATTTGATGAAATCAGAAAAAACCTCCTTAGCAAAATGGAATCTGCCAGGGGTTTTTTTAAAGGCGCTAGATTTTCGTTTTTTCAGGGGCACAATGAAATCCCCACAAACCAACAGGATGAACTGGAAAACATCTGCAAAAAGTACGGTCTGGTGCCGAATTTAGAAAAACAAGCAACTTTCCGGACAGAAATTACCGAAACTCCCCGTAAGGTGACACGTCCCATTTCCCGGTGCGACCAGGGAGAAGCAGCGCTGATGATTCGCCGCTCCCTTCGATCCGGGCAACGCATCTCTTACACAGGGCATGTAGTTGTAATGGGGGATGTCCACCCCGGCGCAGAGGTAGTGTCAGGAGGTAACATACTGGTTATGGGAAGCTGCCGGGGCAATGTCCACGCCGGCGCAGAAGGAAATACCTCGGCGAAAGTAATAGCTTGGAAGCTTAACCCGACAGTGTTAAGCATTGCCGATTGCAGGCATACCCAGGAGCAAAATGACTTGACCTTGTCAGAATATCGTATAGCGCGGATGTCGGGTCAAAAAATAGTTTTCGAAAAGTACCACGCCGGCCGGCAAGCATGGTGTGTTTAGCTTAAAAAAACCGGTAAGGTCCTTCCTGCACCGGTTTTTTTATTTGGCCCTGATGGGAAGTAGTTTTTAAATTATATCTTTTAAGTTATGGACAGCTAAAATACCGGCAACGGTCTTGGCGTCGCAGATCTCACCCGTGCGAATCATCTCCAGGGCCGTTTCATAAGGTACTGTTTCAACATCAATGAACTCATCATCATCAAGATTTTGTTTCTGTAATGTCAACCCTGTAGCTAGGAAAACGTGAATTTCCTCGTTAGTAAAACCAGGGGTGCTATAAAACCTTATGACATTATTCAACTTTTCTGCATTGTATCCGGTTTCTTCAAGCAACTCACGTCTGGCACACTCTGCCGGGTCCTCACCGGGCTCAATCTTGCCGGCGGGAATTTCCAACAGCGCTTTTTTTACGGCGTAACGGTACTGCCTGACCAGGAGCAGTTCATCTTTCTCGTTTACAGGAACAACAGCCACCGCCCCGGCGTACTCCACAATCTCACGGGTACCGGTACCCCCGTCCGGCAAAGTCACGGTATCAATCCTGAGATTGATAATCTTGCCTTTATAAATCATCCTCGTAGATAACATCTTCTCGATATATTTGTCCAGATCCCGCACCCCCCCATTTGTTGCTGATTGAAATACAAAGTCAACTTTCTCCAAACAATACGTTTTTTCCTCCCATTATTATTCCAAGGCTGTCCAAAAAAAATAAAAACACATCCCACCCCTTTAGGGTATATTGGGCAAACCTTTTTTATTCCATAATACGGTACACTAACACGGTATCTTTTTTGTTGACTTTTTGGAAGGATTTTTTAGCGGTGGCATAGAATTTTATACTTTAACGCTTATTAATGGTATAAGCTGTTAGCGGGACCATTATGTATAGGTATTGGCATTTGAGGGGGTGTGTGCCGGTTGGCTGTAAAAGTTGGCATTCCCAGTTCATTGCTGTTTTACGTCTTCTTCCCGTTTTGGCAGTCCTTCTTTAAGGAAATCGGCGTCCAGGTAGTTACCTCAGGCAAGACAACAAAAAGTATCCTGGACAAGGGCGTCCGGGAGGCGCTTGCTGACGCCTGTGTCCCGGTCAAACTATTTTTTGGTCACGTTATAGACATCAAGGATAATGTTGACTACCTGTTTATTCCGAGGGTGGTGTGCCTTAACCAGAAGACCATTTTTTGCCCAAAATTCCTTGGGTTGCCGGATATGATCCGTTTTTCGGTAGACAACGTGCCGCCTGTAATCGACGTGCGCATGGATACCAGGGTAGGACGTTTTCCACTAGTTAAAGCATACCAGGAGGTCGGCGCGTATTTCGGGGCCAGTAAAATTTCCGCGTTGCGCGCTTATTTAAAAGCCAGGCAGGTACTAAACCATTACAGAGCGCTACTTATAAAAGGTTTTACCCCGGCGGAAGCAATGGCGCGTCTTAATAACCCTGATGAAAGCAAACCAGCGCCACGGCCTAGAGAAAACCTTAAATCAAACCTTAAATTTGCTGTCCTGGGATACCCGTATAACATTTACGACAGCTTTATCAGCGTAAATATACTTGAGAAATTAAAAAAACTGGGGGTCGGTGTTTTAACTGCGGAGAACATTCACCCGTTCTTGCTGGCCTTGCAAAAAAATTGCGGCCTGCCAAAACGCTTGTTTTGGACTTTTAGTGACATCGCACTGAAAGCCGCGCATTTTTTATTCAAACATGGGCGTGTTGACGGTGTTTTGCATTTGACGGCATTTGGTTGCGGTCCGGATTCTTTGTTAAACAAATTTATTGAACTGGAAGCTAAAAAACATCGCAACATCCCTTTTATGACATTGATGATCGATGAGCATACCGGGGAAGCCGGGATGGCTACACGCCTGGAAGCCTTTGTAGATATGGTCAGAAGACGGAAGGAGATGATTGCGTGTCAAAGGTAACATTTCCAAGAATGGGTGAATCATGGCGAACGTTTAAAATGCTTTTGGAAGACTTGGGCAATGAGGTGGTAGTTCCTCCCCGTCCCAGCAAGAAAACACTCGATCTGGGTGTCCGGCATTCCCCCGAATTCGCCTGTTTTCCACTTAAAATACTTACGGGGACTTACCTGGAAACAATTGAAATGGGCGCCGACACCATTGTTACTTCCGGCGGCATGGGTCCGTGCCGAGCGGGCGAGTATGCCATGCTCCACCATAAAATCCTAAAAGATCTCGGTCATGACATGAAGATGATTGTCTTTGAACTGCCCCGTTATTACCCCTTTAATTTTATCAAAAATGTTTGGACCTTAAATAAGTCCCGAGTTTGCATTAGGGGGATTATCTCCCGCATCAAGCGGGCGTGGCGCAAGTTGCAAGCCTTGGATAACGCGGAAAAACTCAGCCATGTTGTAAGACCCAGAGAGATTAACCGGGGCGCAACCACGCGGGTATACCACAAAATACTGGATTGGATCGATCAGGCCTATACCACCGAACAAATTATTGAAGCCGAAGCGGCGGCGCTTGAAGCGATGCGAAATATACCCCAGGACCATACCAGGGAAGTCTTAAAGGTAGGTATTATAGGCGAAATATACGTACTCCTGGAGCCGGCCAGCAACCTGGAAATGGAAGAAACACTGGGTAACCTGGGTGTCGAGGTGGAAAGATCCATGTTCCTTACCGGTTGGACTAGGGATAACACTTGGACTGAGACCACCCAAGGGATGACTGTAAAGGAAGCGGCGGCTCCCTACCTGCCTGAACTGATCGGTGGGCACGGGCGCGATTCCATCGGCAATACCATTTTATTTGCCAAACGCGGCTTCGATGGAATGGTCCAGCTGGCCCCCTTTACATGTATCCCGGAGATCGTAGCTCGTACCATACTTCCCAGGGTTAGCAGGGACTATGACATCCCTATTCTGACTTTTTTCCTGGATGAGCAAACCGGCAAAGCAGGTATGTCGACGAGGCTGGAAGCCTTTACGGAATTAATGAGAAGGAAAAAACTTTTACTGAAAAAGAAAAACGTGGCACAGAAAAATATTTATATCGCTTGAATAGGTAGCGTTCCCCAGCTAAAGGAAGGTTTACAATGAAATCTTATATAGGAATCGATGTCGGATCGGTCAGTATAAACATTGTAGTAGTCAGTGGGGCCGGTGATGTAATAGCCGGCCTTTACCTTCGCACAAAAGGCCGGCCTATAGAAGTAATCCAAAATGGCTTAAAAGAAATCTCTGAAATAATACCCCCAGGCATGACCATTGCCGGTGTCGGAAGTACCGGTAGCGGGCGTTACCTGGCAGGTGTTATGGCCGGCGCCGATGTTGTAAAGAACGAAATAACGGCACATGCCGTTGCCGCATCAATGATGGTCCCCGGTGTGCAGACAGTCTTTGAAATTGGTGGCCAGGATTCCAAAATTATAATCCTAAGAGAAGGGGTTGTCACGGACTTTGCCATGAATACGGTATGCGCCGCCGGCACCGGATCTTTTCTTGACCAGCAAGCGCAACGTTTAAATATACCAATTGACCAGTTTGGCGAGCTTGCCCTGCAGTCAACAGCTCCGGTGAGAATTGCCGGCCGCTGTACCGTGTTTGCGGAGTCGGACATGATCCACAAGCAGCAAATGGGGCACCAGATACCTGATATCATTAACGGCTTGTGCGAGGCTCTAGTGCGAAACTACCTGAACAATGTGGGGAAAGGCAAGGAAATATTACCTCCAATCGTGTTCCAAGGAGGGGTGGCCGCAAATATCGGGATTAAGGCAGCTTTTGAAAAGGCCCTGGGGATGCCGGTCCAGATACCCAAGCATTTCTCCATTATGGGAGCCATTGGGGTAGCCCAACTAGCCAAAGAAGAAACGGCAAAAACCGGCGTCACAAGCTTCAAGGGCTTTCAAATTACCGGGTTACCGTACCGTACAGGTAGTTTTGAGTGTAACGGTTGTTCCAATTATTGCGAAGTGGTGGAGATCTTAGAGAAAGATAAGGTAATTGGGCGTTGGGGTTCCCGCTGCGCCAAATGGGATATTGTATAAGGTCATAACAATAATAAATAATGCCGCCATGCTTTGATGGTGCAAACGATGTGGTTATCATTTAACAGCTGCAAGACCCGTCATCCTCGTCATCTTTATTAAATTTTCCCGGCGGTATAGCTGCAATTTCGGCTAGCGCATGAAGGGAGTGATCTATTTCTTCTTCGTTATTAAAATAAGAAAAACTAAAGCGTACAAGTTTTTGCTCCAAAGTCCCCAGTGTCCTGTGGGCGTCCGGCGCGCAATGCAGGCCCGCCCTGCAAGCAATATTGTATTGCTTGTCAAGGACCCCTCCAACTAGAGCGGAATTTTTCCCCTCTAGGCTAAAAGAAATAACTGGGGCACGCTCATATATTTCCGCGGGTCCATATATGGTCAATCCTTTAATCCTTTCCGCGCCCTCCAAAAAACGCCGGGTCAACTCCATTTCATGTTTTCTGATCCTTTCCATACCCTCCCTTCTGATAAATTTTAATCCTGCGGCTAGCCCGGCAATACCAACGGAATTTACTGTGCCGCTTTCGTAACGTTCAGGCAGGATTTCCGGTTGCCAGGGTGTTTTTGAACTGCTGCCGGTGCCCCCTTCTTTAAGGGGTGTCAGTTCAACGTTGCCGGCAAGATATAGGCCGCCGACACCGGTTGGCCCGTAAAGACCTTTGTGGCCCGGGAAAGCCAGCAAGTGGATTCCCATAAAAGAGACGTCCAGCTCAAACACTCCTGCAGTCTGGGCGGCGTCCACTATAAAACGCAGGCCTTTTTTCTTTGCCAACCGGCCAATTTCACCTATGGGCATAAGTGTCCCGGTTACATTTGAAGCATGGGTAATAACAATGGCAACGGTGTTTGCTTTTATCGCTTTTTCAATATCCCGTGTTTTGATGGTTGCATCCTTGGCGCAGGAAACCTTTGTCACTTCAACTCCATTATTTTGTAAAACGTATAGCGGGCGGGTTACCGAGTTGTGTTCGACGGAACTGGTGATAACATGGTCCCCCGGTTTAAGCAAGCCCTTTATCGCCAGGTTTAAAGCTTCGGTTGCGTTCAGTGTAAAAACAATTTGGTCCGGGTTACTTATATTGAAAAGCGAGGCCAACAGCTCGCGCGCTTCGTCTACCAGACGGCCTGCTTCTAAAGCCATCCGGTGTCCCGCCCTGCCGGGGTTGGCCCCCGTGTTTCTTATGCAATGCTCCATAGCCTTCCAAACCTCTACCGGTTTTGGCCAGGAAGTAGCTGCGTTATCAAAGTAGATCATAATATTTTAGCCCCTTACCTATAAGCTGCCTAAAGCTATATAATTTTCAATCACATGAGTATCTATTCTTAAAATGCCTATTTGCCTATTAAAAAGGTGCTGCGCTTCTATAGCTAACAACACCATAATATGTTAGTGTTCACACAATGTTACACATTACTTACCATAGAATCAGTGACTAATTGTAGCTAAACTGGCTTTTTAGAAAACTTTTTAAAAAATGCGCAAAATTTTATAGCAAAGAGCACCAGCGGGTTATTAAATTGTGCTTCCAGGTTTTCGCACTCTTCTTTAGCTGCCGCCAGCTCTTGCCGGGCTATAAATTGAGTCCGCTGCATTTCATCCTCCTGGCGAAGCGCCTTTTTTAGGTCGTTGCTGAGGGCGTTTATTTCCTCCTGGAGACGCCGCATTTCTAAAGAGGCGGATAACCTTTCCCTTTCCAACCTTTGCCTAAGATCAACAATTTCGTTTTGTAGTTCAGCCACCTTGATGCCGTGTTGTTCTTTTAATTCAGCAGTCCCGATCTTATTCTCCCTATCTTTTTCTTTGTACCTCTGAAGTTTTATAAAAAGGCCCTCCATGCTCCCCTGGTTTTTTCCCAATAACTCCTTAATTTTAACAACCTCGTCCTGCCTCTCCTTGGTCCGCTTCACCCAAAGGCGACATTGATAAAGAATGCTGTTGGCTTTCGCCTCTAACTTTCTGATATGCTCCCTGTAACGTAAAATTTCCCTTTTTCGCAATGAGAGGAGAAGGTCTTTTTCTGCCATCTGGGTTAAAAGGTATTCACGCTGGCCGGTCAGTTCCATTTTTTCAGCAAGCGACGCGGCAGCCTCTCTTTGCCCGCTCATAGCCTCTTGCATACGCATGCGCATAGTATCAAATTTACTTTGCCATCTGGTTCTTTCACGACGCCAACGTAACTTTTGCCTGCCAACGGCACCAAGAAATTTTTTTAGCAGCTCTTCATACAGTATCCTGGCCGTAGGGTTATAACTCCACACTTCACCACCAGCCATTTCGAAATACGGAAACTTTTTCAGTACAATCTCGATGGTTTTTTCATCCGTTATACGCCAGGAATTGATCAATTTATGCAATTGTTTTATAGATAGCCCCCCTGGATGGATTTTCATAGCCTTAATCAAAAGGTTCTTTAAGGAATAATGGCTTGTTTCAACCTCCCATTCAGTCAACCCCCAACAGCCATTATCCAATTGGATGAACCTTCCATCGATAATTAAGCATGTTTCTCCCGCAAGAATCATTTTGGCCTTTTTTTTCTTTGAACTACCATTTTTAAAAAATTCGCGGAGGTTTAAAGGTTGGCCTTTTTTTAATAACAATGAATATAACTGATCATTATCCTTGTTGCCTTCCAGGTTTAAGCGCCAATTATCCTTTTCTTTATAAAAGCACTGGTTTTGTTTTAAACATAAGTTTACCCTTTCTTCTACCTGTGGCAGGGAATAGTCTTTTAGCATTCTCCTTTGGACATGAGGAGCTAGCTCGGCCACCGATAGAGCTTCAAAGAAAAATAGAGTTTTCTTTAAAACATCGGTAAGGGAATTCAGTTTCCCACCCATATTGCACATTTCACCTTCCTTGCCAAAATTAATATCTTTAATATACGTTCTACTTAATGTATAAATTCCCTTTAATTGACAGGTATCTTTTTGAAGTTTTTTTATACTAAAATTCAACAAATTTATTTGCTAATTTCAAGTAAAAAGATGGTGCATTTTTATTGCTTATTATCGCCCTTATGCCATATAATAATGATGAGTGGTCGATATTTAACTGCGAGCGGTCATTAATTATACCCTAGCGGCAACTAATAATGATTATATCTTAACTACGGTTGGAAATAGAGGTGGCCTAATGAGCATTGCAGTTGCCTACCGTGAGCCCCAAAGCGTTATAAACCCACGGGAGGAAGTTTTAATAGAAGGACCGGTAGAAGCAAAGGATATTAGAGTATTTGATATGAACAGCAAACTTACAAATTTCCGCAAACCAGATCAGCAAAAAAAAGCGCTGGTGGAAATCTCAAGTTTGCCTGAAGGAATGGTTTATTTAGCCAGATACCGCCAGGAGATTATCGGCTATATTACTTTTCATTACCCTGACGGTTATTCCAGGTGGAGTAAACACCCGGGCATTTTGGAGCTTGGCGCCATCGAAATTAGCCCCGATTGGCGAAAATGTGGGATCGGAGTTGCTCTTCTTAAAGAGGCCTTTACCAATCCCGTTATGGATGACTATATAGTGTTAACCGTGGAGTTTTGTTGGCACTGGGATTTAGATAATAGTGGACTGGGTATGTTTGAATACCAGAGAATGCTAACAAAACTCTTTGGAGCGGCGGGCCTGTACAGGCGGGCAACCGACGACCCGGACATCACCGAGCATCCGGCTAATGTTTTAATGGTCCGGGTAGGTGAAAATGTAAGCCAAAATGACAGGGACTTGTTTGAAAACATGCTTTTTGAACACAAGTAACGAATCCACATAAACAACAAAAATGGCCAACGACTCACGACTATCGGCCAAATTGAAGTCTCTCAATATAACGGAACGTTTGTAGTCAGAAAAAGACATTGGGTTTAAATTAGGAATTCGCCGCAAGGCGAATTCCCACAAGCGGCTTAAAGACCAACCACCAACCACCAACCACCATTATCCTAGGCTGTAATTGGGAGCTTCCTTGGTGATCATAACATCATGCGGGTGGCTTTCCCTTAACCCCGCAGAAGTGCAGCGCATGAATTTGGTCCTGGTCTTTAATTCGAAAATATTACGGGTTCCGGCATATCCCATTCCAGCCCTCAAACCGCCAATCAATTGATAGACAGTTTCAGACAATGAACCCTTATATGGAACTCGTCCCTCTACACCTTCCGGCACAAGCTTGTTATCGCTTTCCGCCTTGTCTTGGAAGTAGCGGTCCTTGCTGCCCTCTTTCATAGCCGACAGGGAACCCATGCCACGATAAACCTTGTAGTTTCGTCCCTGATAAATTTCTGTATCCCCGGGGCTTTCCTCAGTACCCGCAAGCAAGCTGCCGAGCATTACTACGTCCGCACCGGCAGCAATGGCCTTCGTGATGTCCCCGGAGTACTTAATGCCGCCGTCGGCAATAATTGGTATTCCATATTTCATTGCCTCCTGGGCACAATCATAGATAGCGGTAATCTGGGGAACACCAATTCCGGCAACCACACGGGTGGTACAAATTGAACCCGGTCCTATCCCTACCTTTACCGCATCAGCGCCTGCGGCAATCAAATCCCTGGTCCCTGCCGCAGTGGCAACGTTTCCTGCGACTAAAGAAACTTGCGGGTATTTTTCTTTGATAGTCGCTACGGCTTCCAGCACACCCCTGGAGTGCCCGTGGGCAGTATCGACCACGATAACGTCCACACTGGCTTTAACTAAAGCTTCGGCTCTCTCCATCGTGTCTGTGGTGATTCCCACTGCCGCAGCTACCATCAGGCGCCCCCGCTTATCCTTGGCCGAATGGGGATACTGGCGTGTTTTTTCTATATCCTTGATGGTGATTAGTCCCCGCAGTTTAAACGCATCATCTACAAGAGGCAATTTTTCTATTTTATATTTCCGTAAAGTATCCTTAGCCTGCTCCAATGTTGTCCCTACCGGAGCGGTAACAAGGTTATCCTTTGTCATTACGTCACCGATTTTTTTAGTGAAGTCCACTTCAAAACGAAGGTCCCGGTTGGTGAGTATACCCACAAGCGTTCCCTCAACTGTAACCGGTACTCCTGATATCCGGTATCTTTCCATTAAAACCAGCGCTTCGTTCACCAGGTTGTCGGGAGAAAGAAAAATCGGATCCGAAATCACACCGTGCTCGGAGCGCTTGACCCGGTCGACCTCAAGGGCTTGGCGTTCAATAGGCATGTTCTTGTGGATAACACCGATTCCACCTTCCCTGGCAACGGCAATGGCCATTCTGGATTCAGTAACGGTATCCATACCGGCGCTCACTATGGGAATATTTAACCTGATGTTTTTTGTAAGGCTGGTGGCAGTATCTACATCCCTGGGTAGGATTTCCGCAACTGCTGGAATAATCATCACATCATCAAAGGTAAGACCTGTTCTTTCAAACTTTTCCGGCAACACTGCTCTTCCCCTCCCCCACCGGCAAGCCCGGCTTATTTAAAACAAATGTATATTTTCTAATTATATCACATTTATTGCAGCATTGAACAGTAAAACAAAAAGCGTTTAACAAACCTGGGTTACAAGCCGGGAGGGCTTTGGCCCTCCCTTGGCGCTATCAATTCGCATGTTGTAAACTGCCGTGATTTAAGCAACATGCCTGCGGCCGGCAGTTGCTCGCGTTTCATCGAAGGTTACGGATAGACTTTACTTGTTGGAGCAATAAAGGTAGTTCAAGTGTGCGCAGTCGTTTAAAAGCATGACGATGCCCTTTTCCCACTCCGGAAAATCAACTATATTAAGGCAAGCGTTGTCCTGCCGGAGGCGCCAGTATTTATTTAAGTCCATTCCCAGTACGCTACCGACAATGCCCCGGATAACTCCGCCATGTGACACCAGCACAATATTTTCCCCGTGATGCCTTTCCACAAGCATCTTAACTGCGGCGGTACTCCTGTCAACCATATCGCACAAAGCCTCACCGCCGGGTATTTTTATGGAAAAAGGTTCTTCCCACCACTGTTTCAATACGTCCGGAAAAGATTCATTTATTTCCTTGATACTTAATCCCTCCCAGGAACCAAAATTAAGTTCCTTTAACTCCGGGACCGTTTCAACTTCTTGCCCATGAAACTTAGATATAATCCTTGCGGTTTCGTGCGCTCTCTTTAAATCACTGGCATAAAAAGCATGAAATTTTTCCGAAGCCAGCCTCTTTCCAAGCATTTCCGCCTGGTGACGGCCAAGTTGGGACAACGGCATGTCGGTATGACCCTGGTATTTCATTAAAGCATTCCATTCAGTTTCACCGTGTCTTACGATATAAACGCGACAACTCATCTATCCTTTCCCCCCAAAATATCCTTTAGCGCTTGGATTAACGTTTGATTTTCCGGGCGAGTTTTTACCGCCAGTCTTAGATAACGTCCTGCTAGACCGGTAAACCCCGTGCAATCCCTGACCATAATCCCCCGCCTTCCGAGCTGGTCGGCTAGTTCACCTGATGAATAACCGCTGTTGGAGGTATTAACCAGAATGAAATTAGCAGCTCCCGGAAGCGGTTCAAGTCCCGGGAAATCCTGCAATTTACTAAAGAGGTATTCCTTCTCTTCATTTACCAGTTGTTTTGTCTTTTCCATATATGCTTTATCAGATAGAGATATGACACCAGCTATCTGAGCCAGCGTGTTGACATTCCATGGGTCTTTGGAAACACTCATGCGGGCAACTAAATCCGGATGAGCTATTATGGCGCCTAAACGCAAACCCGGGATGCCGAAAAATTTGGTCATTGAGTAAAGCACGGCCAGGTTGGGACGACGGCCTACCAGCGAAATCATAGAAAATAATTCTCGCTGCGGAACAAAATCCATGAACGCTTCGTCAACAAGGACCATTACCTTGTGCGCCAAAGCCTGATCAAGGATGTGTTCTATCGTTACCCTATCCACTAGACGGCCGGTGGGGTTATTTGGGTTGCAAAGAAAAAGAAGGTCCGCCCCGGGTAAACAGCTGATTATTTTATCTACGGGCAGGCTAAACCCGTTTTCCCCCTCCAGCGGGATCTTGGTAATTCCCCCCCCCTGGCTTAAAACAGACAAGCTGTACTCGCAAAAAGTCGGGACTGGTACAAGCGCCGTTCTACACCCGGTAACACGCACCAACAGGTAAATCAACTCCGCCGCACCGTTGCCCATTAAAAGCAATTCCTCGCAGATACCCAGATAAGCGGCAAGCGCGGTCTTTAATTCGGTGCATTCGGGGTCGGGATAACTGCTTATTAAATCAAGGCTGTTCTTTAAAGCGGCAATTACTTTCGGCGATGGTCCAAGCGGGTTAATGTTTGCACTGAAATCGGTAAAATCATTTTTAGCAATACCATACTTTAAGGAAGCCCGGGTAATATTTCCCCCATGAATATGCTCTAGGCTCTGCAAAAGCTTTACTCCTTCCTTAAAACCAATTTGTTATCATGGACGGTTCTATGTAGATAATGCTTAATACGGCCAGGAGAAGTAAAACCTCGAGCAATTCATTAATAAACCCGTACGTATCTCCTGTAAGCCCGCCTAGTTCTTTGGTTATTGCCTTTCCTACAAGGCAGGTCACTGCGCCTGCCAGGAACATTAAGAAGATACCCGGGACGCCTAAAATTACCACCGCTATAACTGCGGCAAAAACAGTAGCCCATGCCAGTTCTTTATTACCCGTGTACAAGGCATAAATTTTACCCAGCCCTTCCGGCCTGGCGTAAGGAAAAGCTACAACGGCTATAGACATGCCCCAACGGCTTAAAGCCGGGACCACCAAAAGCGTTTTGATTAAGTTTTGACCGGAGATTCCAAGAAAAACACTGTATTTTAACAGCAACAGGCAGGTAACCCCGATGACCCCGAATGCTCCTGTCCGGCTGTCACGCATTATCTCGAGCTTTCTTTCCCTGGGGCGACCGCTAAAAAGGCCGTCTACACTGTCCATAAATCCGTCAAGGTGGATCCCGCCCGTCAATACGACCATTCCAACCACAAGAAGAGAGGCCTGCGCAGGCGCCGGGAAAACCCACCTTATCGCTATAGCAAATAACGCCAGTATCCCTCCTAAAATAAAACCCGCAAACGGGAAAAATGCGGTCGAACGGCCACAGGAAATCTCGTCAAATTTTAAGGATGGTAATGGTAATCTAGTTAGATGATGAAGTGCAAATAAAAGACTTTTCAATAAAATTAATTCATCCCCTTAAAAATAAACCACTTTATGTATCCCCATAGGGTACAGGTCATAACGCCGGCTAAAGCTGCTAATGCTGAAGTCAGGTACATTAACTTGATCGCCGATGATATATGATCCGGCCTTAGGGGTGTAATGTCATCCCCCATATAAGCCCTAAAAGCCCCTACCCCGTTGTAGTAATTTAAGCCCCCCAGGCGTACTCCCAGCGCCCCGGCAACCGCCGACTCGGGAATACCGCTGTTCGGGCTGGGATGTCCGGAAGCGTCTCGCAGGACCGTAGCCAACGCTCTTTGGGGGCTCATCCTGAGCAAGCAAGCGGCCACCAACAATAATAATCCGGTCAGGCGGGCGGGAATATAGTTGGCAAGATCATCTAGACGAGCCGAAACCATACCGAAATCCATGAACCGCTCGTTTTTGTACCCCAGCATGGAGTCCAGGGTGTTTATCGCACGGTAGGCCATAGCTAACGGGGCGCCACCGATAAAGGCGTAAAACATGGGGGAGACAACCCCGTCCACAATGCTTTCGGCAACAGTTTCAACTGTAGCTCTTGTTACATCCTTGGAATCCATATTGCCGGTATCCCTGCCAACAATCCAACCTGTCTTCCGGCAGGCTTCGTCTAGGTCGCCCCCTTTAAGCAGGTCGAAAATTTCTTTGGCAGCCCCGGCCAGCCCCCGCGCTGCAATGGTTGTGGAAATAAGCCAAACAGTTAGAATAATACCGAACCAGTGATGAACAGTATAAGACCACTTAACGAGCGTATAAGTTAGAAACCAGGTCCCCACAACCAGTACAAGCGCCGTCACAGCTCCCGTTGCGCGAAGTACGGCAGGGCTTTTGGCTATGAGACGCATCAATGATTCCAGGTATTCTATCGCCTTGCCCATCAGGACCACCGGGTGAGGTATCCACCTGGGATCCCCTACCACTAGGTCTACCAGGTAGGCGGACAATACAACCACTCCGGTGATTTCAGTCATATATGCTCCTAAAAAAATAAATTAAGATTAACATCTAATACTAAGTAGTCCATACACTTTATCCATATCCAGACTATTTCGCACTACTGTTGCCAGCTTGTCAAAATCTCGACTGCGCTGTTCCAGTGCCGACATTTCCTTGGCAGGCGCTAACGGTTGAAGTCCTTTTCTTTTACGCAAAATGTTAATAAGATGCCGGCGGAACTCGCCATTATCAAAAATACCATGGATGTAAGTACCGAACACCCTGCCATCCCGGCTTACCGCCCCGTCAGGAAAGTCAGTTTTTTCACCGGACCTTGACAGCACGCGGAAAGCCGGCTTAAGACCCGGAGCGAGCTCGGTCCTGCCCATGTGGATCTCATATCCCGTGATCCTTGCCGGTGGCGAACCGTCCAGGAACAGTCCGGTTCCTGTTACTTCCGCTTCAATTTGAAAAGTCATTTTTTCCGGTAAAAAAGTGGTGGATATATCTAAAAGCCCCAAACCCTCGATCCGGGGGATGCCGGATTCGGCGCACAGGGGGTCGTTTAATTCCTTCCCCAGCATCTGTAAACCGCCGCAGATGCCGATGACAGGCGTTCCCGCTTGGGAAAGCCCGGTAATCCGGGCTGCCAACCCGGAACGTTTCAAGGATATAAGGTCTCCGACAGTGTTTTTTGTGCCCGGGATGATCACCAAGTCCGGTGTACCTAATTTGCTACCTATATCCACATAACGAAGCCTGACATCGGGTTCGTCTTCCAACAGGTCAAAATCGGTAAAATTTGATATGCGGGGTAGATGAATCACGGCCACATCCACCCAGCCCGGCTCTGTTACCTGTTCTGCCCGGCTCCTGTCCTCAGAAACAGTGTCCTCTTCCTGAACCCGGAAGCCCTGAAAATAAGGTACAACCCCCAGGACCGGCTTACCGGTCTTTTTTTCAAGAAAGTCGACCGCCGGCTGAAACAGCCGCAAATCACCCCTAAATTTATTGATAATAATCCCAGCCACGCGGTCTCGGTCCTCCGGGGTGAGTAGTTCAAGTGTCCCCACTACCGCTGCCAAAGCGCCGCCCTTATCAATATCCGCCGCCAAGAGGACCGGGGCGCCGGCCATTCTGGCAATGCGCATATTTACTACTTCCCTTTCCTGGAGATTAACTTCTGCGGGGCTACCTGCGCCTTCAATGACGACGATGTCGTATATGGAGCGCAACCGGTCCAGCGCCTGCTCAATTACCTCAACAGTTTTTGTCACATAATCGTTATGATACCGGCAGGCTGAAAGGTTCCCCAGCGGCTTGCCCAGGACAATTACCTGTGAAGAAGCGTCACCGACAGGCTTTAAAAGAATGGGATTCATATCTACAGAGGGTTCGATACAAGCCGCTTCAGCCTGAACAGCTTGGGCGCGTCCCATTTCCCCGCCTTCTTTCGTAACAAAGGAGTTTAAAGCCATATTTTGAGATTTAAAAGGGGCCACCCGGTAACCGTCCTGCTTAAATATTCGGCACAGCGCCGCTACCAGGACGCTCTTGCCCACATGGGAAGCAGTACCCTGGATCATAATTGTTTTTGCCTTGATTTTCGATCACTCCGTTTTGGCCACTGCCATAGACTTTATTTCCAAATGCAACCCTGCTATAGCAAAATAAACTTGATCCGCATTTTGAGCCAGGGCCTGGTTTACCTTTCCCGCTAGATCCCGGAATACCCTGCCGAGCGGGTATTCCGGCACAAGTCCTAGACCAACTTCATTGGATACGGCGATCAGATGCGCGCCATGATCTACTGTTTCCATAAGTTGTTCAACCTGCTCCATGATGTAAGACTCTTTATCCGCAGACTTTGCTCCGGTCTCAGGAATAAGCTCATCCAACAGGAGGTTGGTAATCCAACCGGTAACGCAGTCCAGAAGGAACACATCTCCCTCCCTGCCCTTTGATGTCACCTGACAGATAAATTTTTCTTCCTCAACCGTTTCCCAACCTTGCGGTCGTCTTTCCCGGTGAAGCCGGACCCTATCCGCCATCTCTTCATCCCGCACTGCTGAGGTAGCAATATAGATGACCCGCTCCCCCATTTGCGCGGCTATGTTTTCAGCAAACTCACTTTTACCACTGCGTGAACCGCCCAGCACTAGAATAAGTTTTCCTTTCATTCTTCACCAGCCAACTTAAATAATAATCCCCGGAATCATCGTAAACCGGGGAATGTAGAATATACGGGCATTTAACTCCAACCTCCCGTTGGCGGTGTCAACCGGCAAGGGAAGGACTGCAATATGTTTAAAGCCTGATTGTCTGTTCACCCTCCGGCCGGGGTCAGCAACAGCAATAATATGAATTTTACCTTTTCCAAAACTAACATGCTAGTTTATTAACTTTAATAACCGGTTCTTCGATCAGGTGTGGTAAGGGTTTTAACTTCAAGCCAACGATATCGACTTTGGACCGGCATAGTAATATGGGCGCTTTTATTTTTGTATTACATTATATCATATATTTTTAAAAAAAAAGACCCTTTTAAGGTCACTTTACAATGTCGATTCCTATACCTACATGTCGCAATATAACAATATTAACAGTTGCTACCATTCTGTGAGTTATTCTGTGGATAACTTATTAATTTACTTTAATTTCACGAGGGGCTGTCTCCTAATTTTGACTTTAGTTCAACGATCTGACGGTTTTTACAGAGCAGGCTTACCGCGTATCGATAATTGTCTTGATGAAGTTTACGGTTTTCTTTTTCCAGGCGGTACAAATATTTTACTTTATCTTTCTCTACCTTTTCAATCAAACTCATCAGCACCCTCCGGCTGAGCCGCAGCTGCTCGACTCTTTCTTCAAGTTCCCGTATTCTGATCTTTAAGTAGGGTATTTCAGCCGCTTCCTTCATTGTTTAAACACCACCTCGCCCGGCATTTCTGTCTTAGTATATGCCGGGTGCAAAGCAAATAGACGCCGTTAGTTTGTAAGACCCCGTAAGATACATTGCAACGGGGTCTCTGGATATTTTATGGTGGGTTTTAACGCTAAGCCGGCGTTATATAAATCTAAAGTTTTCACGCACCCGGCGCACTGTTTCCGACAGGACAGGTTCTTCTTTAACAAGGGCAATCCTAACGTAACCCTCTCCCTGTTCGCCAAAGGCTACTCCTGGAATAACTATGACTCCTGCTTTCTCCAACAAGTCGGCTGTTAACGCTGTAGAGGAAGTATAACCCGGTGGCAGTGGGGCCCAAATAAACATCGAAGCATTTGGCCTGGGTATTTCCCAGCCTATTTCACCCAGGCCGTCCACTAGTACATCCCGGCGGCGCCGGTATGTGCGGGCAGTTTCGGCCACACATTCCTGCGGGCCGCGCAATGCCGCAATTGCGGCTTCTTGCACAGCATAGAATACCCCATAATCAATATTAGACTTAATCAGGGCCAGCATTGCAAGGACTTCCCTATTGCCTACGGCAAAGCCGATTCTGCACCCGGCCATATTATACGTTTTGGAAAGGGAATAAAACTCAATCCCTACTTCCTTTGCCCCCGGCGTTTCCAGAAAACTAACGGGTTTATAGCCGTCGTAAGCCAGTTCGGCGTAAGCAACATCATGACAGACCAGGATGTCGTATTCGCGGGCGAACTCAACCACACTCGCAAAAAATTTTCCGTCGGCAGAAGCGGCTGTCGGATTGTTTGGATAGTTTAACCACATCATTTTCGCTTTTTTAGCATCTTCCCCGGATATGCGCGACAGATCCGGTAGAAAGTAGTTTTTTGCATGAAGTGGCATCGGGTGTATCTCCCCCTGGGCCATTAGAATGCTAAAGTTGTATATAGGATAACCTGGATCGGGGACTAGGGCTATGTCGCCGGGATCAATGTAAGCCAGGGCCAGGTGGGCCAATCCGTCCTGGGATCCCATTAGCGCCAGCACCTCACTACCGGGGTCCAGGTCAACATTAAACCGTTTTTTATACCATTCGGCCACCGCCAGGTAAAGTCGGGGCATACCGACCAGGGAATAAGTATAATTTAGAGGGTTATTTACCGAGTCACTTAAAGCCTTTATAATATGGGGGGCCGGCGGCAGGTCGGGGCTGCCGACACCTAGGTTTATTACCTCTATCCCTCTAGACTCAACCTTTTTTTTCCTTTCCTCCATCTCATTAAAGATACCTGAAGAAAGACTTTCCATCCGCTTTGCTTTTTGCATGATTACTCCCCCTAATAATTCCACTAATTGTTTTTTTAGAAAGCCCTCCCTTTCAACAAAGGCCGTTTTTGCGGCTAATTGGGGTAGGGTTTTAATTTATTAGTTGATTTTGCCCTTTTAAGTTCAGTTACCACATTGTAGGGCACAGTCTTTATCCCTAACCGTCTTCCAGCCTTATGCCACGGGCTATGATAATCGGAACCGCCGGTCACAACTAGGCCATTTTCCCTGGCCAACCTGCAATAATAATTCGCCTGCTCCATTGAATGAGCAGGGTGGTATGCTTCCAGCCCGGCAAGTCCGGCAGCTATTAGTTCACCTAGTAACCGGCCCGCGTTGGTTAATCCGGGGTGGGCCAAGACCGGCACTCCCCCGGCGGATAAAATATGACGCACCGCCTCCACTGGTTTTATTTTGTAACGGGGAACATATGCCGGGCAACCGGCGCCGATATATTTTTTAAAAGCCTCTGAAACGTTTTCAACAACACCTGCCTCAACCAAAGCCGCGCCCAGGTGGGGTCGTCCTACCGATCCCGAACCGGAAATGGCCATTACCCTGTTTATATCCACGGCAACGCCAAGCTTTTGCAGGTTAACAACCATTTTTTTTATGCGGTCAACTCTCGCTTCACGGAACAGTTTAAGTTTGTCAAGAAATTTGCGGTTGTGCAGTTCTACCAGGTAGCCTAACACATGAACTTCTTCACCCCGACACTCCGCCCCCAGCTCAATGCCTGGAATGATTTCTATTTTATGCCGCAAGCCGGCGCAAAAAGCCTCTTCGATCCCTTCCAGAGTGTCATGATCGGTAATAGCGATGGCTTCTAAACCCAAAGCCTTCGCCTTGCCGACAACTTCTTCCGGACTGTCGGCGCCATCCGAAGCGTTAGTATGGACATGCAAATCTACCGGCATGATAATTCACCTGCTGTAATTTGGACAATAGTTGTTTAAAACCTTCCCAGGCGTCTTTAAAAATATATATTTAGGGTATCACTTAAAATGAAAAAGGTAAACCTAGAAAAATTAGACCTATTTATTCAAATGAATAAATAGGTCTAATATAACTAATCTATAACTATTTTTGTTACCTTGGCTCAACAATTAGCTTGATGGCTGTCCTTTCTTCTCCGTCAATAATAATGTCGGTAAAAGCGGGAATACAGATTAGGTCGACTCCACTAGGCGCCACAAATCCTCTTGCAATAGCTACTGCTTTTACAGCCTGGTTAAGCGCGCCCGCGCCAATGGCCTGCATTTCGGCGCACCCCCGTTCACGAAGCACACCTGCCAGGGCGCCAGCTACGGAATTTGGATTAGATTTTGCTGAAACCTTTAAGACTTCCATTCAAGCAACCTCCTTCGTTACTTTATAAAAACTTACTATCCTGAACTCCCTGTAAATGATTATATTTCGCCGGCAGTTGGAAAATTCCTTTTTGTAACTGGAAAATATTTTATAATGTTTCAAAATGAAAGCGTTATGTATTGAGGGTCATCACTCGCTACTCGTAATTCTGGATCCGTGTGATGGAGGTAGCTTCACCGGTTTCTTCATTTATATCTATGACGGCGGCGTTGAACTGAAAAGCCCCTGTCGCAACCTCAAACCGCTGGGGAATACCGGTCATAAACTTTTCAATGATTATGCCCTTTTTAACTCCAAGCACGGAATTCGACGGACCGGTCATGCCCAGATCAGTGATATAGGCGGTTCCTCCAGGTAGTATGCGCTCATCTGCGGTTTGGACATGGGTATGTGTACCCACCACCGCAGATACACGCCCGTCCAGATGCCAACCGAAAGCAATCTTTTCCGAGGTAGCCTCCGCGTGAAAGTCTATAACTATGACATTTGCGCTCTCTTTTAATTTTGCTACCAACTCATCCGCCTTGCGGAAAGGACAATCCACCGCTTCGACGTAAACCCGCCCAACCAGGTTAATCACACCGACCTTAACGTTCCGGCGGGTCTCAAAGACACCGGTTCCAAAGCCGGGCACACCAGGCGGGTAATTGGCCGGCCGGATAATTCTTGCTTCCTGGTCTATGTAACTAAAAGCCTCTTTTTTGTTCCATACATGGTTACCCATAGTGAGGATATTTACTCCATATGAAAACAGCTCCTGAGCTACCTCTTTTGTAATGCCTTTCCCCCCGGCTGCATTTTCTCCGTTGGCTATTACCAAATCAAGATCGAATTGCCTTTTTAAATCGGGCAAGTTAACCTTAACAGCCCTGCGGCCGGGACGACCGACAATATCCCCAATCATCAACAGGCGCAATAATTTAACCCCCGTTACTTGTTAAATACCAAAACCTTGCCCTCTTCGCGAAAAGCAAAAAGATATTTACCTTCGATTGAGCCCCTTATGCTGTCCAGCATATGCTCGATCATTTCTTCCTGGTAAATCTGTTCCTCCTCGATAAGACGCCTATTTTCTTCAGTAACCAGCTTTTTATTAAGGTACTGTTGAAACAGTTCAACAATTAATTTAATTTCTTCCTGTGCAAGTGTGTCTATATCCCGCTGCACTTCGATCAAGGTAAGGTTGTCACAAACCTGGTGATTTAGGGAGATCAGCCTGACTTCCCTACCTTCCAGGAGATTGTAGACTTCAATGCTGGAAGTTATTTTTTCTTTTAAACTGTCCAGTTGGTAATCCTCAAGCACCTGCGAGTACATAAATGTGAACTTAAATAACTGGTTTTCCGGATTATAATTGATGGTAGCTACTTCCGGATAACGTACAAGAATTGAGATCAATAGACCTACACTGTCTTTCTGATCGCCCTTGCCTTTGTACCGGACTCCCAACGCCGTCACCTTCCCTTAAAAACCTACAGATAAAAAGACATTCTGTTTAGAATACGTTATTCCTGCTTTTTTTCGCGATGATCCCCTAATAATTTCTACCAAAAAAGAGAAGGCGGCCCTTTTTGGGGCCGCTCTCTTTTATTTTGCATAATCAACCACCCTGGTCTCCCTAATAATCATAACCTTAATTTGACCGGGGTAATCTAACTCATTTTCAATTTTTTTGGTAATATCTTTAACCAGACGAATAGCGGCCAGGTCATCAACTTTGTCAGGTTTAACCATGATCCGGATTTCCCGCCCGGCCTGAATGGCAAAAGACTTGTCCACTCCCTCAAAAGAGTTGGCGATTTCTTCAAGCTTGGTAAGCCGCTTAATATATGATTCCAAAGTTTCTCGGCGGGCTCCGGGACGGGCTGCTGATACAGCATCGGCAGCCTGGACAAGGACAGCAATGATGGTCTTGGGATCTTCATCCCCGTGGTGGGTAGCAATAGCATGGATCACATCATGAGACTCACGGTATTTTTTAGCCAGGTCAACACCGATGCTCACGTGGGGACCTTCCATCTCGTGGTCCACCGACTTGCCGATATCATGCAATAGACCGGCCCTCTTTGTTATTTGGATATCGGCGCCTATCTCAGAAGCCATCAGCCCGGCTAGATGGGCGACTTCAATAGAGTGTTTCAAAACATTTTGCCCATAACTGGTGCGGAATTTGAGACGTCCCAAAAGTGTAACCAATTCGGGATGTAGTCCATGTACGCCCGTTTCAAAAGTAGCCTGTTCCCCAGCTTCCCTAATTTGAGTATTTACTTCTTTTTGGGCCTTTTCGACCATTTCTTCAATACGGGCCGGATGAATCCTGCCGTCGATAATAAGTTTTTCCAGGGCAATCCGGGCAACTTCCCGGCGAATAGGATCAAAACCGGATAATATTACCGCTTCCGGCGTGTCGTCAATGATCAAATCAATCCCTGTTAACGTTTCAAAAGCGCGGATGTTTCTGCCCTCCCGGCCAATGATCCGCCCTTTCATCTCATCGCTGGGTAAGGGCATCACGGTTACAGTGGTTTCGGCTACGTGATCCGCCGCGCACCTCTGAATAGCCAGTGAAATAATATCCCGCGCACGTTTTTCCCCTTCTTCTTTAGCCTTATTCTCTATTTCCTTTATCATCATGGCAGCTTCATGCTGCATTTCTTTTTCAATACCGTCTAACAAAACTTGTTTCGCATCTTCGGAGGTCATGCCCGATATACGCTCCAGCTCACCCAACTGGCGGTTGTAAACTTCCGTGAGCTGGGCTTTTGTAGCATCGATGTCCAGCTCTTTCTGGCTGAGGACTTCCTCTTTTTTTTCAATCGAGTCAACTTTTCGATCCAGGGTTTCTTCTTTTTGCATCAAGCGACGCTCCAGCCTCTGAAGCTCCGACCTGCGATCCCGGTTTTCCCTTTCCATATCGTTGCGTAATTTTAGTACTTCTTCCTTGGCCTCTAAGACAGACTCTCTCTTTTTGGCCTCGGCCTCCTTTTCGGCTACTTCCATGATTTTTTTAGCTTCAGTTTCCGCAGAAGCAATCTTTGCTTCCGCTAGATATTTTCTTAAAAAATATCCGATAACGAAAGCTACCAGCATTAATATTATAGGTACTATAAATGTGATACTATTGGCATCCATATAATTCACCTCCCCATTAAAATGATAGTCTTTTTTTGCAACAAAAAAAACACCGAGCAAAACTCGGTAGAAAAAGAACTGATACTACTTTTATACTTGCCCAGAGCACGATAAGAAAATAGACCCTAATTACAGGCACTATCATACTATCCGGCCGGGTAGCCCCGGCTAGACTCTTGCCGCTGAAACTATTGGATTTTATCTATAATAAAACCCGTACATTGTAGCATCTAATTCTACTTTCTCCCATGCTGTATTGTACAGTTTTTTTAAAAAACTGTCAAGGCTAAACAAAACCTATTCATCCCGGAGAACACGGCAAACCCGGCCTATAACTTCACATGAAAATCCCCTGCGCTGGAGATAGCCCCAAAGACGTTGTAGCGAGCGCGCATCTTCGGATAACCCAAGCTTTTTTTTGGCTAAATTCAGCGCTGCTTCGTATTCTTCTTCCGGGTCAAGTTCAGCCAAAGTCTCCTCAATAATCCCTACATCCACACCTTTCCCCAGCAGCTCCTGCTTCAATCCAGGGCAACCTCTTTTTAACCGCCTTTCCCTGATCCAAAGCCGGGCATATTCTTTATCATCGATATAGTTGTAGCTTTCCATCAGGCTTAATACTTTTTCGACAGTAGCCCCAGAGTACCCTTTTTTCCTAAGACGCTGTTCCAGTTGGCGCCCGGTCTGCCGCCGGACAGCCAGCACACTGTAAGCAAATGACCTGGCTTTGGTATACTCGTCCTCCACTTATTGGGCCGACCTCTCTTCCGGCGCAGCTCGGCCGGGTTCAACTTTCGCCCCGCCTATACTCAAAGCCTGGCGAACTTTAACCTCAATCTCGCCGGTAACATCCGGGTGCTCTTTAAGATATTCCTTGACATTTTCCCTGCCCTGGCCCAGCCTTTCCTCGCCGTATGAATACCAAGCCCCGCTTTTATTGACTATATTCAAATCAGCGGCAATATCTAAAATGCTCCCCTCTTTGGATATACCGGCGCCGTACATTATATCGAAATCGGCATGCTTAAACGGCGGGGCAATTTTATTTTTCACAACTTTAACCCTGGTCCGGCTGCCGATCATTTCAGTGCCCTGCTTGATATTTTCCTGCTTGCGCACTTCTAACCGCACCGTCGCATAAAATTTCAGCGCTCTACCCCCTGTAGTAATCTCGGGTGAACCGTAGATCACCCCTACCTTTTCACGGATTTGGTTAATGAATACAACTGTAGTCCTGGACTTACTGATGGCCCCGGTAAGCTTTCGCAGAGCCTGCGACATTAGGCGGGCATGAAGTCCGACATGGGAGTCCCCCATTTCGCCTTCAATCTCGGCGCGGGGCACAAGGGCCGCTACACTGTCTACAACAATGATGTCTATGGCCCCGCTGCGGACCAATGCTTCGGTAATCTCAAGGGCCTGTTCGCCGGTGTCGGGCTGGGATACCAGTAGATTTTCAATATCCACTCCCAGGTTGTTGGCATATGTCGGATCAAGAGCATGCTCCGCGTCAACAAAAGCCGCCGTACCGCCCATTTTCTGAGCTTCGGCAATAATATGAAGGGCTACGGTAGTTTTACCGGATGACTCCGGACCGAATATTTCAATCACCCTGCCACGCGGCACACCACCAACACCTAAAGCTACATCCAATGCCAAGGCGCCGGTAGGAATGACCTCGACGTTTAGCTTAGCTGAAGCTTCCCCTAGTTTCATTATCGAACCTTTACCAAATTGCCGCTCAATTTGCGATAAAGCCCGCTCTAAGGCCTTCTGTTTATCCGACAATGTACTCACTCCCTTTCTAATTCCATTATGTGAACAAAGGTTCGCATTTGCATAAATTATAATGTTGTATTGCGGAGCATGTCAACTACAAATATCATAATATTATCCTTTTCCCCGGGCAGGCTCTACACTTACACGCCGGCCCCTGATAGTCTGGCGGTGCAGGCAGCTGATCACACAATTAGCCCATTCCTCCGGTACTTCCACAAAGGAAAATTTTTCGTATATATTTATATTACCGACGCTATTTTCAGGCATGCCTGTTTCTTCGGCCATGATCCTCACCAAATCGCCGGTAGCGATATTATCTTTTCTGCCGATATTTATAAACAGCCTGACCATACCGGATCGGGCACCGGTGTTGCCAAAGGACTCCACGGTCAAGTCTTCCCTGTCCTCGTCCAGGTCCAAAGAGAGTTTCAAGGCGGCGGCCGCTATATCCATCGGATCATACTCGTCCACCAGAGAATCAACGATGTTCCGGTAATAAGCCAGTTTTCCTTCGTTTAGCATCCGGTGGATCCTTTCCCTGATCCCTTCTTTTTGTCTTTCATAAATGTCCGCTTGGGAAGGTAATTTTTCGCGGCGAATGCGGGTTTTGGTAAGCCTTTCAATAAGCTTTAGCTGCCTGTAGTCCCGCGGGCCGACCAATGTGACGGCTACACCGCTTTTACCTGCACGTCCGGTACGGCCAATCCTGTGCACATAAAACTCAGGGTCTTGGGGAATGTCGTAATTAATTACATGTGAAATATTCTCTATATCCAACCCCCGTGCCGCCACATCCGTGGCCACAAGGTAATCGATCTGCCCGGTCTTAAACTGCCTCATCACATGGTTACGCTGGTACTGGCTGAGATCTCCATGTAGCGCTGCAGCTGGGTACCCTCGCGCTTGGAGACCGGCCACAAGCTCATCCACACCACGCTTTGTCCGGCAAAAAATGATGGAAAGCGTAACGTTGACGGAATCCAGTAAACGGCACAGGTTATCTAGTTTATTTGGCTCACGTGTTTCGTAATAAACCTGCTCAATCTGAGGGACAGTCAAATTGTGCTTGCTGACAGTGATATATTCCGGATTTTTCAGGTACTTTCTAGCCAGGTTCCTTATTTCTTCGGGCATTGTAGCAGAAAACAGCAATGTCTGGCGCGCCGGTGGTGTTGCCTGCAGGATGGACTCAATATCCTCAATGAAGCCCATGTCCAACATTTCGTCGGCTTCATCCAGCACAACAACTTTGATGTTGTCCAACCACAAGGTTTTTCGGCTCAGGTGGTCTAAAAGGCGGCCCGGGGTACCGATTACAACCTGTACACCCTGTTTTAAGCCCCTGATCTGGCGGTCAATGGACTGCCCCCCATAAATCGGTAGCGTTCGCACCCGCAGGTACTTTCCGATTCGCGATATTTCCTCGGCGACCTGAATAGCCAGTTCTCTGGTAGGTGTCACAATTAAGGCTTGAACACCACCATAGCGCGCGTTAACCATTTCAATAATGGGTACGCCGAAAGCCGCCGTCTTTCCCGTGCCTGTTTGGGCCTGACCGATTACATCTTTCCCTTCAAAAAGAAGGGGAACAGCCTTTTGCTGAATCGGGGTGGGCTCCTCAAACCCCATGTCGGCCAGGGCTTGATATACCTGCCTGCTTATCTTCAGCTCCCCGAAATTAACGGTATCTTTTAATATTTTCATCTAAAAACTCCTTGCTATTTAATAAAATATTTTAACAAAAATATTTAGCGCTGATCGCGTTTATCCATAAGATATAATTTTAACATATTCAAGGCCGCATTTGTAACACCAAGTCTTACAGCCGCACGTATGCCGGGAAAACGGTATTCCCGTGAACAGGCGCTGCTGGCGTCGGCCATGGAGATGTAAACCAATCCCCTGGGCTTATCTGGGGTACCTCCCCCCGGTCCTGCAATGCCGGTTGTGGCAAGACCCAGATCGGCGCCGGTCAGCTTGCGCACCCCTTCAGCCATGGCAGACGCTACCTCCCTGCTGACCGCACCATACCGTTCAAGAACACCGGCAGGCACACCCAAAACCTTATTTTTTACATCATTGCTGTATGAAACTACTCCACCCATGAAGTAACCGGAACTGCCGGGAATATCAGTTATCCTGGCGGCTACCATCCCACCTGTGCAGGATTCCGCCACCCCAATGGAAAGCCCCCTCGCAAGCAGTAGTTTTCCTATCGTTTCCTCAAGGATTTCATCATCGCTGCTGAAAATATAATTGCTTAAGCGACTCTTTATTTCTAAAGATAGCTTTGCCAACATCTTTTCGGCTAGCACGGGGCTGGTTGCGCGGGCAGTAAGCCGCACCTGGATCTCCCCCGGTTTGGCGACGTAGGCTATACCCGGATTGCCCTGTCCGCCCAGATCATATATAAGATCCTGTACCGCCGACTCGGTAATGCCTGTCAGTTTAAAAACTTTATAACTTGTAATGGCCCCCCCGGCTATCTTGCCGGATAAAAAGGGGGCTACCTGTTTTTCAAACATAGGAATGAGCTCATTTGGTGGACCGGGAAGGGCAACTATAACCTGACTCCCCCGTTCAATCAGCGCCCCCGGCGCTGTTCCCGTGCTATTGGGCAGGATCATGGCGTCCTCTGGCACATACACCTGCTTTAATATACTTTTTGTCATTTCCAGCCCGCGTTCTTTATACCGTTCCTTTATTTTGGCCAGCGATTCCTCATGCAAAACCAATGACAGGCCGAGAACGCCCGCCAATGTTTCTACGGTAATGTCGTCAGTGGTTGGACCCAGCCCTCCCGTAATAATGATCAGGTCGGCGCGGGTCATGGCCTGCCGCAGGACACACTCAAGGCTTTCTTGTTCATCACCGACTGTTGTATGTAGTGTGACTTCAATACCCATTCCAGACAACCGCAAGCCCAAAAACTGCGCATGGCTGTTTAGAATATGTCCCAACAGCAATTCCGATCCAGTAAAAATTAACTCCGCTTTCATTGTTATACCCATCCTTTCGCTAACGCTCAGGCATAAAACGCTGTGAAATAAAATCTTTTAAACTTATTTTCATTACCCGATACTAAATTATAACATCTACCGGGTATAAATAACAAAAAATAAATGTCATTTACTTGTGAATCCTTACCTGTTAACATATTGGCAACGGTAATAAAAGACACGTGAAACGGTTATTGTGAATGTAACATCAGTAAAAGAACGGGGGCAAATAAGTTGACCGGTAAATCCATGCTCATCATCGGGGCCGGGCTGGCCGGTCTCTCTACCGGGTGCTACGCGCAGATGAACGGGTACAAAACCCACATTTTGGAACATGGTTCCCGTCCCGGCGGGGTGGTGGCTTCTTGGAAACGTGGGGATTATATCATTGACGGCGGTATCCATTTTGTATGGGGACACCGGCCGGGCCATCCCTGTTTTCCATTGTACCGTGAACTTGGGGTTTACCAGGACAACCATTTTCCCGAGCTTAACGAATATTGCCGGTATATCGACCAAGCGAGCAAAAAGAGTGTGGCAGTAACACGGGACCTGGAACAACTGGCAAATGACCTGAAATACACATCTCCTGCCGATAACCGGGTTGTTGATGATTTAATTGCGTGCGCGCGCGCCCTGCAGGGAGCGAATATCGGTGAAATGGGACTGGATACCCCCCCTGAACTTACCGGCCTGCGGACGCGGCTGGTACAGCTTTGGAGAATGCGAGGTGTGTTTAAATACTTTACCGGTAAATATGCCGGGCCCGTTACCGAATATGTAAAAAGCATCCGCGATCCCTGGTTGCGCAATATAGTAACGAATATATTTCTCCCCGAGGCGCCGCTTTGGTTTGTTTTAATGTTCCTGGGTGAGTTGGCGGAGGGGCAGTTGGGGTTGCCGGAAGGCGGGTCACATAGCTTTGTCCATTCCATCGAGAACCGGTATATTGACCTTGGCGGGCGTGTAACTTACGGGGCAAACGTCGAGGAAATCCTAGTGGAAGGTATGAGGACCTGCGGGTTGCGTTTGGCGAACGGCGACATTCACCGGGCTGACATTGTAGTATCTGCTGCCGACGGTTACAGCACTATCTTTAAGATGCTCGGCGGGAATTACATCAATAGCAAGATCAAAAAACGTTATCAAAACTGGAAGCTGTTCAGCCCCTTGGTGCTGGCTAGTTTCGGGGTAGCGCGCCGGTTTGACGGCGAACCCTGCTTCAATATGCTTTTTCTGGAGCGCCCGTTTTATGTTGGTGGGCAAACCATTGACAAGATATTCGTCCGCATTTTTAATTACGGCACGGACTTTGCACCGTCGGGGAAAACGGTAATCCAGGCACAGTTCGAAACAGAGTGGGACTACTGGTCCCAACTGCAAAAAAAAGACCGGCT
>JALHFC010000254.1 GCA_022839445.1 Pelotomaculum sp.
TAGCCGTGCAGCGCGCTTCCGATAAGCTGGTCAAGGTGTGCGAAAACGGATACGAATACTTGATGCTGGTGGAATTCCAGACCAGGCCGGATCGAAAGATGGCGAGAAGGCTGTTGGAATATACGACTATGCATCACTGCCGGTATGAAAAGCCGGTTTATCTCGTGGTGATTAATCTCACCGGCGGTAGAGGGGAAGAACGGTACATTGTTACACGGATGTGTTTTTATGGTATAATATTTAGTTACCAGGTATAATAAAGAGAGAGGGGGGCGGTCATGTCATATGAAACAAGGCCCCAGGCTTATGATGAAACCATTAAGATTTTAGAGAAAAAAGACCATCGTGGTATTGCAGAATTTATTTTACCATCCGTAAAAGATGCAGAAGAAGTTACCCTTGAGCATACGAAACTATCCGTGCCTGATATGAGGGAAATGGATTACCTGGCTCAGATTAAACTAAACCAGGAAAACTTTATTCTTCATATCGAATTTGAATCGGCTTACCGTAGCAATATTGAAATGCAAAAAAGGATGCTCAGGTATTACACATACATTAAATGGCACAATGACCTACCCATTTACCAGGTACTTGTACTGCTGAAGAAACCGGACAATGTTAAACGAATTAAGAACGGTATTAATAGCAGGGTGCAGGGTCTGGATATCATGAGATATCGGTATGGGGTAATTAAAGCCTACGAGATTGATAAATATGAAGTGTTAGCCCAAAAGCAAGTGGTGCTCTACCCACTCCGGGTATTTATGAAGTATGACAGCGAAAGTGAAGAAGAGCATATCCAGGAATGCTTAACAGTGACGGAGGGGTTGGAGGACAAGGACTATTATTTCCTAACACTAGAGTGCATCAAAAGGCTTTACCAAAAGGGTAAATATGAAAAATTTGTAAAGGAGGAGATCCTTATGCAATCCGCTTTATATAAAGAGTCTTATGAAACTGGAAGGAAAGATGAAAAAACAAAACTAATAATAAAATTTTTGACTAAGCGATTTGGCGTTTTGCCAGCGGATTTAAAGAAAAAAATAGAAGCGGCAGATGCGGAAAAGTTAGATGTTATCGCAGAGGAATTACTGGATTACAAAAATATTGACGAGGTTCAAACCACTCTTGATTAAGGAGGAGATCCTTATGCAATCCGCTTTATATAAAGAGCCCTATGAGAAGGGCTTGGGTGAAGGTATGGAAAAAGGCATAGAAAAAGGCCGAAAGGAAGAAAAGGTTGGTACGATTATAAGGTTCCTAACTAAGCGGTTTGGTCCCTTGCCGCTAGAGGTAAAGAACCGTTTTCCCGAGCTGGATCTTACCACCTTGGATGTGATACTTGATAGGGTCTATGAATATAAAGATCTTGACGAGGTAAAAAAATACATTCAGTA
>JALHFC010000255.1 GCA_022839445.1 Pelotomaculum sp.
AAGAAGCGCTGGCGCCTGTGCGGGTTTCCCCTAACCCGGCCAGGTAAGCCGTGCGCCCGGCTTCTACGGCTTGTCCAAATGCTCTGGCCATTGCAACCGGGTCGCCGGCTGTGGCAATCGCTGTATTTACCAACACCGCCGCCGCCCCCATTTCCATTGCCTCCGCCGCTTCAGAAGGACGCCCGATACCGGCGTCTACGACAATCGGCAGTGGTATTTCTTCTATTAAAATCCTGATCAATTCTTTCGTCTTTAACCCCCGGTTGCTGCCGATGGGAGAACCCAGGGGCATCACCGCCGCCGCGCCTGCTTTAACCAGTTCCTTAGCTACCATCAGGTCCGGGCTCATGTAGGGCAGGACGATAAAACCCTCAGCGGCAAGGACCCGGGTGGCTTCGACTGTTTCGTAATTATCCGGGAGCAGGTACCGGTTGTCCGTTATTACCTCGATCTTAACCCAGTCGCCACATCCCGCCGCCCTGGACAGCCTGGCAATCCGGATAGCCTCCCGGGCGTTTCTAGCTCCGGAGGTGTTGGGCATCAGGGTGCTGTGCTTGGGCACAAAAGCCGCGATATTCTCTTCTTCGAAATCCAGATCCACCCTTCTTAGAGCCACAGTCACCACCTGGGCGCCCGATGCTTCCACTACTAAAGGGATCAACTTATTCGAAGAAAACTTGCCGGTCCCCAGGAACAAACGACTGGTTAGTTCCTGCCCGCCGATTTTAAGGATATCCCCCACCAGGTTTAACCTCCTCCCACAAATCTTAAAACTTCAAGGACGTCATTCTCCTCCAAAACAATGTCTACCCAGGCCTCTCTTTTGATGAAATCGTGGTTGTACTCCACTATGACAGCGTCGGGATTAACCTTTTTTAATTCAATTAGCTCCGCTACCGTCATGCCTTTTCTCACAACCTCCTCTTTACCGTTAATAGTAATTTTCAATAAGCGCCACCCCCTATTAAAAATATCATTGGCGCAACACCTAATGAACCCGGCCCTGCGGGTAAATACACAAAAAGCCCACCTCCTAGGGGGTGAGCTTTTTTTAAGCTGGATTGCATTGGTTTCACAGCTTTATCTTCCCTACGATGGCATTACCCACATCAGGTTCAAAGGGTTGAGCATATTCTCTCTCAGCCTTGCGGCACCCCTAGAAACTATTTAGTTAACGATACAACTGCGTAAAATTTAACACACATTTCCGCCGGTGTCAAGGGTGGAAGAACCATGACAGCATCTGACACAGGTGAATGGATGAAAATGGCCGGCGACACTTTTACATTAACCATACCCAACTCTCCCATTTGTCCTGCGGTTAAATTTTTTACCGGGAGGAATAATAAACTTGCGATAACTTTGAAATAGAGGGAGAATATGTTCAAATTCCTTGGGGACCGCTGCGGTGACCTGATTATCCGTGAATTTATGATTGGGCAAAACAACCCCGTACGCGCCATGGCTGTTTTTTTTGATCCGTTAATCCGTCTGGAAACCTTGCAGCGGGATCTGATTCGCCCGTTATTCAACGCAGTGTTGCCCCGGTCCGGGGTTACCGTGGACTGGCTCAAGGAAAAAGTCATCCCTGCCGCGAGTATATTTGAAACCAATTTCTGGGTTGAGGCAGGGAATGAACTAACCAAGGGAAAGGCCGGCCTTTTTGTGGACGGGCAGAACGGCGCGCTTCTTATCGGATTCTATGAACATACCAGCCGCGCTGTTGAACAACCGGTTTCGGAGGTAACCGTAAGGGGTCCTGCCGACGCTTTCAACGAGGACTTGCGCACAAATCTGGCCCTGCTGCGCAAGCGCCTGCGCACCACCCGGCTGGCCGTGGAAAAGATGGAAATCGGCGTGGTGACCAAAACCGCCGTATGCCTGGTATACCTTAAAGGGTACCTGCCCGGTGGTCTGCTGGAGGAAGTGAAGTCACGGCTGGAGACGATCAAGGTTGACTCGGTGATTAGCAGCGGCCAACTGGAGGAGTACATTCAGGACAGCCCTTATTCCATTATAGGCGCCATCGGCGTTACGGAGCGGCCCGATGTGCTGGCCGCCGAACTACTGGAGGGAAAAGTCGGCATAGTCGTTGACAACACGCCTTTTGCCTTAATTGCTCCTATCACAATTATTTTTCATATGCACAGTCCCGAGGATTACTACAACCGCTACTGGTTTGCGTCCATGATCCGGATCATACGCTGGGTAGCGTTACATATGGCGCTCCTGCTCCCTTCACTGTATATAGCCGTGACCAGCTACCACCAGGAGATGGTTCCCACCGACCTTTTGCTGGCCATTATGACCGCTCGCGAGGGAGTGCCCTATCCTGCCTTTATTGAGGCCTTTTTAATGGAAATAACCTTCGAGATTCTGCGGGAGGCGGGGGTCCGCCTGCCGCGCCCGTTTGGGCAAACCATCAGCATTGTGGGGGCGATCGTGATTGGGCAGGCAGCGGTAGGCGCC
>JALHFC010000256.1 GCA_022839445.1 Pelotomaculum sp.
CCTCGGAAACCGCCGGGGTCAGGACATAAGACGCTACTTCTTCAAGTATGTTTGTGTCAAACATCGATTTGTATTGCCATAAGAAGCCGGTGGAAGGGTTTTCACTAAGAGATAGTTTAATAGTTTGGCCGGCCTGTAGATTTAATATATCCCCTTTGTTACTTTCATTGACGTTAATCTCTTCTAAAGCCAAGATGGTCTTACTTGCGGCTGCGGCTTGTTTCCAACTCCCGTCAGCGTTTTTGTCTTTGGCGTACACCGCTACCTCATATGTTTTTCCGGCGGTTGCTTCAAAAGAAACTGTATTGCGGGTATTATAATCAAAGCTTGCCGGCTCTAGCGGGCACTTCCAGCCTTCGCTATCCTTGTACCAAAACTGGTATAGGGGATCGCCGCTGATGTTTTCCGCTTGCGCTGTCAAGGTAATTTTACCGTCTTTGTAAGAGTTTTCGGTAAAGACCACGCTACTGTCTACTAAAATGACCTGGCGCGCCTCGGCCAAAGCGCGATTGGTCGCGTTCCAGATGTACACGTCAACTGTATAGGTACCGGGCTGCGCATTGTATAAAGTATATTCATTTGACGCGGACTCCTGCGCTAAACTACAACCGTCGGGGCCGTTTACCCAAAAGGTGTACATGGCGCCTACAACGTTTGGTACCGCGGATACAAAGGTAACGTTTGAGCCAGCCGTTACCATGTTGGTTTGGTTTTCGCCAATTAGCGGCGACGCGATAGAAAGATTCGTTCTTTCCGCCGCCATTGCCGGTGGCGCCAGCAAAAAAGCCATCGTCAAAGCCAGGACGATAACCAGGACAAAGCGCTTTTTACAGTTAACTAAACTAATCATTTGGAGCGCCTCCTTTGTTTTATTATCTTGAGGGGTCTATCCAAAGCCACATCTCGCTGCTCATGTTAGTGTCAGGGTCTCCCGCCTAACCCATATTTCCATGCCCCCCCCGCAATAAATAGACTTTTATTTACGAAGAATTACTCAAAGGTCCTGGTTTCCTCCGAATCGTACCATTTGTGACCGGTGTCTCTTGTATGCAGTTTCTGGGCAGTTAAAGCCACATCTACAGGCCCTTCATATGTCCAGGGGCATTGCAGGCAGCGGACCCTGACTATGTTTTTACCCATGCCGCCCCGCGCCTGATCCAGTTGTTCTTCAGATAATTCCCCGTTTTTGGATCCTTTTTCATGATACCATCATCCCTCTAAATTTATGAATGGATTATGACTTGATAGATCAGGGCGCTGCTGCGAAGGCTAAAAAGGTGTCAACAACCCCGTCACCCTAACACTCCTGACAAACATGGCGAAACACATTTCCCAAACGATCTATCCCCTTGCCCGGCCACTACCGCATATCCTCTCGACGCAAGTAATTCTATAA
>JALHFC010000047.1 GCA_022839445.1 Pelotomaculum sp.
CGGTGTGTTTAGGTCCTGGCGATCGATGTCCCATGTCCCGGCGAAGGAGGTTTTTTGTTATGCCTGTTGTGGCATTATACAATATCAACGGTGAACAAATCGGCGAGATAACGCTAAAAGACGAAATTTTCGGTGTTGATGTACACGAGGCGGCTATGCATGATGCTGTTGTGATGCACCAGGCCAGGCGTCGACAGGGAACACATGATACGAAAACAAGATCGGAAGTGAGGGGTGGCGGACGCAAGCCCTGGCGTCAAAAGGGTACCGGCAGGGCCCGTCATGGAACTATCCGCTCACCCATCTGGCGTGGTGGGGGTATCGTATTTGGACCCCACCCGCGGGATTACAGCTACAAGCTGCCGAAAAAAGTAAAAAGACTGGCGTTGAAATCGGCCCTGTCTGCTAAAGTAAACTCGGGTGACATAATCGTTTTGGATGACTTGCGTCTAGATCAGCCAAAAACCAGGGAAATGGTCAAAATCCTAGACAACCTTAGGGCCGGGGCTGCCTTGTTGGTTATGGCTGAAAGAAATGAGGCGGTTGAAAAATCGGCCAGGAACATACCCACCGTTAAGTCGCTGGGGGCATCCTACCTAAATGTTTACGACATATTGGCCTATGACAAACTAGTAATGACGAAGGACGCCGTTGCCAAAGTCGAGGAGGTGTTCGCGTAAATGAAAGATCCACGCGACATTCTTAGGAAACCGGTTATTACCGAAAAAAGCACATCGCTTTTGGAGGAGAACAAGTATACTTTTATTGTAGATCCCAGGTCCAATAAGACTGAAATTAAGTATGCGGTTGAAAACGTTTTCAAGGTAAAAGTATTAAAAGTCAACACCATGAATGTAAAAGGCAAGTATAAGAGGGTGCGCAACATCCGCGGTAAAACACCCGATACTAAAAAAGCCATTGTCACTTTAAAAAAAGGTGACAAAATAGAAATATTTGAAGGCATGTAGAATAGTGGTCGTTTGACGATCATGAGGGGGTGCAACACCTTTGGCAATCAAACATTTTAAGCCCACTTCGCCCGGGCGCCGCTTTGTGACTGTTTCGGATTTTAAGGAAATAACCAAAACAGAGCCCGAAAAGTCACTTGTTGAGCCTTTAAAGAAAAGCGGTGGTCGAAACGCCCAAGGCAGGATGACAGTAAGACATCGCGGCGGTGGGCACAAACGTAGTTTTAGGATCATAGATTTTAAGCGGGACAAAGACGGTGTTCCAGCTAAAGTTGCCGGTATTGAGTACGATCCCAACCGCTCCGCCCGCATTGCGCTTCTACATTACGCCGACGGGGAAAAACGCTACATCCTTGCCCCGGCCGGCTTGGAAGTGGGCCAAACGCTTTTTTCCGGCCCCGGCTCCGACATCAAGGCCGGCAACTGCCTGCCTTTAAAAAATATACCGCTGGGCACGATGATCCATAACATCGAACTTTATCCTAAGGGTGGCGGTATGCTCGTGCGCTCAGCCGGGACCTCGGCGCAGTTAATGGCCAAGGAAGGCAAATACGCCAACATCCGGATGCCGTCCGGCGAAATGCGTCTTGTTTTGCAGGAATGCCGCGCCACCATCGGCCAGGTCGGCAATGTAGAGCATGAAAACCTTACGATTGGTAAGGCCGGCCGCAAACGCTGGTTGGGTATTCGACCTACGGTTAGGGGCGTTGTGATGAACCCGACCGACCACCCGCACGGAGGCGGTGAAGGACGTTCTCCTATCGGACGCAACCCGGTAACCCCATGGGGCAAACCGACTTTAGGCGCCCGTACTAGAAAGAAAAAGTCGAGTGACAGGCTTATTGTCAAAAGAAGGAAGAAATAAAATTAATTACTGTTAAGAAGGGGGGTTAAAGTTTTGGGCCGCTCATTAAAGAAGGGGCCGTATTGTGAGGAACGGCTTTTCGGACGGATACAAAAAATGAATGAAACCGGCGATAAAAGGGTCGTCAAGACCTGGTCCAGAGCTTCAACGATCTTTCCTCAAATGGTTGGCCATACCATAGCGGTACATGACGGCAGAAAGCACGTGCCTGTTTATATTACCGAGGATATGGTCGGACATAAACTAGGTGAATTTGCACCCACCAGGGTTTTTAGGGGGCACGGACACCATACGGAAAGATCAACAGCTTTGAAATAACACAAAAAATTCTAGCCGGTGTGCTAACGGGCGCGTAAGGAACTTGGGAGTTAAATCGCGGCTGTTTTCCGGCAAGGTGTATTTTAGCGAGCGATGTAAGGAGGTAAGGACCTGTGGAGGTTAAAGCCGTCTCCAGGTATATCAGATTATCCCCGAGAAAGGTACGCCAGGTGGTAGACCTGATTCGGGGCAAGAAAATTGACGAGGCCCTGGCAATTCTGAAATATACACCCAAACGGGCTTCGGAAGTGGTTACCAAGGTGGTTAAATCAATTATTTGTAACAGCGTGCTATGTGGACCAGGGGCCCACATATAAGCGTTACCGGCCCCGGGCCATGGGGCGCGCCGATATCCTGCGCAGGCGCACCAGCCATATAACAGTGGTTGTGGGTGATAAAAAGGAGGGATAAATTTTCGTGGGGCAAAAAGTAAATCCTAAAGGCCTCCGGATTGGGATCATAAAAGATTGGGAAGGCAAGTGGTTTGCCGATAAAAAAAATTATTCCAACCTTTTGCTTGAAGATGTAAACATTCGGAAGTATATTAAAAAGAAGCTTTATGTTGCGGGTGTTTCCCGGATTCAGATCGAACGGGCGGCTAACCGGGTTAAAATATCCATTCACACCGCAAAGCCTGGCATTGTGATTGGCAGGGGCGGGGTTGAGGTGGAAAACCTGCGCAAACGTCTTGAGAAACTTACCGGTAAGCAGGTTAATGTCAACATAGTTGAGATCAAAATTCCTGAACTTGATGCCCAGTTGGTGGCTGAAAACGTGTCGTCGCAGTTGGAAAAACGGATTGCTTTTAGGCGGGCAATGAAACAAGTGGTCTCCCGCTCTATGAAAATGGGGGCAAAAGGGATCAAGATTGCCTGCGGGGGCCGTCTGGCCGGGGCTGAAATTGCCCGCACCGAGTGGTACAGCGAAGGCAAGGTGCCTCTTCATACCCTGCGTGCCGATATTGATTACGGTTTCGCCGAGGCCAACACTACCTACGGGAAAATAGGAATCAAAGTATGGATCTATAAAGGAGAAGTTTTACCGGAAGCCAAGGCGCCGGAAAAAGCCCCGGTTAGGGGAGGAAAGGCTGCTTCCGGTGAAGGGGGCGAATAAGCTAGATGTTAATACCGAAAAGGGTTAAATATCGCAAACAGCACCGCGGACGGATGACAGGCAAGGCTAAGGGCGGCAAGGAAATAAGTTTTGGTGAATATGGACTGCAGGCTTTAGAAGCCGCCTGGGTTACCAACAGGCAGATCGAAGCGGCCCGTATTGCTATGACACGCCACATCAAAAGAGGCGGCAAAGTCTGGATCAGAATTTTTCCGGATAAGCCTGTTACCGCGAAACCGGCGGAAACCCGGATGGGTTCCGGCAAGGGCGCGCCGGAATACTGGGTGGCGGTGGTAAAGCCGGGCCGGATAATGTTTGAATTAGCGGGCATATCCGAAGAAATAGCCCGCGAGGCAATGAGGCTGGCGGCACACAAACTGCCGATAAAAACAAAGTTTGTTAAACGCGGGGAAGTAGGTGAAGTTAATGAAGGTTAAAGAGCTCAGGGAGTTGACCGATGCCGAGCTTGATAAAAAGTTGCTTGACTCCAAAGATGAACTCTTTAAATTACGGTTCCAGATGGCCACCGGTCAGCTGGATAATCCTATGAAACTGCAAGATGTCCGTCGCAAGATTGCGCGTGTCAAGACTATAATCCGGGAACGTGAGATTAAAAGGTATGGGGACACACCTTCCCGGTTTTGATCGGTGCTGTGGAGGGGTTGTGCCTTCAGGGAATTTGTAGCGGTATGTTTGGGTTGCCGTTAGAGGGAAGGTAAAAAGGAATGGGGACACACCTTCCTGGGTTAGACGTTATTGCGGTGGATTGTAACTGTTGGGGTGTTTACGGCAGGGAAGGTATGTCCCCGATCGGGATGTGTTGTCGATTAGAGTGGGGTTGTTGGATGGAGGAAGAAGGAGCTAAGGAATGGGGGGCTAAGGATTGGGGACACACCTCCTTCGGAGGAATGTCCCCGATGGGAGGAATGTCCCTGATGGAAGGGATGTTTCTGATAGATGGGATGTTTGGTTAGAAAGTAGGAAGGGGGTTGGCTAGATGGAAGAGCGTGGAATGCGCAAGGTGATGACCGGCAGGGTTGTAAGCAATAAAATGGAAAAGACTGTGGTTGTAGCAGTCGAATCCCTTGTCAGGCACCCCCTGTACCAGCGCACTATTCGCCGCACCAAAAATTTTAAGGCTCATGGGCCGATATCTAAAGATAAGCGGTGGCGGGTTATCGAAATTTTAGAAAAATCCAAACAGATTTGAGGTGCGGGTTGTTAGATGTTCGCCCGTTAAGTTAGGAGGGTGGTAGGTGTGATTCAGGTTCAGACTATGCTTGCCGTAGCCGACAATACCGGGGCCCGCAGACTAATGTGCATCCGTGTTCTGGGCGGGGCGGTCCATCGCTATGCCGGTCTGGGTGACGTTATCGTATGTACTGTTAAAGAAGCTTCTCCCGGTGGCGTTGTGAAAAAAGGTGACGTTGTCAGGGCTGTTGTAGTACGCACTAAGAAAGAAGCACGGCGTCCGGACGGATCCTATATTAAGTTTGACGAAAACGCCGCAGTAATTATTAAAGATGACCAAAGCCCACGGGGAACCCGTATTTTTGGACCGGTTGCCCGTGAATTAAGAGACCGCGACTTCATGAAGATCATTTCCCTGGCGCCGGAAGTGATTTAAGCGGCTAGTGGCTGGTAGGAAGGAGTTAGGTGTAACCGGTTTTTTCCGGCCATCTAACGACTTTAAGCCGTCTGCTTACAACCGGAATCGGAGGTGAAATCATTTATGGCCAAACAAAAAGCCAGGTCAAAGGTACATGTTCGCAAGGGTGACACTGTGCTTGTGATTACTGGCAAGAGCGCAGGTAAAAAGGGCAAGATCCTTTCCGTCATACCGGATCAAAGCCGTGTTACCATTGAAGGTGTTAATGTGGTCAAGCGCCACGCAAGGCCAACCCGGAGGTTGCCGCAGGGTGGCATTATGGAAAAAGAAGCCCCTATTCATAGTTCCAACGTTATGCTTTTTTGTAATAAATGCAATAATCCTACCAAAGTCGGCAAAAGGTTATTGGATGATGGGGAAAAAGTACGCATTTGTAAAAAATGCGGGGAAGTGATATAGGAAGTCAGATGCCGGAGGTCAGAGGTCAGAAGGAATCAGAAAAAGCAAATACCGGTTAAACCGGCGTCTGATAGTTGGTTGTAGGGAAAGGAGGTAGTAAGCATGTCTAGACTTAAGGATAAGTATAGAAATGATGTGGTGCCGGCTTTAATTCAAAAGTTTGGCTATATAAATAAGATGCAAGCACCCAAGCTGGAAAAGGTTGTCGTAAGTATGGGCCTGGGTGAGGCTATACAAAACTCAAAAATTATCGATGCGGCGGTCAATGACCTAATGATTATCACCGGGCAGAAACCGGTCACAACAAAAGCTAAGAAATCCATTGCTGCGTTTAAGCTGCGCGCCGGGATGACCGTGGGCGCCAAGGTAACCCTGCGCGGCGAGCGGATGTATGAGTTCTTAGATAAACTGTTTAATATAGCGCTGCCCAGGGTGCGCGACTTCCGTGGAATTTCACCGAAGTCTTTCGACGGGCGCGGCAACTTCAGCTTGGGCCTCAAGGAACAGCTTATCTTCCCGGAAATAGATTATGACAAGATTGATAAGATCCGTGGCATGGATGTAATTTTTGTAACCACGGCGAAAACCGATGAAGAAGCCAGGGAACTATTAAAATTGATGGGTATGCCGTTTAAAGCGGCCTGATTTTGGTGGTTGGACCGGCTAAAGAAGGGGGGAAGATGGTGGCAAAAAAGTCAATGGTTATAAGATCGCAGCGCCCGCCAAAGTATAGGGTGCGGGAACATAATAGATGCAAAATTTGCGGGCGGCCCCACGCTTATATGAGAAAGTTCGGTATTTGCCGGATTTGCTTCCGGGAGCTTGCATACAAGGGAGAAATTCCTGGCGTCCGCAAGGCTAGTTGGTGATTTTTTAAATTTGGAAGGACGCCGGAATGTATTTAATATCACAGGCCGGAGTTGGGAAGGCAAGCCGACGCGTAGTATTTTGGCGAGTGAATTATGGAAGGAGGTTGTGTGGGTATGGTTATGACCGATCCTGTTGCGGATTTTTTAACCCGTATACGTAATGCCAATACGGTTTATCACGATAAGGTGGAGGCGCCTGCTTCCAGGGTAAAAAAGGCCATTGCCAACATCCTGAGAGACGAAGGGTTCGTTAGGGATTGTGAATACGTTGACGACGGTAAACAAGGAATTATCAGGGTATACCTTAAGTATGGCTCCAATAAGGAACGGGTGATAACGGGATTGAAGCGAATTTCCAAGCCGGGCCTAAGGGTTTACGCAAGAAAAGACGATGTGCCCAAGGTTTTAGGGGGACTAGGTATAGCCATTATCTCTACTTCAAAGGGGATTATGAGTGATAGAAGAGCCCGCAAGGAAGGCCTCGGGGGCGAAGTAATTTGTTACGTTTGGTAGTTTTTTGCAGGAGGTGTGTTAGATGTCCAGGATCGGCAAGCAGCCTGTTCCGGTTCCAGCAGGGGTTGATGTGCAGATAGAGGGAAACAAGGTTAGGATCAAGGGTCCGAAGGGGCAACTGGAAAAAGAGCTGCACGCAGACATGATCATTAAATATGGGGAAGGGCAGCTTACAGTCGAGCGACCGTCTGATAGTAAACAACACAGGTCGATGCACGGGCTGACCCGTACTCTGTTGAATAATATGGTGGTTGGTGTAACCGCAGGTTTTCAGAAAAATCTAGAACTAGTCGGAGTCGGTTACCGCGCTTCCAAACAGGGCAACAAACTGGTATTGGCGGTAGGTTACTCCCACCCGGTAGAAATTGAGCCGGAACAGGGACTGGAAATTGAGGTCCCGGCGCCGAACAGGATCAGTGTCAAGGGTATTGACAAGGAAAAAGTCGGCGCGCTGGCGGCGGTCGTCCGTGCGACCCGGGAGGTAGAGCCTTATAAGGGTAAGGGTATCAAATACGAAGGTGAAGTAATCAGGCGCAAGGCCGGTAAAGCCGGCGCCAAAGGCAAATAATAAAAGGCCATAGTTTAAAAGTTTTTTAAGGTCAAAAACCGGGGCCAAGGCAGTTATTGTTATGCTATCAACCGGCGAAAGGCTTTAAGGGACGGGAAGGAGTGAATTGTGACGTGCTGATAAAACCCGACCGTAAGGTCCTGCGGGCAAATAGGCATTTGAGGGTGCGCAAGAAAATACGCGGCACCACCCAGCGGCCCAGGCTGAATGTATTCCGCAGTATACAAAACATCTATGCCCAAATTATTGATGATGACCAAGGTAAAACGCTTGTAACGGCTTCGACCCTGTCGCCGGAGTTGAAAGGCAAGCTAACTTTTGGAGGCAATATTGCGGCAGCTACTGCCGTGGGCGAACTCCTGGCCGAAAAAGCCAAGGGAACCGGGGTTGAGAAGGTTGTGTTTGACCGTGCCGGATACATCTACCACGGTCGGATAAAGGCTTTGGCAGAAGCCGCCCGGGCCGGTGTATGGGGACACACCTTCCTGGTATGTGTCGATACTGTGGTGGTGTCTTACCTTCCGGGAAATTTACAGCGGTGCGTTTTGATTTTCTTAGGAGGGAAGGAATGTCCCCGATCGGGATGGTTTTTCGCGGTTAGGAGGAGTATCTCCGGTGGGGATGGGTACCTACTATCCTGGTACGTGTCGATACTGTGGTGGTGTTTAACCTTCCGGGAAATTTACAGCGGTGTGTTTTGATTTTCTTAGGAGGGAAGGAATGTCCCTAGTGAATGTGTAAAGGAGGGAAGTTTATGGCGAGGATTGACGCCAGCAAATTGGAGACGACTGAGAAAGTTGTATATATTAACCGTGTCGCCAAGGTTGTCAAGGGCGGGCGCAGGTTTAGCTTTTCCGCCCTCATGGTAGTGGGTGACGGCGCCGGGTACGTTGGCGCCGGATTAGGCAAGGCCGGTGAGGTTCCCGAAGCTATCCGCAAAGGAATAGAGGATGCTAAAAAATCATTGATCAAGGTCCCCATAGCCGGCACCACTATACCTCATGAAGTGACCGGGGTGTTTGGCGCGGGCAAGGTTCTTTTAAAACCGGCTGCTCCCGGTACCGGTGTGATCGCCGGCGGTCCGGTACGGGCTATCCTGGAACTGGCCGGGGTGCGGGATATTCTTACCAAATCTTTGGGCTCCAACAACGCCAATAATATGGTACACGCTACATTGGAGGCGCTAAAAAGCTTAAAGACACCGGAAGAGGTTGCCCGGCTCAGGGGGAAGTCCGTCGAAGAACTGTTGGGCTAGGAGGGAAAATATGGCCAAGTTGAAGATTACCCTGGTCAGAAGCCTGATCGGTCGCCCGGAAGACCAGCGGGTTACCGTGCGCACACTGGGTCTGACCAAAACGAACCAGACAGTGATCCAGGAAGATACACCGCAAACCAGGGGTATGATTAATAAAGTTGTACATTTGGTTAAGGTCGAGGAAGCCTAGGGGAGGTGGAATTGGTGAAACTGCATGAATTAAAACCGGCCCCCGGATCCAGGAAAAATCCTACCCGTAAGGGGCAGGGGATTGGTTCGGGTCACGGCAAGACGGCCGGACGCGGTCACAAAGGGCAAAAGTCCCGCTCCGGCGGCGGTGTGCGCCCAGGTTTTGAAGGCGGTCAAATGCCGCTACAGCGCCGCTTGCCAAAGCGTGGATTTTATAACAGGTTTTCTAAAGATATCATAGCTGTCGATGTAAGCAGGTTAAACTGCTTTGCAGACGGGGAGACCGTTACCCCGGATATGCTGTTGTCGGCCCGGATTATTAAGAGACTAGGCGACGGTGTTAAAATATTGGGTAACGGTAGCCTGGAAAAATCTCTAACCGTGCAGGCCCAGGCATTCAGCAAGACGGCAGAAGAAAAGATCATGGCTGCCGGCGGCAAAGCAGAGGTGGTTTAATTGCTGGATAGTTTAAAGAATGCCCTTAAAGTTTCTGAATTAAAAACAAAGCTTTTGTACACGCTGGGCATGATCTTTATCTTCCGGTTAGGCGCCCATATTCCGGTACCCGGGGTCAACACGGAAAGGTTTGCCGAGCTGGTCAGCAGCGGGATGATCTTTGGATTCTTTGACGTTATTTCCGGCGGCGCCTTTAAAAACTTTTCAATATTTGCCATGAGTATCACACCATACATCAACGCCTCTATCATCATGTCACTTCTTCAGGTGGTTATTCCCCATCTTGAAAGATTGGCCAAAGAAGGCGAGGAAGGCCGCAAAAAGATTACTGAGTATACCCGTTATCTTACCGTGGCGCTGGCTTTTATTCAGGGGCTGGGTATGGTGCTTGGGGTTAAGGGTTCTTTGTACAATCCGGGGGTACTTGCTTTTATCATCACTGCTATCACCATTACTGCGGGGACCACATTCTTGATGTGGATGGGTGAGCAAATCACGGAGAAAGGTATCGGTAACGGTATCTCACTTCTGATTTTTGCAGGTATCGTATCGCGGGTACCCAGCGGTATAGGCAAGCTGGTTGAATATCTAAACGTGGGTACAGTCAACGTCTTAAGCCTTGTATTGCTTGTAGTTATCGGTGGATTGGTCATCGCCGGCGTAGTTGCGGTACAGGAAGGGCAGCGCCGCATTCCTGTCCAGTACGCCAAGCGTGTGGTCGGACGCAGGGTGTACGGCGGCCAGACGACCCACTTGCCCTTAAGGGTAAACCAGGCCGGAGTTATCCCGATTATTTTTGCGTCGTCACTTTTAATGTTTCCGGAGACCATTGTTAAAATGTTTCAAAACAGCGCGGTAGCGGTATTTTACGGTAAATTCCTGGGTTGGGGAACAGTAGGGCATACGCTGATGTACGCGTTGTTGATCGTTGGGTTTACGTATTTTTATACCGCTATAATTATGAATCCTGTTGATGTTGCCGACAACATTAAAAAGTACGGCGGGTTTATACCGGGGATACGGCCGGGTAGACCGACTGCGGACTATATCACAAGGGTTATGGGCAGGATTACACTGTTCGGAGCGGTTTTCCTAGCGCTGATTGCCATCCTGCCGAGCTTTGTGCTTTTAGCAACCCAGATACCGAACATTTACTTCGGCGGCACCTCATTACTGATTGTTGTCGGGGTTGCGCTTGATACTATGAAGCAGATGGAATCCCACTTGTTGATGCGCAGTTACCAGGGGTTCATTAAGTAGGTGGACCAATGATAACCTGTAAATCAAGTAGGGAGCTTTCTTATATGCGGGATGCCGGGAGTATCGTGGGCAGGACACACGTAGAACTCGCCGGGGCGGTAAAGGCAGGTGTGACTACCCTGGAGTTGGACCGGTTGGCCGAGGAGTTTATTATTAAGTGCGGCGGTAGGCCTTCATTTAAAGGGCTATATGGGTTTCCTAGCTCTATCTGTACATCGGTAAACGAAGAGGTAGTACATGGTCTCCCGAGTTTAAGAAAATTAAAAAACGGTGATATTATCAGTATTGACATTGGTGCGGAAATAAATGGATATCATGGCGACAGTGCTGTTACCCACCCGGTAGGTGACATTAACAGCGATGCCATGGGTCTTTTAAAGGCAACTGAAGAATCGCTTTATAAGGGGATTGAACAGGCCAGGGCAGGCGCCAGGTTGTCCGATATCTCAAATGCCGTCCAGACCTGCGCGGAAAGTTACGGGTATTCGGTAGTGCGGGATTATGTGGGGCATGGGATCGGTAGGGCGATGCATGAGGATCCACAGGTACCTAACTTCGGCAAACCCGGAAGGGGGCCCAGGCTCAAGACAGGAATGACGTTAGCGATTGAACCAATGATTAATATGGGCACTTATGAAGTGCAGACTCTTTCAAACAACTGGACGGTGGTAACTTTAGACGCAAACCTATCAGCCCATTTCGAGCATACCATTGCGATCAACGGTGACAAGCCGGAAATTCTGACAAAGCGGTAATACATCGTCACTTCGATTGCCGGGGAGAGATTTTACGTGACGAAGCTAATTGAACATGAGGGAAAGTGCAAAGAAACCAGTAACCGGCAACCGGTTGCCGGTTGCCAGGTCGGGCATTTAGTTTCTTCCACTCGGGGCCGGGATTACGGTAGGTTCTACCTGGTGTTGGGGATTGAAGATGGACGTAGGGTCCGGGTGGCAGACGGTGAAGTTCGTAAAGTAGAAAAGGCAAAAAGAAAAAACGTCAAGCACCTTAAGTTTTACGGTGTGACAGCGAATGAAGTGGCCGAAAAAGCGCTAAGTGGGAAAAAGATTGCCAACACGGATGTCCGAAATGAGCTAAAGAGTCTTGTTAATCAACTGTACGCCTGCAATACCGGCGGTAGCGCGGTTGCTCCACCGGGCAGGTAAATCAGTGCCCATTATATTTATAAGGAGGTTGGCTGGATCTCTAATGTCAAAGCAAGATGTAATAGAGGTTGAAGGGACCGTTATTGAACTGTTGCCAAACGCTATGTTCCGCGTGCAGCTACAAAATGGCCACAAGGTATTGGCGCACGTTTCGGGAAAGATCAGGATGAATTTTATTCGGATTTTGGCCGGTGATCGGGTGATGGTGGAGCTTTCCCCATATGACTTAACCCGCGGCCGTATAGTGTACAGATACAAATAATTGGTTGGCAGGAATGTAGTTAATTGGCGTTAGCGACAACTATTCAAATGAAACGGGATTGGAGGATTTTACGGTGAAAGTAAGACCGTCCGTTAAACCTATCTGTGAGAAGTGCAAGATTATCCGCAGAAAGGGCAAGGTCATGATAATTTGTGAAAATCCCAAGCACAAGCAAGTTCAAGGATAAAACGGGAGGTGTAAAATAAACACATGGCACGTATCGCAGGTGTCGACCTGCCAAGAGATAAACGGGTAGAAATCGCCCTCACCTATATTTTTGGCATCGGCAAGCCTACATCCCAGGATATACTTGCCCAAACCGGTGTTAACCCGGATACCAGGGTGAAAAGCCTAACTGAAGATGAAATAAACAGGTTGCGGGATGTAATAGAGAAAAATATCAAGGTGGAGGGAGACCTTCGCCGGGAAATTGCTTTAAATATTAAACGCCTAATTGAAATAGGCTCATACCGGGGCTTAAGGCATCGCCGCGGCATGCCCTTGCGGGGCCAGCGGACCAAGACCAATGCCAGGACGCGTAAAGGTCCGCGCAAAACAGTCGGTATCCGCAGGAAAAAATAATGCAAAAGGAGGTTTTTAAATGGCGCGTCGCGTAACCAGGACAAAAAAGCGTGAGCGCAAAAATATAGAATCTGGTGTCGCTCACATCAAATCCACTTTCAATAACACTGTTGTTACCATTACCGACATTAAAGGCAATACCATTTCCTGGGCCAGCGCAGGCGGGGTCGGCTTTAAGGGTTCCAGGAAAAGCACCCCCTTTGCCGCTCAGATGGCGGCTGAAAATGCGGCAAAAGAGGCCATGGAGCATGGCCTAAAAGAAGTGGAAGTAATGGTTAAAGGGCCGGGTTCGGGCCGGGAGGCGGCTATCCGTTCGCTCCAAGCGGCCGGTCTTGAGGTAAACATGATCAAAGATGTCACTCCTATTCCACATAACGGTTGCCGGCCACCTAAGCGCCGGAGAGTTTAAGGAGGTGCGCCGGATTGGCAAGATACACGGACCCGGTTTGCAGGCTTTGCCGTCGGGAAGGCTCGAAACTTTATCTTAAAGGGGACAGGTGTTATACTCCCAAATGCGCCGTTGACCGCCGGGCATATGCTCCGGGTCAGCATGGTCAGGGTCGCAAGAAAGTTTCGGAGTATGGCCTGCAGCTTAGGGAAAAACAAAAGGCCCGCAGGATGTACGGTATTCTCGAAGTACAGTTCAGGCGGTACTTCGATAGGGCGGAAAGGCAACCGGGCGTCACCGGTGAAAATCTTTTGCGCCTGTTGGAAAGGCGTTTGGATAACGTCATCTACCGGTTGGGACTCGGGGCGTCCCGCAACGAGGCCAGGCAGCTGGTGCGCCACGGGCACTTTATTGTAAATGGCCGGAAGGTTAACATTCCTTCATTTTTAGTCCGGGTTGGTGATGTTATTACCGTCCGGGACAAAAGCCAGGAGTCACCCAGGGTAAAAGAGCTTTTGGACAGGGCGACCGATCACACTCCCCCCGCGTGGCTGGAATACGAGGCCGACCAGGCAAAAGCACAAGTAGTTGCCCTCCCGGAACGGGATCAGATTGACGCTCCGATACAAGAACACTTGATCGTCGAAATGTATTCCAGGTAAGAATTTGGTTTTTTGGTTGTTGACCATCAACCACCAAAAAGGGAGGGAACCGATATGCTGGAAATTGAGAAACCGAAAATAGAAACCGTTTTTATGAGTGAGGATAGCACCTATGGGAAATTTGTTGTCGAGCCCCTAGAAAGGGGTTATGGGATAACTTTAGGCAACTCATTGCGCCGTATCCTGCTATCATCGCTACCCGGCGCTGCTGTTACTTCGGTTAAGATTGACGGTGTACTGCACGAGTTTTCGACTATACCGGGGGTTGTGGAAGATGTTACGGACATTATCTTGAATCTTAAAAGCCTTTGTTTAAAGTTATACAGCGACGAAGATAAAATATTAAGGATTGAGGCTATGGCACCGGGAGCAATCAGCGCGGGCGATATTATCCATGACGCTGATGTAGAGATATTGAACCCGGACCTCCATATTGCTACCTTGGCCGATGGCAACAGGGTATTCATGGAAATAACTGTCTCTAAGGGACGGGGTTATGTTTCTGCCGAGCGAAACAAAAAAGGCGATCACATCATCGGTGTTATTCCGGTGGATTCCGTTTTTACCCCGGTGAAAAAAGTGAACTACACCGTGGAAGATACCCGGGTCGGCCAGATTACAGACTATGACAAGCTGACACTGGAGGTGTGGACGAACGGCAGTATCAAGCCCGACGAGGCTACCAGTCTTTCGGCCAAGATATTGAACGAGCACCTGCGCCTCTTTATCGGCTTGACTGAAACGGTGAGCGATGTAGAAATAATGGTGGAAAAGGAAGAAGAACAAAAAGACAAACTTCTGGAAATGACTATAGAGGAGCTCGATCTTTCAGTCCGTTCATATAACTGTTTGAAGCGGGCCGGGATCAATACGGTGGAGGAATTGATCCAGCGCAACGAGGAAGATATGATGAAAGTAAGGAATCTCGGCAAGAAGTCCCTGGAGGAAGTCGTAAACAAGCTTGATGAACTCAAGCTCTCGCTAAGAAAGGACGACGAGTAAGGGAGGACAAATAATTGGGCTATCAAAAATTAGGTTTGAATACCGGTCATCGCAATGCTATGCTGCGCAACCTGGTGACATCACTTTTTCGCGATGAGCGGATTAATACAACGGAAGCCAGGGCCAAGGAAGTAAAGAGCATTGCTGAAAAGCTGGTTACAACCGCCAAGCAGGGCGACCTTGCGGCCAGGCGCCAGGCTTTAGCATATATATACGAAGAAAAAGTTGTCAAGAAACTGTTCAGTGAAATTGCGCCGAAATATGCGGATCGTCCCGGCGGTTATACGCGTGTGGTCCGAGTGGGACGGCGCCGCGGCGACGCGGCGGAGATGGTAATTCTAGAGCTGGTTTAAGGAAGGGGGATACACCTTCCCGGGTCGGGTGGTTAACAATCTAGTG
>JALHFC010000257.1 GCA_022839445.1 Pelotomaculum sp.
TACCCGGCCTATATCACAAATTTCAGCTGCGGGCCGGACTCCTTCCTGGTCGGTTACTTCAGGGACGCCATGGGCCGGAAGCCGTCACTGACGCTGGAGTTGGACGCTCATACCGCCGACGCCGGCCTGGACACGCGGGTGGAAGCGTTTCTGGATGTAGTTAAAAGTTACATAGAGATCAACAAAAACAACAAGGCTCCGGCCAAAGCTGCGGCATTCAAGGCAGCCCAAGTCGTGACCGGCGGCAAAGAAACGTGGGTGGTGGATTCCCGGGGCGAAAAGTACCCTTTAACCCACCCCAAAGTGCACGTGCTGATTCCTTCCATGGGGCATTACGGCTCGCAGTTAATCGCCGCCACCATGCGGCGCGTCGGGATCAAGGCCACGGTTGCGCCCGCGCCCGCGGCCAAAGAATTAAAAACAGGGAAAGGACACGCCTCGTGCAAAGAATGCCTGCCCCTGATCCTGACCGCGGGCAGCCTGGTTGACTACCTGGAAAACAGGAATTATGCCGAAGACCGCCGGCCCCTGCCGGTTCGGCCAGTACAACGTCCTCATTAAAAATGTGATTGAAAAGATGCGTTACAAAGATGTGGCGCAAATTTCCCTCACCAGCGAAAACAGCTACGCCGGCTTCGGGACGGCCATATCCCTGAGAGCCTGGCAGTCCATCGTGATTGCCGACGTAATGGAGGAAATATACAGCGCCGTCCTCGCCATATCCAAAGACAAGGACAGCGCCCTGGGCATATACGATAGTGTATGCGCCAAGATTTTAGCAAGCGTGGAAAAGGACGACTGGGACGGGGTCAAAAAAACGCTGCGGGAGGCCGCGCAGGAACTAGGCAGGATCGAAAAAATACAAACCCTGGCGCAAACGCCCAAGGTGGCGCTGGTCGGTGAAATATACGTGCGGCGAGACGGGTTTTCCAGGCAGCGCCTGGTCGAAAGGCTGGCCAAAGAAGGCATCATCGTCAAAACAGCGCCCATAGCAGAGTGGATGTACTACTGTGACTACGTCCTGATGAACAAATACGACGTTGACTCCGGTATCAAAGACCGGTTTAAAACATACATGCTGCAGCCCTTTAAAATATCCTATGAAAAAGCGGTAAAAGAAATATTTTCAACGACAGGCCTGTATGAACCGCATATGATAGATGTGGGTAAACTGATCCGCAACGCTACCGGCTTGATCTCCCCGAACCTCACGGGGGAAGCCATCCTGACTTCATCATCAGCGATCACGGAAATCGTGGAGGAAGTAGCCGGCGTCATTTCCATCGGGCCATTTGGCTGTATGCCTGGCAGAATAGCCGAATCCATCATCAACACAAAAATGAGCGAGAAAAAAGCCGAAGTAGCCGGGGACAAGGAACTGGTGGCAAAGGTAATCGAGCGTTACCCGTCGCTCCCGTTCCTAGCCGTAGAAACCGACGGGAACGCTTTTCCCCAGGTGATCGAAGCCAGGCTGGAAGTATTCTGCCTCCAGGCGCACAGGATCCACGATATGGTTATGGAAATAAATGGAATATAGGAGATGCCAAACATAAACGCTGCCAGAAACATCAAAGGACGCAACGCAAGGATGAAACACGCTTAACATGACCTCATAGGTGTGCATAGCCGGACTCTAAATGTCCGAAACGCCGGGTGTTCATGCGGTAAAGCCCCGGATGAACAGGTAAAATAAAAATTTACCTTTTAGACGAACTCCTTTTTGTATTATAATGTAGTATATGAAAGGGGGGG
>JALHFC010000258.1 GCA_022839445.1 Pelotomaculum sp.
AGGCAAATGGAAAAGGTGGCCCGGCGCCGGGACGCCGAAAGTTACCTGGTCAAAATTGCCCGCGAAACTTTGGAAAACTACGTAAAGGGCGCCCCGCCGCCGGAAATTGGCGAAGTGCCGGCGGAATTCCGGGAAAAAGCCGGTGTGTTCGTGTCCATAAAGAAACACGGCAACTTGCGCGGCTGTATCGGCACTATTGAACCGACAAAACCCGGCGCCGTGGAGGAAGTGATTGCCAACGCCGTAAGCGCCGGTGTCCGTGATCCACGCTTCGAGCCGGTAAAAGAGGAAGAACTGGGCGACCTGGAATATTCCGTGGATGTACTCCTGCCGGTCGAACCGGTTAAAAGTTTAAAGCAGCTGGATCCAAAAAAATACGGGGTGGTGGTCCGGTCCGGGTGGAGGAGCGGGCTGCTGCTTCCAAACTTGGAAGGGATAGACACCGCCGCCGAGCAGGTGGCGATAGCCCGCCGCAAAGCCGGGATAAGCCCGGAAGATCCCGTAGAGTTAGAAAGGTTCGAAGTAGTCAGGTATGAGTGACGCGGGGCTGACGTGTGAACAGTAAACATGGCGTTGTTTGATTTGTTGGAGCGATTAGTCCCAAAAATATATTGCGCAAGTTAGCCGTCCTGCCACTTAGCAGATCAGATATGCGCCATTTATAACGCGCTAGTTTTGCAAGCGGTATTAATATTAAGGGGGGATAATTAATTAACCGATGCGTGAGGCAATGTATTACGAGAAAAAAGAGGATAATACGGTGGCCTGTCTCCTGTGCCCTCATTTGTGTAAGATCCGTGAGGGCAAGTCAGGCATTTGCGGGGTGAGGCAGAACAAGGAAGGAATACTTTTTGCCATAAATTACGGCAAGGTGACCTCATACGGCCTTGACCCAATCGAGAAAAAACCGCTGTATCATTTCTATCCCGGCTCATTGATCCTTTCGTTTGGGTCGGCAGGCTGTAACCTCGGCTGCGAATTCTGCCAGAACTGGCAAATTGCCCACGGCGCCCCGCAATCAACTGATTTTTCCCCGGAGCGCGTAGTAGAACAGGCCCGGCAGGAAGCTCTCCGCGGCTATCCCAACATCGGTATCGCCTATACCTATAACGAGCCGTTTATGTGGTATGAGTTTGTGCTGGACACGGCCCGCCTGGCTAAAAAGGCCGGTTTAAAAAACGTGATGGTTACAAACGGGTTTGTCCGTGAAGACCCGTTGCGTGAGATTCTTCCGTTTATCGACGCCATGAATATCGATGTAAAGAGCTTTACGGATGAGTTTTACCGTAAAACTTGTAAGGGCAGGCTAGCGCCGGTGTTGCGCACGGTAGAAATTGCCCACCGGGAATGTCACGTAGAGCTTACCACC
>JALHFC010000048.1 GCA_022839445.1 Pelotomaculum sp.
GAAGATTACCAAACCTCCCCTTTCGCATCATCAAGTTTAAACTTTTCTATATTTCGGCATAAAATCCTGCAAAGCTCCATTTACCTAGAATATAAAAGATTGGATTCCATAGCAAACCCGCAAGATACATATTTGGAAAAGGCAAGCGGGTTATCCGGATTGTCGAAGTAAAGTTTCAATTTTTTCCATATCAGGGTGTGTAATACCCTTTTTCCTAAACTCATCAAACTCTTCAAGCACCGCATCTGCAAAATATTTATTTTCTCCATTTACAACAACTTCACTATCTTTGTTCTCCATATAAATAAGCTTTGCCTTATCGAACCGGTTATCGAACAGGTAACCGTGAGCAAGCATGATCTTAGCTCTTATTAACTCCGGCTCACTCTCCAGCGCTTTCATAGCGGCAGCAACAGCCTCCTTGGGACGAAGGTCAAATAGTTCAAGCTTGGCATAGACCATATACGCCCCCGCTAAATCTTTTTGAGCACCCATATTGTTTTTGTCCGCAGCAAGTTCAGTGATAATACTTAAGCACTGATCATAGGCCTCACGGGCGGCCTGCATGTTTCCCAGGTCCCTTAAAGCTAATCCAATCCCGGCATAACTATTTGCTTGGTAATACTTGTCTTCGTTATCATTAATTTTCCCTGCCAGTTCAATGGCGATATCCTTCATATTTTCGTAGTCTTGCAATGAGCCTGGCAAATCACCAATCATCCACCGGATTTTACCAAGACTACTGTAAACATCTACTAATTGTTGCTGAATTTCAATGTTGTTTCCGTTGCCAATTAACTCTAAAGCGACTTTCCTACTTTTTTCGTAGGCTTGAATGGCGCCTTGATAATCACGGGCTTTTTGCAAGTTGTCCCCTTCGTTATAATAACGTTTCACCATTAATAATTGCTCTATTTTTTCCATATCTGGACAAGTGACTCCCAGTTCCCTAAACCTCTTAAAATCATTAAGAAAGTCATCTGACCAATCTAAATTCTCCAAATAGATGTTTTCCGCTTTTTCGAACTGGTTATTGAAGAGATATCCATGTGCAAGGGTTCTCCTTGATATAGCATCTTTAGAATTTACCTCCAACCCTATACTAGATGTATCTATAGCTCCCTCAGGGTCCCGGATAAATAGCTGAAACATGGCGTGCGACCCAATATATCCCTCTATTAATTTTAGGTTCTCTTCATTATTGTCAACCACGGTCGCCAGTTCTGCAAGGATCTCTAAGCTTTTACCGGACCTTTCCAAAGCTCCCGGCATATCACCCTGGTAAGCAAGGGCGTAGGCGATTCTTTGTAAAGCGACCACCTGTTTCCACATGGCCTCAGTATTATTTTTATCCACAGACAGATCATCAGCGATATCAAGGGCTTTCTCGTAGGATTCCGTAACCGCTTTATTGATCCTGGCTTCTATCGTACCCGCCGGAGTGCCGGGTTTCATTTCTAATAAGATGGGGTCCAGCAGATCAATATACACTGCTAAAACTTTTGATAATACAGGAGCCGTTTCGGGAATATTTCTCAGCTTTTCCGGAATTTCGGCTGTTCCTTTAATAATCGCTTGCAGCGCCAGTTCCGCCTGACGCTCTGCAATCGCCTTCATTTTATAGGCCGCCCCTGTCGCTTCCCTGGCCGTTACCGCTTGCGCGTCGGCGTGCGACTTTTGGTTTTCCAACTCTTCTTTTTGCTTTCCGGCAATTCTCGCCGCCGCCTCTGCAAGCGCCGTCTTTTCATCAGCGATCCTCCTGGCCAGCCTGGCGAATTCCGTCTTTATACCGGCTAAAATCTTTGCATTATTGGCCTCACCCGTTGCGGTATCAGCCCGCTCCTTTTCTGAATTGGCCAAATCTGTAGCGGCACCGGCATCTTCACATGCTTTATTGGCCCTTATTATAGATGCGCCGGCCATATGGTACAGGTGGGAATTATATATCCAGAATCCCAAGATTAACGTAAAGATCGTGGCCAGAAGGGCATTCTTTTTTTTGCGAATTCCAGTCTCTTTTCTGGCAGAAGCCTCAACATATTCTATTACTTCAGCGGTGAGGTCGCCGCGCCACCGGGCAACCATGTCCAGGGCCTCGCTGAGGGGTTTGCCCCTTGCTAAGAGCAAATCGGACAGCCTTCCTTCCTGACGCCAGTGGTACGCCGCACCCGCCACGCGCTCCCTAGTTTGCAGGAATTCCCGGTCTTCATCCAGCCACTGCCTTGCTCTCGGCCAGTGGCGCAACAGGGCTTCGTGGGCGACGCCCACCACCGCCCGGCTGTCGCCGGCCCGGTCAGTGACTAGAAGCCGGGCGCCGGTAAAGGCGTCCAGCAAGGCCTTGTTTTCTTCCGTGACAGCCAGGCTATCTACAGGCACGCGCCTACTTACCAAGCTATATTTGCTGCCGTGCCCGGGGGCGACAAGAGCACGCAAAACAGCCGGAAGGGTTGCCTGTACCGCCGGCGCAAGGCTGCCATAAACCTCTTCGGCACGTCGCGCCAGCGCTCCCTCAATCCCACCAAGCTCCCGGTAAGCGGCAAAGGTCAGGATCTTGTCTTCTGCCTGCCGCATAAACAATTCGTCTAGGGTAAATTCCAAAAGCGGCAAGGCGGAGGAATCACGCGCAGCCGCCTCGTGCAATACATCATCCAGCCGTTCCCCGGTTGCCGGATCTTTCTCAAAAAGCAGGCCGGCGGCGCGGGCGGGATGGCGAATCATTTGCCCGATCTCGGTAAAGTCGGGCGGCAACAAATCGTACTGCCCGGCTCCTTCCTTCATCCTGAGCAGTTCCGGAATTTCCGCGCAGCGCGGATAATATTCACTGCGCATGGTGGCGATTACCCATACATCACCACTGCGCGCCAGGGCGGATACGGCAGCAATGAAACTTTCCCTTTCACTGCAGCCCACCCGCTCAAGGGTGAACAGTTCTTCCATTTGGTCGATAACCAGGGCCATTCTCGCCACCGGTGTAGTCAGCCGGGCTTCCTGTGCAGCAAAATTTTCCCCGGCACGCTGGAGACCCTGGCGCACAAATAATACAGCCTGTTCAGGCATGTCTCTAAATAGTCCGGCCAGGCGGCCGACATCCGCGCCGTCAACCCCCTGTTCCGGCAAGGCCTGCCTGCAAACGGCGCGGGCAAGGCCTTCGAACAGGTCGCCGGCCGCGTCGCCGGGCCGGAATACGCACCAGCGCCACAGGTCTACCCCTTCAATAACCCCGGGGCGGGTGATGGCGGGTAAAACGCCGGCCCGCACCAGGGATGACTTGCCGCAGCCGCTCATGCCGAAGACAAGCACGAATACGCGGTCCAGGGCCGCCTGTCGAATAAGGGCGTCCTTGATCCCGCCGATAGCCTTCGTACGGCCGAAAAACACCGGAGCATGCTCGACATTGAAGGGCTGCAGACCGCGGTAAGGCCTGCCCTGAACCCGGCCGGCGGGGATAACCTCGCCGGAATCCGCAGTGACATATTCCGGCAGCCGTTGGCGAATCAGTTTATGCAGGTGAATCTCCAATTGTTCTTCGAATTCATCCGGTGATTCAAAAACGTGGAAGGCCACCTTAAAACCTTCACGGGGGTTACCGAACCAGTGGTTGATAAAATTATCCAGTTGTTTTTTCTGTTCTCGCCGGGCATGTTTTTCTTCTGCGTCTAGCAAGTTAAATTCCGGTTTCTTAATCTTTCGGTACATGAGCACATCAGGGGCGCCTTTTTCCCGGAAAGCTCTTTCCGCGTTTTCAAACTCCCATTCCGTGCCCCACCGGTGGTCCGTACCGTCCTCTTTTTTCGCCCCGTCCGGTACGCTCCCTCCCATTCTGGACCAGAGAATAAACACCGCTATGTCTGTCTCTGACGGAAGAACGCACTCTTCTGTCAAGTCCATAGCCGGGCTGACCGGTTCAGGCGCACCAAATACCGGGCGCAACCGGAAATAACCGGCAAATTCACCCTGCAGCCGCTCCAGTACACGGGCAGCCAACATCCGCTCCTGGGCGACGTCACCCGGGGAAGAAATGAAGATACGCAGGGTTTGAGCCATTAAGGGTTCACTCCTTTCTCAGGGGTACCGGTTAATAATTGCTCAATCCCGGCCATGTCGGGGTGGACAAGACCCCGGTCTTTCAATTCCTTAAAGTGACATAGAACTATTTTTTTAAATTGGGGCTTGTAATTAAAATTAAAGTTAATATACCTGTCTTGATTTTCAATATAGATGGCCTTTGCCTTTTCATACTGGTTGTTATACAAATACCCGTGGGCGAGATTTGTTTTTATCCAAACCTGATCCGGATCGAGCTCCAACCCTTTAAGTGCCGCCTCTATGGCCTTCTCCGGTTGTTTTTTGTACAGTTCAACATGAGCAAGGCTACCGTACACAGAGGCAAGCTGCTTCTTGACTCCGGGTTTATCCATATCCCTGGCCAGATCATTGATTATTAATATGATATTATCATAAGCCCTTTGGGCGCCTTGTTCATCCCCCAGCGCCAGGGACACGACAGCCATTTTAACATAGCAAAGCGCAAGATATGATTGCCTGGAAAACACCTCTTTTTTCTTGTAAATTTCACTTAAAATTCCTAAAGCTTTTTCAAAATTATTTCGCGCTTCCAGATTATCGCCCAGAAACCATTGCAGGTAGCCAATACTATGATAAACCGCCGCTAAATCATATTGTAAAAGTATGTTAGTCTTGTCCTCTGCCAGTTCCATGGCAATTTTAAGGCTATTCTCATAGGCTTCTTGTGCCGCCTTATAGTTTTCAAGAAGAAATTGAATATCTCCGGACTTTTTATAGAATAACCCCAACATACTATAGGCATATTTATTGTTCCTATCCTTGTCCGCCATTTGCCTGCATATTTCGAAACCCTTCCTGTTTTCCTCCAAAGCGCCCTGGATATCTCCCTGCACCCACCTGACTCCTCCAATAATGTCATACGCCGAAGCTAGATTCAACTGGGCCTGGATATTTTCCTTATCCCCAGCCAGTTCACTATAAACATCAAGGCCTTTGTTTGAGTATTCCAGGGCACCCCTGGTTTCGTCCAGAATAAGCTTAATGTATCCTATGTTTAAATATGCATTGGCCATTTGGATCTGGGCATCTATATTCTTTTTGTCTCCGGCCAGTTCACTTGAAATTTCAATACTTTTCTGATAATAATTCAATGCGTCTTGAGTATTATTGTAATAATTCATAATACGTCCCATGTTATTGTATTCCAAAGCCAAATCCAACTGGGCGCCGGCATTGTATTTTTCCCCGGCCAGTTCAATATAAATCTCCAGGGCTTTCTCATGTGCCGCGCGGGCTCTTTGGATTTCTCCCAGTAGTTCCCATTTATTGCCGATATGGTTTAAGTTTGATGACCACTCACGCCGAACCTCCGGAGAACCAACATCCAGCTCCATAATCTGCTCTAAAAAGCCTATATTATCACTAAAAATTTCCGTCAGCACCGGATTGGTTCCAGGTACATTCTCCAGGCTGTCGGGAATGTCATATGTTAATCTGTTGATAACGTTCATTGCCCGATCTTTTTGTTTTTTAGCGGCTACTTTTTGTGCTTCGGCGAACTTCCTCTGTTTCTCGGCAATCTTTCCCTGATCTACGGCAATAGCCCGCTGGTTGTCCGCTTCTTCTCTGTCCCTTTCGGCATCCTCTCTCGCTTGCTCGGCAAGCCTGGTCTTTTCCTCAGCTTCCCTCTGCGAACTCAAAGCGGCCTCCTCCTGGTCTTTCGCGTTCCTTCCTTCCATTAGGGCAATGTCGCTTTGCTCTTTCGCGCGCATGCTTTCTTTACCGGCAAATTCGCTTTGCCCTACCGCTCGCTCTTCTGCCACCGAGGCTACCGCAGCCTGATTTTCGGCCTTTGCCCTGAGGTAGAAGCTGTTCAGGCCGAAACCCAGAAAAACCATAAAGGTAAGGGCAATCAAAAAACTTTTTTTTCTGCGTCTCCCCGCAGCTTTTTTTACGGACGCATTGATGTACTCCATCACTTCATCATCGAGGTCCGCCCGCTGCCTTTCCAGTATTTCCATAGCTTCCTGCAGGGGTTTTCCTTCCGCTAAAAGCAGGTCCGGGTGTCTATCTTCCTGCCGCCAGCGGGAAGCGGCATCCGCCACCCGGGTCCTGACGCGCAGAAACTGCCGGTTCTCTTCCAATCCCCGGGCCAATCTCGGCCAGTGGCGCAGCAAGGCATCATGTGCTACACCCACCACCGGCCGGCCGTCACCACCCCGGTCGGTCACCAAAAGCCGTGCGCCGGTAAAAGCGCCGATTAGATCCTTTTTATCTTTGGAAGTCTCCAGGCGGTCCAAAGGTATGCGCTTGCTGATCATCTTATCCTGATCATCCTGTCCGACCGTCGCGAGGGCGCGCATGACCGGCAGCAGGGCTGCCTGCACCCGCGGCGCCAAACTTGCGTAGACCTCTTCGGCCCGCCTCGCCAGCGCGCCCTCCAACCCGCCGAGGTCACGGTAGGCGGAAAAAGTTAAAGTGTTATCCCCCTCGCGCCGCCGCTCAAACAGTTCGTCAAGGGTGAATTCCAAAAGCGGCAGGGCAGCCGGGTCGCGGGCCGCCGCCTCATGCAGCACGTCTTCCAGCCTCTCCCCGCTCTCCGGGTCTTGTTCGAAACGCAATCCGGCGACACTGGTAGGGTAGCGGATCATCTGGCCGATTTCGGCAAAACTGGGGGGCAGGAGGTCATACTGGCCGTTTCCTTCCTTCAAGGCCACCAACTCGGGAATTTCCGCGCAGTGAGGATAAAAATCGCTGCGCATGGTGGCGATAACCCATACCGCGCCGCTGCGGGCCAGAGCAGAGATGGCGGCAATGAAGCCTTCTCTTTCGCCGGCAGCCACCTGCTCCAGGGTGAATAATTCTTCCATTTGGTCCACGACCAGAGCCAGTCTTGCCTCAAGCAGCCGCTTTAAACCTTCTCTTGACGACGCTTTTTCCGCAGCGCTTTTCAGCGCGGCGCTAATATGATCAACTGCATGCAACGGGTTTTCCCTTAGTAAGGCGGCCAGCCCCGCGGCGTTAAAATCTCCGGCGGTTAGTTCAGGCAGGGCCTGTTCATCAAACAGGGCCAGGGCCAGGCCGCCAAAAAGGTCTGCGGCAGCGTCGCCCGGACGGAAAACAGCCCGGTACCAGGGATGACTTGCCGCAGCCGCTCGCCCCGAAGACCACCAAAAAGGCCCGGCCGGCCGCAGCCTGGCGAACCAGGGCGTCCTTTACTTCGCGGATAGCTTTCGTGCGGCCGAAAAAAACCGGGGCATGTTCAAAATCAAAGGTCTGCAAGCCACGGTAAGGAGTGCCTTTAAACCAGTTCACCCGGATCAGCGCAGCGGGATCCTCACCAATACGTTTTGGTAGCCTCTTTTGAATCAACTTGCGCAGATGAACTTCCAGAAGCTCCTCAAATTCCTCGGAAAAATTAAAGGTATGTAAGGCCGTTTCAAATCCGTCCCGGGGGGGATCAAACCAGCGTTTTATAAAAGCGTCAAGCAACAGTTTTTGCTCTTCGCGCTCGCGCTGTTCTTTTTCATCAAATAGTTGCAGTTCCAGCTTTTTTGTTTTGAGATAGACCCAAAGCTCCGGTGTACCCTTTTCCTGGTAAGCCTTAGCCGCGTTTTCAAACTCCCACTCCGTACCGGACAGGTAATCGGCGCCGTCCTCTTTCTTAAAACGGCCCGGCAGGCGGGTTCCCAGCCTTGTCCACAGAATACAGACGACAATATCTGTATCAGCGGGCATAATAATCTGTTCCGCAAAATGGCTGGTAGCCCGTAGCGGTTGGTGCTCCCAAAAAAAGGGCTGCAGATCGACATATCCGGCAAACTCACCCTGCAGCCGCGTCAGCACGTTTTCGGTCAATACCCGCTCCTGGATCACGTCACCAGGGGAGGAAACAAAGATGCGCAAAGGATGGGCCATCAACCCGTCAGCTCCTTTCTAAGTGCTTTTAACTGAATGCGGCCTTGCCTGCGTTGCCTAACCTTATATTCCCATATAGGCATTTGCCCTGGATTCAAGAATTCGCGCCGTCTATGCGGGCGCCACAATAGTTGCAATACAACCAGTCCTCCATGATAGCATTTCCACACTTGGAACATTTTGGGGTGGCTATATTTTCTTCAAGACTTTTTATGATTCTTTGAAAGTGGTCGCTTCCACACCACTTGACAATTTCCCGTGTCCTGACCGCAAGGAAAGGATGGTCGGCATTCATGACGGCTAAACCCTGCAGCGCCCGGTTCCACAGTGATTCCTCCACAAGTTTGTCATAAGCGTCCGCCTGCTTTATATAAAGATCGATGTTAACTTCGCCTGTTACTGACTTTGGACCGCCCGCCAGGCGGATCATGGTGTCAACCACCGGCTGGGAGTTTTTCATAAAAACCGCTGATGCACGGTCGGCGGATAGCTCGCTGCGGCGCTGCCAGTACAAAAGCGCCAGTATAACCGGCTTGTAGGCTACAGCCAGCGGGCCGAAGATACGGGAACCGAATTCTACAATCATTTTCGCCATAGTATGGTAGAGGACGTGCCGGCACGCTATATGACCGCATTCATGGGCCAGAACCGCCTGGAATTCTTCCTTATCGAGATACTCAACCAGTCCCGAGGTAACCGAGATTAAAATCTTAGTGTCTCCAAGTGTGTAAGCATTGGGATACGGGGACATTTCCAGATAAAAATCCGGCTCTGCTATACCCAGGGCATCACATATAGGCGGAAGGAAGTTATAGATCTCTGGAAGCTGTTCCGGCCTGAGGCGGAGCTTTTGGGCCATGCTCGTGCCGTGAAAATAATGCTCCGGAAAGGCCTTTATAAACGCTTTTACGAATTCGGGAAAAAGCGGGACCGCCTTCAGGTTGTCCAAAGCGGCCTTGTCTTCGGGATGGATAAACTCATAAGAAGATATTTTCATTCAAAGCATCCTTTCAGTCACTAATTCGGAGATTAAACTTTTTGTCCACTAAAAAGACAAAGCTTGATTGCTTTACAATAACTTCTGAATTTAGCACAGGGCAAATAATTCTATATTATGTTATAAAATCCTGCGGGGTTTATT
>JALHFC010000259.1 GCA_022839445.1 Pelotomaculum sp.
AACACTGCTGGAAAGCGAGCTTTTCGGGCACGAAAAAGGCGCGTTTACCGGCGCCCAGGGTATAAGACGAGGAATATTTGAGGTGGCGCACAAGGGTACGATATTACTGGACGAAATAGGCGAATCCTCTCCTGCGGTTCAGGTTAAACTCCTCCGTGTTTTAGAGTACGGAGAGTTTTTCAGGGTGGGCGGGGAAAAGCCGCTCAAGACAGATGTCCGGGTGCTTGCCGCCACCAATAAAAGCCTGCGGGATGCAGTAAATGATAAATTATTCAGGGAGGATTTGTTTTACCGCCTTGACGTTGTCAGCCTTTATATACCGCCTTTGCGTGAGAGACAAATGGATATCATGCCTTTGATACACTATTTTATTAGAAAAGTAATGCCGGAAGATGAGAAGCATTTGCGGGTGGGGTTTAACCACCGGGCGGAAGAACTGCTGCAAAATTACTCATGGCCGGGGAATATCAGGGAGTTGTCCAACGTCGTTGCCCGGGCCCTGGCTCTCAGGACGGGTGAAGGTATGGGACCGGAATGCCTGCCGAGACATATTGTCACACATGATCGGAATGAATTCCTTAAGCAGAACCTCGGCGCTGAAACGGAGATAAATGAAGTTGTGCGGGACTGGTCCCGGAAGCTTCTAAAAGTAATTCTTGGCAAGGAAAATGTTGATTTAACGGAGCTTTCCGGGATATTGGAAAAGGAAACCGATCAAATTGTCAGGGGAGTGATTGATAATACCCTGATAAAAACCGGCAATAACAGAACGGAAGCGTCAAAGTTACTGAATGTCAGTCCCAGGGTATTACGATACCTGCAAAAAGAAAAAGCCAAATAACAAAAAGCTCAAGGCAGGCTGCCGATATTTCGGCAGCCTGCCGTTTTTTCGGCGCCAATTAATGTGTCGCTAACATTATTAACGTACCCGAGTTCCCCCGCTGGCATTATTATTGCAATTCATAGATGAAGTGAGTAGCTAAAGCGGTCTTAATTTTAGTGTTTTGCAAGGGAGGGATATAAGTCAAATGTACAGGATTACAAGAAAGGTGGCGCTGGCGCCTACATTGAACCAGTTCGAAATCGAAGCCCCGCTGGTTTCCAGGAAAGCAGCGCCCGGGCAGTTTATCATTCTTCGCATCCATGACCAGGGGGAAAGGATTCCGCTGACTATTGCCGACTTCGACAAGGGGAAAGGCACGATCACATGTGTTTTTCAGGAGGTGGGCAAAACCACCAGCGTGGTCTGTGTCGGCGGCGGTGTGGGCGTGGCCCCCGTCCATCCGATTGCCAGGGCCTTAAAACAGGCCGGTAACGAAGTTGTTGGTATTATCGGGGCGCGCACAAAGGAACTATTGTTTTGGGAAGACAAAATGCGCGCCGCCTGCAGTGAACTGCGGGTTACCACTGATGACGGCTCCTATGTGCGCAAAGGTTTTGTCACAGATGTGCTCAGGGAGGTAATTGAGGAGAAAAAGGATCTGGGACTGTGCGTCGCTATCGGCCCGCTGCCGATGATGCGGGCGGTCAGCAATTTGACAAGGGAATACGGTTTAAAAACAATTGTAAGCTTAAATTCAATCATGGTGGACGGTACCGGCATGTGTGGCTGCTGCCGGGTTACGGTGGACGGTAAAACCAGATTTGCCTGTGTCGACGGACCGGATTTAGACAGAATAAACCATAGGTGTAGTTGCAGCGGTGGGGGTGGAAAATAAATGACTGTTAATAATACCGGCAAAAAAACCATTTCAACGAAAAAAAACCCGATGCCGGCTCAGGATCCACATGAGCGGGCAAGAAACTTCAATGAAGTGGCCCTGGGCTATGGGGAAAACGCTGTGATAGCCGAGGCAAAACGATGTCTTCAGTGCAAAAGCGCGCCTTGCCGTCAGGGCTGTCCGGTAGAGGTCGACATTCCGGCATTTATAAAGCTTGTAGCGAACCGCGACCTGGCGGGGGCTGTTAAGAAGTTGAAAGAAATGAATGCGTTGCCGGCGGTGTGCGGACGGGTCTGCCCGCAGGAAAATCAGTGTGAAAAATACTGTACCCTGGGTAAAAAGCACGAACCGGTAGCAATCGGGCGGATCGAACGTTACTGCGCCGACTGGGAACTGTCAACGGGAGTTCTGCCGCAGGAAGTTGCGCCGCCTACAGGTAAGAAGGTGGCAATCGTCGGGTCAGGCCCGGCCGGTCTTACCTGCGCCGCCGATTTAGCCAAGCTCGGTTACAAGGTCACTGTATTTGAAGCTTTACACGTGGCCGGTGGTGTATTGATGTACGGTATCCCCGAGTTCCGCCTGCCCAAACGGGTGGTGCAGGCCGAAGTGGAAAACCTGCGAAGGCTGGGTGTAGATATCCGTGTCAACGCAGTGGTCGGCAAGTTCGCAACGGTGGACGAACTGCAAAACGGAGGCGGGTTTGACGCGGTCTTCATCGGTACCGGCGCGGGACTGCCGTATTTTATGAAAATACCCGGTGAAAACGCCTGCGGCGTTTATTCGGCCAATGAATTCCTAACCCGCACCAATTTAATGAAGGCTTACCTCTTTCCTGAAAACGACACTCCTATCCGCGTGGGAAGAAAAGTGGCTGTTTTGGGAGGCGGCAACGTAGCCATGGACTCCGCGCGCACGGCTTTACGCCTGGGCGCCGAAGAGTCGTGGATAGTCTACCGGCGTTCCAAAAATGAACTGCCGGCCCGCCATGAAGAAGTAGAGCATGCTGAAGAAGAAGGCGTCAAGTTTTCCTTCCTGACCAGCCCCACACGCATTCTGTACAACGATAATTACTGGGTTACAGGTATGGAGTGCCTGCGCTACGAACTGGGCGACCCGGACGCCTCCGGTCGCCGGAGTCCGGTACCCATTCCCGGCACAGAGTTTGTGATGGATGTTGATACCGTAGTGGTGGCCATAGGCCAGGGGCCGAACCCGCTGGTGCCCAGGACCACAAAGGGATTGGAGACGTGACCGGCGCGGCTACCGTCATTCTTGCGATGGGTGCGGGCCGGACGGCGGCAAAATCAATGCATGCCTATCTATCGAAAAAGCTGGAAAAATAAGTTTCTGATAAAAATAATTAATTAACAATTAAAGGAAAAGGGAGAGGCTTAATATGGAATAAACGGGAATGTGTCGCAAAATGAAGGTGTAAGTGCTGGCGAAAACCATCATAAGGAGGTAAAAGTATGCTGCAAGATTATATTATACCTGAATCTGTGGCGG
>JALHFC010000260.1:0-376 GCA_022839445.1 Pelotomaculum sp.
TTTTTTCGGCATGAACGTGCCGCTGCCGTACCAGAATTTAAGCGCATCAACTGTTATGATTGCCGCCGTGCTTTTAGGAGTGTCCGGGCTGATGCTGGCAATATTTAAGAAACAAAAGTGGATTTGATTTTTGGATGTATTAGTTTTTCCAGCAGGTCGCGCTTGGTGAGTATTGACGTTTTAAATGGGCATCAAGGAAAAATGTACTCATAAAGTGAGGTATTAGAGTATTGAACATACGGTTTAAAACATGGAAAATCACGGTATCCCTGCTTGTGTTTTGTTTTTTTACCTGGGGATGCCTGTTCTTTTTTGAAAACGATCTTTATGCCGCCTCCGGCGGGCTTGTTGTTGTATCTACCGACCCCGCAAACGG
>JALHFC010000260.1:390-1741 GCA_022839445.1 Pelotomaculum sp.
GTCTCTATCTGCCGCCGGGCTCGGTTAAAGGGCTGGAGACGGAATTTGTTTTGGATTTTCAAACCGTATCCGCCGGCGGGGATAAATTAGCAGTTAACCGGTCAACTAATATAATGAAAAAGAATACGGCTTTGCAAGCAAACGCCTTGTCAAGCGCCGAATCCGGCGCTCTAATCAATCCGGTTGATGTTGTGTTTGCCATTGATAATACTGGAAGTATGGGCGGTACGATTGATACCGTGAAAAGGGACGTTAAAAGTATAGTGGACCAGATCCGCACTGTGGCGCCGGACAGCCGGTTCGGCGCGATTAAATTTATGGATTACGGTTCTACTTCTGATTATGTGACTGAAATAGCCTGCCAGCCTACCGACCAAATCGATGTTTTGAAGTCCGCCGTCAACACCATGTACACGTATAGAGGAGCGGGCGGGGACGAACCCGAGGCTTATATTGAAGCTGTCAACCAGGGAGTTAATGATATAGCGTGGCGGAAAACAGCGATTAAGCTGCTGGTTGTTGTCGGCGACGCAATGCCGCATGATCCTGTCTATGGGACAGGCAGGTCCGGCTCCGGCAAAACATGGTCCGAAGCCGCGGACTCGGCGGCCAATGCCGGCGTTGTCGTTTCAATGGTGGCAGTTGGCCGCGGGGTCGGCCACAGCGTAGTTTACAAAAGCTATAACTACATGGCCGCGGCGACGGGCGGCAAGTATGTGGAGTCTTCCAATCCCAGCCTGGTCAGCGCCGCGCTGATCGATTTGATTAAAAAGTCATCGACGGAAAACCCTATGGTTGTGCATACATATCCGGCTGACGGTGATACGGGCATTGAGCTGAGTGAATTCACCCCGTGCATCCAGGTTGTTTTTAATATGGATATGGACCCCAAAACGATTAATAACCGGACCATATACGTGGACGGCGGGTATGCGCGTTTGACCATAGAGCCGGAATATGACGCAGCGACCCGCACGCTTAGAATCTGGACAAACGAAGATGAAATTAATTACAATCATAAATACACGGTTACTTTAAACGGGATTAAAACTTCTTCCGGGGTGGCGATGCCGACCTACCAGTTTAGTTTTTGGACCAGGATGACAACTTATCAGTACCAAGTCTTGGGGGCGCTGAATTCGTTCCAAAGCGAATGTCTCAAAACTGTTGAACATCAACGTGACAGGACAGCTACTTTAATCACAAAAGCCGGGCAACACCTGGCTGCCGACGAGATATTCTCCCTAATCAACGACACGGCGAATATGTTTATGGACTGGAAAATAAAGGGGAACCCCAAGCTGTTCCGGTATGGGCCCAGAAAAGGATTAACCCGGGATATGCAGCGCCG
>JALHFC010000261.1 GCA_022839445.1 Pelotomaculum sp.
CTCGTCATAATCGGCGGCTTCCGACCAGACGCGGGCGTTAGCGCCTTTGTCGTTGCCGGCCAGCCATAACTCGGCCCTGGCGCCGGCCACGGCGTTGGACAGCATCCCCTCATAGGCGTAGCCGCTCGGATCGATTTTGAACCCTGTATTCGTCGTGGTGCTGGCAGTATAAACATTGCCGCATTTCAGGTAAAACTTTCTTGCCCAGGCATTGTTCAAAGCGTTGAATTGGGAAACCTGGGAACGGAAATTGTCCAGTTGCTGGTTGCCCACTATGCAGTTATACGTGCACTGGGTAGTACCCATTGCGCCGATAACAAATAAGGACACCGGCGCAACTTCCGCCGCGGCTGCTGCTCCGCCCGCAGCGCCAACCCCGCCTGATATAAGACCCGGGAGAGTCGCTCCAACGACGGTCGTTACAATATTATATTTGTCGTATTCCTCTTTAAAGTCTCTAAGCCTTTGCAGACTGTCTTCCATGTCTCTCTGCAATTCGTTAAAGCGAATCTTTTCAACATCATCAAGCAGATCGTAACAAATCGTGCCGTCACCATATCTTCTATGCTTTAAAGCATTTAATGTGGTGATCTGCAAACTCATTTCAGCCTCCAGCGCATCGGTGGTCATTAAAGTAGTCCCTATCTTAAATGGCAGACCGGGGAGATTCGCCCCCCCGACCCACGGGGAACCGTTAAGATTACCGGCGACACTCGGGGTGATACCGATAGTCGTATTTGTAACCGTAGCCACATTGGCGTTAGAGTCCGATTGAGATGTCGGCCAGTTTGCGCCCATACCCGTCATCTCGCTGCCCGGGATGGCGGCGTTATGGCCGGCAAAATCAGCGGGTAAATCTGCCGGTGCCACCGGCTCCCAGCCGTCTTTCATACCGTTAAATTTATAAAACTGCTCTTTATAGCTCCCGTCCGGTTGCCTGGCCGGCGCTTTATAATACAAGGTTTCCCCATACGCCCCGGCGGATTGACCTGTATAGGAGTAATGCTGACCTCCTGGCGGCGGGTAATAAACCGATGTTACGCCGCCCGTCGTAAAATATGCGCCCCCGTCACTCGCCGGGGTCATGTTAGGGGGAGAAGAACCACGCGGCGCCGCCTTATTTTTGACCGGGAAAACGTAGCAGGTGGTGGTCAGGTCCAGGCTGCTATCGGCAGCCAGGGCGGCAAAACGGTCGTTAGCGATAAAGTCGTTAACCTCTTCGTTGTTTATGGTCTGCTTGATATACGCGCTTCCGCCGTCTTCCAAAGGTACCTTATGAAAACCCTTCTGCGCCAGTTTTTCTTCAGTAACGCCACCGGGCCTGTCGGTAACAGGAGGCGAACCGGCCTC
>JALHFC010000049.1:0-19115 GCA_022839445.1 Pelotomaculum sp.
GGCAATATTCAACCCCTTTTTATTAATGAGATTGTGTATAAATTTTAAACGTTTAAGGTCATTGTTTGAATACAACCTTTGCCGGTTTTTCCGTTTTGGCTCAATCAGGTTATTTCTTTCCCAGATGCGTAAGGTCTCGGGGTGAACCTGAAGCAGTTGGGCGACCACACCGATATTAAACAACGGTTGGTCATCATCCTGGATGGGCATATAAAATCACTTCCTTAGTTGGACACAATTTTCTTTATTATATAGCTACAAAAGCTATTAGTAAACATTTAGGTCAAAAGATTTTTGCATATAAAAAAGCAATATTTTACCGGAAAATTTTTATGAATTATTTTTACTCTGCACGGGCATAATTAGATTTACAAGGGTCCGTAATGGCTAAAGCCAAGACTGTTATAGGGTCGAAGGGCTCTGTAACAGTCGGCCAAAGGCTAATACCAGGTCAGGAATGGCTCGGTATTAGCCGGCGGGCAGACTGGTGGATGTTCCGGCAGGCTTTGCAGCGGTTGTAAAGACTGTTGCAGGGTCGCAAGCGATATCCATTGGTCGAGCTAAGATTATCATGGGTGTCGGTTGCTAATTTACAATAAAAAAATTGGGGTTTGTAGCAGTCAAAAGAGATTGCTGCAGGCTCCCAAGATATCTATGATAGTCGAGAATAGGTCATTGCGGGCTCTTAACATAAGAAACCTTCCTCGTTTGGGGAAGGTTTCTTTATTTTGTTGTGGTTTGAACGGATTGTTTTATGATTGTAAAGCTCGCGATGCTGATAATATACAATCCTGCGGTCGGAGCAACGGCCATGGACAGTGTACTGGCCAGGCCGTAGTATCCCATTCCCTCGCCGAGTCTTTTTTTAGGTATCAGGTCGGCAGCAATTGTACCTCCCGCCGTGCTGGCGGCGCCCCAGCCAAAACCGTGGATAAATCGGATTGCCAGCAAGGCCAGGACTGTCGGAGCCCAGTTGTAAGCCAGTGTGGAAATCAGGAAGACCAACAGACCCAGCATATAGACTATCTTCCTGCCGTAAACATCCAGGGCCATGCCGGCAAATGGCCTGATCAGTACTGCGGACACTGTAAAAATGCCAATAACCAGTCCGGCCATCGCTTCGTCCCCGCCAAGGAAATTGACGTAAACCGGAAGGGTAGGGAGGAGCATCTGAAAACCCATGAAAATAGTCAGGTTGGCCAGGCAAATTAGAACAAAATCCCTTGTCCAGAGTTTATCCTGCTTGTTAATTGCAATTTCCTTGTTGTTCAAAACCGGACCTCCTGTCCCCAACATACCATATTATATATCAATGTGTTCTCGCTGCCCAGCGTGACTTTTAAGATTTTGCCGGGAAGCAAAAGGGGAAGCAAAGGGACGTTCTTTTTGCTTCCTCCTTGTTACATACGGCGGGGGGCAGGGGTAATTATTGGTTGATCAATGCGACACGAAAAAACTGCCTCTTCCAGTCGGTGTGTTTGAATTCATAAATTCACATTAAGAACTGTCCCCGATATAAATTTTTGGACCAGACATTCATATCTTCAAAATCGCCGCCTATATTGCAATTATTATTCAATATTCCACGAAACCCGTAACCCAAACCGGCGAACACCTTGTTCATTCCGGCAGAACTGCTTCGGGCGATGGTGTAAAAACAACGGATTCCTCCACTCCTGAGCCGTGTTTCAAGTTGCTTAAGAAGACAGCTTGCCAGTCCCCGTCCCCTCCACTCGGGCAGAGTTGCGAAATCTGTCACTTCCGCATTTTTTTCCTTAAAGTTTATTTCCGCAGAGGCTGCTGCAACTAGTCCTTCTTCTTCTGTCCACGCTGTCATATAATAAACACCGTGCTCCATCGTGTTCTTTAAATAGCCGGGATCAAAAACCGGGAAAGGATAAGTGATGAAAACCCTGTCGTACAGCCGGGCCAGGTCCTTGCAATGTTGGGCTTGTCCTTGTTTCAGTGTAATCCCGGTTGCGGGCATCCGTTTTTTCGGTTCGGCGGCGGAATTGAGGAGCAATTTGATTACCTGGCGCCTGCCGTTTTTGTTTGATGCTGTTTGTCTTTTTACACTAAGATATTTTGCAAATATTAGCGCCTGCTCCTTGCCCATAAAATAGCCGGGTATCTTCGCTTCCAATTGCATGCCGGCGCTGGTAAAAGCATGTACCCATTTTACTTTGGATTTAAGCCATATTTTGTCGAGCCCTCTTTTCAGAGCTTTTTCAGTAAGGACCCGGACCATTTTCCCTGCGCCTTCGTTTCCTTCAAGTTCAAAATCATAAACGGTAATCCGCTTGTTGTACGGTGAAGTTAGAATGCGGCAGTTAAATTCCTTTTCTTGCACAATTCCCCACTTGTCGGGGCGAGTATTTTTATTGCGCGTTGGCATGAGCCCCACCTCTATGAGAAGAATTGCGGGCTTTGCGGGTATTTCCTTCGGGTACCAGGCTTATTATATTGTTGCTTGGATCAATTAGTTTTTGAAGGCCGACAGGCTTTTCATGAAAACTCTTATCCTTGCATATGGAGCAAGATGGTTTACAGATCGAGTCGGGGTTTGCCGCTTCTTCGTAAACACAAATAACGCCCTCATAGTTGCGCAACAATATTTTGGAGTTGGTCATGGATATCAGGTAATTAGGCAGGACGGGGATTTTTCCTCCTCCTCCGGGCGCATCGACGACATAAGTAGGTACGGCAAAACCGGAGGTGTGCCCGATCAAAGCCTCCATAATTTCTATACCTTTTGATACTGGGGTTCGAAAATGTTCAATGCCTCTTGACAAGTCGCACTGATAAAGATAATAAGGGCGGACCCGGTTTTTAACCAGCAGGTGCACAAGTTTCTTTATAACCATGGGACAATCATTGACTCCCCTGAGCAGGACCGTCTGGTTCCCCAGAGGAATGCCGGCGTCGGCCAGCCTGGCCAGTGCGCTTACGGATTCCGGTGAAAATTCACACGGATGGTTGAAGTGTGTGTTGATCCAGATGGGGTGGTATTTTTTAATCATATCGACCAGGCTGTTGGTGATTCTTTGCGGCATAACAACCGGGGTGCGGGTGCCGATCCGTATAACCTCCACATGAGGAATCTCCCTGATTTTTCGGACAATTCGCTCCAGCCTTACGGTGGGCAATATCAGAGGGTCCCCTCCTGACAACAGGACATCTCGTATTTCCGGATGAGATTTTATATACATAATTCCCCGTTCAATATCGCTGTCGGAAATGTTTCCACCCCGGTCTCCCACTTTGCGCTTGCGGGTACAGTGCCTGCAGTACATTGAACATTCATTGGTAACCAGCAGCAGTACACGGTCGGGGTAACGGTGAGTTAATCCTGGCGTGGGAGAATCTGTATCCTCGTGCAGAGGGTCTTCCATATCACCACATCCCCTAATCAACTCCTGAAAGTCCGGTATGCTTTGAATGCGGACGGGACATCCGGGATCTTCCTTCTTAATAAGCGACGCGTAATAAGGGGTAATTGCCATAGGAAATACGTCGCACGCTTTTTGTATGTTTAGTTTTTCGTCGTCCGTTAAATTGATAAAATCAGCCAGTTCCTCCATCGACCGGATCCGGCGCCTCATCTGCCATCTCCAGTCCGGCCAGTTAACATTATCTTTTAAGTTTAGCAACTGAAACACGTTAATTATCCCTCCCCTATTAAACATTTCCAAGTATAATCACAGCATATATTTGACAAACCATTCGTCTATTAATTAGAATAACACTCCATTGCCTGCCTTAAACTACAGGAATGTTTACAGCCCATGCCCCGCATAAGCTAAGTAAAAGGATACCTGAACAGATAATGGCTTAATGACCGGTTTATCTGGGAGTTGATGAAAGCTATATGAATAGGTCTGGACATAATGCAACCTCCTGAAGAATTTTCATGATCTAAGAATAAAAAAACCCGGTAACACCGCCCGGGATTCAAAGAAATAGGTAAATAAACGACAAGCTGATCCATGCCGTCTAATGCCGTATTTGATCTTCTTCCCTTTCAACGCTTACGAGGTTAGCTGACGGATTCGGGTCGAAAGAGCGTAACCCTACCTTTCTCCAGAAAGGATTCACCCCGGAATACTGGTTCCCCCGTTTCTTAATAAGAATTAAGCGGTAAAAAGACGCTATTTTATTTGTAATTTATTACCTACAACTTATTATAACACATTGAGTTGTCGGTTGCAAGAAAATATTTATGTATGAATAACTACATTAGCGGCTTTTTAGCCCGGCAGGTCCAGTTATCGGTGTTTATCAGTTTGAATTTTTTTGGAAAGGTTTTCGTGTTATATTATAGAAAGATGTATTCGTGAAAGGTGGTTTGACTGGATGCCGGACACCGTCTTTGGCTGCATTGATGGTTTCAGATCGTTGTTGAATACACTACCAGCCACGGCGCAGTATGCAGTTGTAGTAACCTTAATATTCCTGGGCTGCATGTTGTTGAGAAAAATTTTTACAACCTATGTTTTTAACTTGATATTAAAATTATTTTCAAAAACAGATGCTGAACTGGATAAAAAAATACTGCTGTCTTTTGAAGGTCCTATGCGAGTCTTTTTTGTGATCCTGGGCATATATGCGGCTTTATTGTATTTGCCTCTCAGCGAGGTTCAAAAATCACTGACTACCAGGATTTTTCGCTCTGCAGTTATAGTACTGATAACCTGGGGTCTCTATAATTTGGAAGATGTGCAGTCAATATTGTTTAAAAAGATCCAGGAAAAATTAAATGTTCAGATCGATAAGATACTGTTCCCCTTCCTATCAAAATTTTTAAGGGTTGTGACTGTTTTATTTGCATTTACCATTATCGTTCAGGAATGGGACTATGATATTAACGGTTTGATAGCTGGTCTCGGCCTGGGAGGATTGGCCTTTGCCCTGGCCGCCAAGGATGCCTTGTCCAACATTTTCGGCGGTATGATAATAATACTTGACAAGCCTTTTTCCATCGGTGATTGGATTAAAACCCCGAGTGCGGAGGGAACAGTGGAAGATATATCATTTAGGAGTACAAAAATCAGGACATTTGCACAGGCTTTGGTGACGGTGCCGAACGCCACTTTAGCCAACGAATCTATAACTAACTGGTCCAAAATGGGAAAGCGCCGGGTAACTTTCCAACTGGGGGTTGCGTATTCCACGCCGAGGGATAAATTGGAAAGGTGTATACGCGCAATAAGGACAATGCTGGAGAATCACACGGAAATTCACAAGGAAACCATCTTTGTAGGCTTCGATAAATTTGCGGAGAACAGCCTGGATATATTACTATATTTCTTTACCGTTACAACAGTATGGGGGGAGTTCCTGAGGGTAAAGGAAGACGTGAACTTTAAAATAATGGAGATACTGGAGCAGGAAGGTGTAACAGCCGCTTTTCCCAGCAGGAGTATTTATATTGAGAAGCCTTTGGCGCCATTGGAAAATCCCGACTCCTGATTAACGTGAATGGCAACATTTTACTTTGATTAAATGACAATTGACAATACCCGAGTGCCATGCTATGATATCTCAGCGGCACATATTTTTACTTAAGGATGTGGTTCCTTGCGGCTTTCCACGAGGGGGCATTATGGACTAAAGGCTATGTTTGATCTGCAGATCTTGTTATCGGTGTCAGGGGGGCTTTGGGCGGCTATATCCTTGCCCGTGAACCTTCCCGGATCAGGGTGGGAGATGTTATCCGGGCGCTGGAGGGTCCTATCGCGCCGGTTCACTGTGTCAGTGAAGATAACCCAGGTATGTGTGATGAAGCTGATAATTGCATAACACGCACGGTATGGGCCCGGGTACGCGACGGTATCGCCGGGGTGCTCGATTCCATCACCCTCGCCGATATGTGCCGGGAGGCCGAAGAAACTTTGCGTTAAACAATCAAAGTTTGTATTTAAAAAATATATTTTTTGTGTCGAGGGGGGCTTGCATAGCATGTATAGCGAGAAAGTAATGGACCACTTTGAAAACCCCAGAAATGTCGGGGAAATACCCGGCGCAGACGGGATCGGGGACGCCGCCGCAATAGCTTCCAGCAGTATGCTGACGGAAATGGCGAAAGGGAAAACGCTGGAAGACGCCCTCCAAATCACCGACGAAGCGGTGGCCGAGATGCTGGACGGCTTGCCGCCGCAAAAAATGCATTGCTCCAATATGGCGGCGGACGCGATGCACAAGGCCATTGAAGATTATAGAAACCGGCAGGGTGCGTGAGCCTGTGGCTAAAACGAGTGTGATTGTTGCCATGAGCGGCGGGGTAGACAGTTCTGTCACCGCCGCCCTTCTGTTAGAGCAGGGTTATGACGTCACTGCCGTGACCATGCGGTTGTGGGATGCTATGTTACCCGGCGCGGAAGGAAAGTGCGACGACTGTTGCGAGTGGATGGTGGTAGAAGACGCAAGGCGGGTTGCCGGCTGTCTCGGCATACCCTATTATGTTATTGACTTTCGCTGCGTTTTTGAAAAAAAGGTTATCGATTATTTTATAGGTGAGTACCTGTGCGGGCGCACGCCTAACCCTTGTACGGTGTGCAATCGTTATGTTAAATTCGGCGCGCTATTAGATTGGGCCCTTGCTTTCGGCGCGGAATATATCGCCACCGGGCATTATGCGCGGTTGGGTTTTAGCGGGGAGTACGGCCGTTATACGGTGCGCCGGGCGGTAGACGGAAGGAAGGACCAGACTTACGCGCTGTACGGTCTCACCCAGCGCCAGATCGCCCGCACCCTGATGCCCCTGGGGGAATTCACTAAAGAGCAGGTGCGGAGCATCGCCGCCGACCTGGACATACCGGTTGCGGGCAAGGCCGAAAGCCAAGAGATATGCTTTATTCAGGATGATAACTACCGGGAATTTTTACGGGAAAAAACCGGGGACGTCAGGCCGGGAGTATTTTTAAACTTAGAAGGCAACGTTATCGGGGAGCACAGGGGCATCCCTTTTTACACCGTCGGGCAACGAAAGGGGCTGGGCATAGCCACCGGGGAAAGGCTGTATGTAATAAAAATCGATCCCGAAAGAAATGCCATTACCTTGGGCCCGGAAGAAGCCACCTTGGGTTCGGGTTTAATCGCCGGGGACGTAAACTTGATTCTATATGACCGCCTGGACGGACCGGTAGAAGTCGAGGCGCAGGTGCGTTACAAAGGCAGGCCCGCCCCGGCCACCTTGACGCCGCTAACGGGCGGCCGGCTCAAAGTCGATTTTCACATGCCGCAACGATCCATCACCCCCGGGCAGGCGGTAGCCTTTTATCAGGGGGATTATCTGGTCGGCGGCGCCACGATAGAGAGCGCCGGTATAACAATGGAGTGATATTTTTAAATCCCCTAAACAGGACGCACCATTTCTTTAAATAGAGGACCTTATTAAAGGTCCTCTATTTTTGTTAACATGCAAGGCACAACCGCCGGTGAAAATAGGGGCGTTGCAGAAAGCCATTATAGAGATTTATTATGATTTTTTATTCAGTGTAAATCATAAAAATCAGCGTCCTTCAGCGTCAAAAAACTATTTTTCGTGTTAAGAAAAGTACGATGATATTATTTCGCATTTTTTCATATTTAAAAGGACATAATATCATGTAAAGTCAGTAATTTAGCGGTATATCAGCGAATGACTTTATGGAAGCAAGGGGACGGTTCTCCTGCTTCCTGAAAGAAGCGGAAGCAGGAGAACCGTCCCCTTGCTTCCTATGGGGGGCGAGTAAAACTTTGAAATGCCCGGTATGTGGTGGAAAGGCCAGCGGGAAGGTTGGTATAGACCAGTTTTATTGCTGGGATTGTTGCGTGGAATACCGCATCAATAAAGAAGGCGTTCAGATTTACGAGGTGGCTGAAGATGGTAGCTTGGTTGCTTTTGACCCGCAAAACGAATTTTTACTCTAGATTTGGCGAGGGGGTGTTATTTGGTGCAAAATTTTTGGAGGGGTATCATAACCGGTGGTATTATCGGGGCAACTATCAGCATGGTGGTAGGAGGGCGCCGCGCCCAGGCTAGAAGAAGCATCCTGGGCATGAGCAGTAAACAAGCCCGGTCCCGGGCAAACAGGGTGCTCCGGGGAGTTACAAAAACAGTTAACGACCTGATCAGATAACAGTTTTTTAAAAAGCAGGGAAAACTAAGTGGGGAGAATTAATCTCCTCACTTTTTACTTGGTGGTGAGAAATCCTTGCCTTTCTGGAAAGAAAATAAAACATGGCGATCGCTTATTATTGTTATTATTGCTATTTTTTCGATATACCTTTTATACCTGGCGCGGAGCTTGTTTTTTTCTTTTGCCCTTGCCGTATTGATATCCTATCTTCTTAACCCGCTGGTCAACGCTATCACTAAAAAAGGCATGTCCCGGGTGTGGGGCATCCTGTTTGCCTACCTGGCCTTGTTTTTTATAACGGCCGCTATTTTCATGTACGGTATCCCCCGCATTGTCAGCCAACTGAATACAATTTCGGAAACAGTGCCTTATTACACCGCGCAGGTCCAAGAGATTACCCGGTCTATCCAGTCCCGCTACACCGGCCTGGGTATCCCGCTCGGTGTTAGGCAGGTCATAGACGAAAGAATTCAGTGGGTGGAAGAAATTATTTTAAAGGTTGTAAGTGACTCACTGGCAGCGATAGTGGGCACACTGGGATACATTTTTAAAATCTTGCTGGCCCCGGTGTTGTCTTTTTATATTTTAAAAGACATTGATCTAATTAAAAAAAGAGCTATTTCAGCTATACCGCAAAATTGGCGGGAAGAGGCGGTCGAGCTATTCCGGGAAATTGACAAAGTCTTAGGGAGCTTTGTCAGAGGTTATTTGTTGATAGCCGCCATCGTAGGGGGGATGACCGCTGCCGCCATGGCCGCGCTAGGGGTAGAGTTTGCCCTGATGCTGGGTATCTTTGCGGGCCTGGCAGAAATTATTCCGTATTTTGGCCCAATAATCGGGGCCGTGCCGGCTGTCGGCCTGGCCATACTCAAGTCCAAGTGGCTGGCGGTGAAAGTAGCCATTGCTTTTTTAGTCATACACCAGGTGGAAGGAAATATTATTTCACCAAAGATACTAGGTGACAAGGTCGGACTGCATCCCCTGGTGGTAATATTTAGCCTGCTGGCCGGCGGGGAATTGTATGGTCTGCCCGGAATGCTGCTGGCGGTGCCGGTGGCGGCGATGCTGAAAGTAATTGTAAGGTTTGCATTGCAAAAGGCCAAGGTCAGACTATAAATATTTTTTGGCACTTATTTACTGTAACTGCATAACTACTGTATAATATTATCATATTTAATGTTTTAATCTTATTTGTATAGGGAGTGTTGGCGTGAAAGCTGAGATAGAAAAAAAAGATAAACTCTGGGAAATCGATTTTTTTCATCCCGCCGATGCTGCGGGCGTGGTGGCGTTATACCGGGCGGTTTACGGGGAAAATTACCCTATTAAGGAGCTTTATGATCCTAAAGTCCTGGTTCGTCAGGATGAGACCGGTGAAGCATACCGGGCAGTGGCTCGCACCTTAACGGGCGAAGTGGTGGGGCATATCGCCTTTTATCGTTCTTCGCCGCCCAATCCCCGCTTGTATGAAGCCGGCCAGTTGATGGTAAGGCAAGACTACCGGTTGACAGACATGGCTTTTAAGCTCTTTAGATATTCTGCAAAGGAGATCCCGTTGCGACACGGTTTGGAGCAAATATGGGGGGAAGCGGTATGCAACCATATATTTACCCAGCGGATGAGTAGGGTCGAGGGCTCTTATGAAACTGCCCTGGAAATCGACTTGATGCCCGCAGAGTCATACGAGCAAGCCTTCACTAAGCCGATGGCCAACACCGGGCGCGTCTCCAACCTAACAGTTTTTAAAACATTCAAAACCAGGGGACAGGATATTTACCTTCCGCCGGTTTATGAGGAATCCGTGCCATACCTGTATTCTGCGGAGGATTTCGGCCACCGCTATACCCTCAGGCTGACGCCGACGGAAGTATAGTTGTCCAGGTATTTTTTAAGCTGACCCATCCGTGGACAGGCGCAACAGTTGATATTTTGCGCCGGCATGGCTATTTTCTCGGAGGGCTACTTCCCCGCTGGTTTGACGACGACGGGCTGCTGATGCAAAAGATATCCATGCCGCCAAACTTTGATGGCATTAAACTCTATTCCAAGCGGGCTAAAAAGATCCTGGAAATTGTAAAAAGTGACTGGCAGGCGGTTGCATTGAGGTGATAAATGCCAAAATAAGATAAAAATGAAGGAGTGATAGAGATGGACAAAAAGCAAATCGAAAAAATCTTGAGGGGAATTATCGACAAACATGTGGAGGACGTCCAGCAGAAGGATATAGACCTTAATGATTAACTGGCCGAACTGGGTGTGGATTCACTGGCCTTTAGCTGGATTTTGACCGACATGGAAGAGTCCTTCGACTTAATTATCCCCGGGTCGGACATTTTAAAGCTTAAAACCCTGGCCGATGTAGTCGGTTATGTGGAAGAACACATTTCCAAATAGCAAATTAATGGAGCACTCACGTAGGAGATATAACCATAATGAGATATGCTTTCATGGAAGAAAGCGTAATAGTAACAGTTATAGATGAAAAAGGCCTTCCTGATTACGTGCTGGGGCGAAAGCAAATTTACATTCCCGACAGTGGGGAAGGGGTAGGGAATATACGGTTATCCTGGCTGGAGGGTAAAGTTGCCGGGTTGGTCCCTGCCGGTTTTTCCAACGGAGCATTTGAGGTGCTGAAGATATCCAACCCTTTAAAGCCGGAGGAAAGCGCGACTGTAATGATAGAACCGTACCTTCCGCCGCAAGAACTGATCATCCTGGGCGGCGGACACATCTCCCAGTCCCTTGCCGGGCTCGGCCGCTTAATGGGTTACAGGGTTACAGTAGTTGACGACCGGCCGGATTTTGTATCCGCCAGGCATTTCCCCGGCGCCTACAGGCGCATCTGCCATAATTTCTCCGGCCTGGAGGATGCCCTGGCCCTGGGACGTAGAAGCAGCGTTGTAATTGTCACCCGCGGCCACAAACATGACCTTGAATGCCTCAGGCAGGTGATTAATTATCCTGTTGCCTACCTGGGCATGATCGGCAGCAGGCGCAAGGTGCAAATGGCAAGGAGTCAACTGCTTGAAGAAGGTTTTGACATTCAAAAAGTCGACAGGGTCCACATGCCTATCGGCCTGGACATAGGGGCGCAGACTCCCGAGGAGATTGCCGTAAGCATAGCTGCGGAATTAATCAAGGTCCGCCGGGGAGGCGCTGCAGTTTCCTTAAGCGGAGACTGCCGGGATAAACCGGCAAAAGTAAGTGTTTATGAAGCGCCTTCCCCCCGCGGGGAAATTTTATTTAAAATACTGGAGGCCGTGCGGGAAGGCATTTCCGCGGCTGTCGCGACGGTAGTCAGAACCGAAGGATCCACTCCGCGCAAAGCCGGAGCAAAAATAATGGTATATAAGGGCGGAAATACTCTTGGGACTATCGGAGGGGGCAGCGGCGAGTCGGAAGTTCGGCTTAAAGCCCTGGACGTCATTGACAAAGATACGCCGTGCCTTTATAGAGTTTCTCTGAATGCGGGCATGACGGAAAAAGACGGCATGATCTGCGGGGGAACTATGGAAATATTCATCGAGCCGGTGAGCATGTTTAAAAAGGCCTTTAAGACCTTAAGTTGTGGTGAGCCGCATGAATCCGATTGAATCGAGGGTTATAGTGAGTATTATTGATAAGTACCATGAGCCGCAGTTTTAGAGGTGAAACTAATGCTAAGAGAACCTTTGACCGTGGGAATGAACGCGCCGCGCGCCGACGCCTTTACGAAAGTTACCGGTAAAGAACAGTACGCCGCAGATTACTATCCTCCCAACCTGCTCTGGTGCGGGGTTAAACGCCCGTCATACGCTCACGCGCTGATAAGGAGCATAGACATTTCCCGGGCTAAAGAAATGCCCGGAGTGGCGGCCGTCCTTACCCATAAGGACATATCGGGGAGCAACCGCCTGGGGATACTGGAAAAAGACCAGCCTGTACTAGCCGAAGATACCGTAAGGCATTACGGTGACTCAATCGCACTGGTGCTGGCCGAGTCAAGGTATACCTTACAACAGGCGCTGGAATTGATCAGTGTGGAATATGAGCCGCTTCCCGCAGTGTTCGATCCGGAAGCCGCCATGTTAGAAGACGCGCCCGTCCTGCATCCCGGGCGAAAACACGCATTCCTCGAAACAGAAGCCGGGGTAGCTTGGCTGGAAGATGATGGCGCCCTGGTGATCGTGGCCTCGACCCAGACACCTTTTCGCGACAGAACGGAGATTTCACACGCGCTGGGAATACCTTCCTGTAGAATAAGAGTGATTGCACCGTACCTGGGAGGCGGCTTTGGCGGGAAAGACGGTATTACGGTGCAGGCGTTTCTCGCCCTGGCTGCGCAACACTCCGGAGGCCGCCCGGTGAAAATGTGGTATTCGCGTGAGGAAAGCTTTCTGGCGGGTACGAAGCGCCATCCCGCCATTTTAAAGTATTCACTCGGCTGTGACCAGGAAGGCATCCTACATGCGCTGGACTGCCGGATTGTGATGGATACCGGGGCGTACGCCTCTCTGGGCTGCGAGGTGCTAGCGCTCGCGATGGAACATGCCGGCGGCCCATACCGGATTCCCCATGCATCGATAGAAGGAATTGCCGTTTATACGAATAATCCTGTCGCGGGCGCTTTCCGTGGCTTTGGCGCCCCTCAAGCACATGCGGCGATCGAGCAGGTAATTGACGAACTAGCTAGGATTGCCGGTTTTGACCCGCTTGAATTCAGGTTAAAAAACGCTGTCAGCCGTGGAGACACTACACCGTCCGGTGTAACGCTGACTCAGTCAACCGGTATTTTGGCCTGTCTCGAAACGGCCCGCGATAGTGCCGCGTGGCGGGAACGTGAGCGTTGGGAAAGCTTGGCGCCGCCGTTTAAAAAACGCGGCACCGGTATCGCCGCGATCAATCACGGCATCGGTTACGGCCCGGTTATCCCTGATAACGCGAATGCGAAAATAGAACTGACCGGGGAAGGACGATTAATAATATACGCAGGCGTTTCCGACATGGGCCAGGGAAATGCAGCCACGTACCTGCAAATCGCGGGAGACATCCTGTCCCAAACCCTGGACAACATGGAGCTAGTGCTGCCGGATACCGCGCAGACCCTCCCTTCCGGCTCGTCTTCGGCAAGCCGCACGACATTTACATTCGGCAACGCGCTTATCGGTGCGGCCCAAGCCTTGCGCAAAAGGATTTTAGAGCGGGCGTCACTTCTGTTCACATATCAGTTTTTCGAGCATGTAAGAGCGGAAGACCTCGGGCTGGTACCCGGACATGTCAGGCACATCCCCACAGGAAGGGAAATACACCTGTCATTTGTGTCTACAACCATGGATCAGTCGGAACGGACCGCTGCAAACAGCTACACTTGCCCTGTCAACAGGCAGAAGCCGCCAACGGGCGGGAGCCTGCGCATCCACGGCTACCCCCACCGGGTATATTCCTTTGGGGTAAACCTTGTAAGACTTGAGGCCGATATACTCACGGGTGAGGTGACCGTATGCGACTTTATCGCCTTCACTGACGCCGGCAGGATTATAAACCCCGAACTGTTTGATCAGCAGGTCCACGGCGGTATCGCCCAGGGCTTGGGCTATACTTTATTCGAGGACTTTTTGGTCAGCGAAGGCCGGATCCTGACGGGAGATTTTGGCGCCTACATCCTGCCCACGGCGCTGGACATCCCGGATATCCAATCTATCGCCATCCCGCTGCAGGAAGAAGACGGGCCATACGGCATGAAAGGAGTCGGGGAAATCACAATAAACGGCGCATTCCCAGCTGTCGCCAACGCACTTGCCCGTGTTTGCAAAACCAGAATCTCTTCCGGACCGCTGACCGCTGAAAAGGTCCTAGCAGCTATAAGTAGGAACGAGGTGGGCAAAAACCGTTGAAAATAAATTTTTTGCTAAACGGAAAAGAAACAGAAATTGAAATCGAACCGGACCGCCGCGTGATCGACCTGCTCCGGGAGGAATGCGGACTTACCGGCTCAAAGGAATGCTGCGGAGCGGGAGAATGCGGCGCATGCACTATCCTGGTGGACGGGGAGAGCCGTCTTTCCTGCCTGATGCTGGCCGCTCAGTTGGAAGGCCGCGAGGTGATCACTATTGAAGGGTTAGCTAAAGACGGCTGCTTTCACGTCGTTCAGCAGGCATTTGTCGATTACGGCGCGGTGCAGTGCGGCTTCTGCACCCCCGGCATGATCCTGGCGGCCGTTGACCTCCTGAGGAGAAACCCCACTCCCTCCCGCGAACAGATCCGGGAAGGGATCAGCGGCAATATCTGCCGCTGCACGGGTTATCAAAAAATTGTAGACGCAGTATACTTTGCCTCGCTGGCCTTGCAGGGGGTTAATTAATGATGGAAATATTCTTCCCCGATAGCTTAGACGAACTATGGGCTATAATGTCCGCCAACCCGGGCGGGGCGGTTATGGCCGGCGGGACGGACCTTCTGGTCCGGATTAGAAAGACCGGGCGCAAACCTCCTGCTTTGTTTTGCCTGGAAAGAATCGATGAATTAAAGCAAATAAGAGAAAACGAAAAGGTAATTTTTATCGGCGCATATGTTACACACCAGCGGCTCTTGGAAAACCTTACGGTGCAGAAACGGCTCAGGGCGCTGTGGGATGCCGTGTCGGTACTGGGGTCACCGCCGGTCCGGCACAGCGGAACGATAGGGGGAAACCTGTGCACCGCTTCGCCTGCCGGCGACACGTTGCCGCCGCTGTATGTTTTTGGCGCCGAAGTGGATATCCGTTCCAAATCTAATAAACGCAGCGTGTCGGTAGCTGAATTTATTACAGGCCCTGGCCGGACGTCTCTTCATAGCGGTGAAATAGTGACGAGAGTTTCCATCCCCCTGCCTGCGCCGGGTACTATTTCCAGATACTATAAAGCCGGCAAGCGCAAGGCCATGGCCATCACTGTAGCCAGTATGGCTGTTCAAGCTAAAAAGGATGAAAACGGTATCATTGAATTAATCAAGCTGGCCTGGGGTAGCGCAGGCGCCACGGTAGTTACACTGCCGGAGGCGGAGGAGTTTTTACGCGGTCACACCTTATCCGAAGAAAGATTGCGCCAGGCGGGGAAATTGGTTTCCGCAGGCGTCACACCGATCGACGATATCCGGGGCAGCGCCGCATACAGGCGGATGGTGGCTGGCAACCTTTTGCTCCGGCTTGCGCATGAAAACTAGGCAGCTATAGATTTCATATGGAAGGTTGGTTCCCCCGTTATGGACCATAATCAACCGGTAGGGCGCGTTTCCGGACACCCGCTGGTTCTTTTTCCGGATTTCAGGAAGCTATTCGCCGGGCGGGTGCTTTCCGCAGTCGGCGATAAGTTTTTTACTATCGCGCTGGCATGGTGGGTTATTACAGAGGGTGGAGAAAACAGCAAGTTCTACCTGGGGCTGCTCATGGCCGCCAATATGGCGCCGATTATTTTGTTCGGTCCGCTCCTGGGGACTGTAGCCGACCGTGTCAACCGCAAATATTGCCTTCTGGTGGCGGACATAATGCGTGCGGCCTTGGTCCTGCTGTTGTCTTTATTACTCTACCGTGAAAAACTGACCCTACCGCTTGTTTATTTGCTGTGTTTCGGGATATCTTCACTGGCGCCTCTTTTCGAGTCGGCAACCAACAGTGTTTTGCTCACGCTCACTAGCCGGGAGCATCTGGAGAAGGCGGTCGCCGTGAATTCTTCGGTGCTGCAGATGTCAAATGTAGCGGGCGCGGCGCTAAGCGGGATCTTCATTGCCGTCGTCGGCACTATAGGCGCCTTTATTGTAAACGGCCTGTCTTTTCTGGCGTCCTTCTTCCTGGTGCTGGCCGTTAAGGCCGACTTGAGGCCGGTAATAAAACAAAAAGAAAACTATGTGGCGCAGCTGCGCGAGGGATTTTATTATCTTAAAAACAACCGCCCCATTTTTGCCATGCTGGCCGTTTTCGCGGCTAGCAATCTCTTTGCCTCTTCCATGCTTTTGTTTATGCCGCTGGCGGTAAAGTTTATTTTTAATCAATCGGTTACCTGGGTTGCTGTATTTGAAGGAAGCCTCGCGGCGGGCGCCGTCCTTACCGCCCTAATGATGAGCTTCACCGGCAGTAGGGGCAGTGTGTACCACCGCGCTTTTTGGGGAGGCATCGTAATCGGATTAGCCTTTATAGTTATGGCTTTTGTCCATAACGAATTCCTGGCGGCCGCCGCGCTGTTCTTATTTGGAGTATCCATGGTATACAGCGGCACGGCGATCCAGGCGTTGTTCCAGAGGGAAATCCCGGAGGCGATGAAGGGACGATTCTTCGCCATTTTTACCACCACCTGCTACTCGACCATTCCCATCACGATGTTTTTAAACGGCTTGCTCAGTCAGGTGGTGGATTTGCCGGTTTTGATAGGAGCCAACGGCCTGATGGTGGTTATCATTACCACGGCGTTTCTCCTCATTCCACGGGTGGAAACGGCAGCGGCGCCTGCCGAATAACTTAACGAAAGAACAGGCTGTCTTTAACTTGTTTTAGTTCATTTACCTTGGTGTTAAAACAATCGCGTATTTTTAAGGCTAAGTCCTTAAAGAATTTACCCGGGGCAAATTTATTTGGGAGTTGAAGTAAAAATTATGGACGGCAAAGATGTTTTTCTGGAATTGCCTTTGAAACAGGAATTCCTGCCCGTGCTGCTGGCCGTTGTTGAAAAGTCGGCAAGGTCATACATGATGGAGCAGGGCGACGCGCTGAAGCTGACTCTGGCGGCTGAGGAGATCTTTTCCTACCTCTGCAAGAACGCCGGAGGCCAAGAAAGAATAGGTATCCTTTGCCAAAACCGCGGCTACTATGTCCGGCTGGACCTGTTGTTTCAGATGAAAAGCTTTAACTTGCGGGCTTTGAACATTACTTCAAATATTGTTATGGACGATCAGGCATGGCTTGAAGAGATGGGCCTTCTGATTGCATCCCGTTTGGTGGACCGTTTGTTTTTAAATATGGAACATCATGATAAAATGAGGCTCTCCCTCTTGAAAGAGAAAACCTACCCCCTCCCGGCGGCACAAAACCTCCAATCACCAGAATCATCAAATGAGTTTTTTGTCCGGGCGGCCGGGGCCGAGGAACTGAAAGAATTCTGCCTGCGTATCGCAGGACTTTGCCCTGCTCATAGCTATCCTTCTTTTTTACTTTTTCCGGGCAAACTTGTGGATATGGTCGCCGGCGGAGAGTACGCTTCTCTAATTGCTTTTGACGGGAAAGACAGCGTGAGGGGCGGAATCATCTGGGCGGTAAACGGGGAAAAGACAATAGAGTGCTTCGGTCCTTACGCGTTTACCACGGGGCAGGAGATGAGCGAGGCCTTGCTGGATGAATTCCTGGCAAGGGCCGGCCGTTCCAAAAATCCGGGAATTATTAACCGCTATGTGGAACCGGCAATAGCCGCAAAGTATTTTGAATATCTTGGCTCGACAGATTTTTACCGGGCGGACGGGGTGTTTACTGAACGTAAGGCCTATTACCGGCAGTTAAATGAAGATATGGGCAGCAGGGTATGGGCACATGCCTGGCTGTCAGATTTCCTGCGTGAGGAATATGAACGCCTGGTTTTACCCCGTGATATCCATATTGCCGGGAGCCAGGGCGAGCAGAAAAATCCTTACTCGGTTTTTACAACCGAGTTCGACCGTTTGCAGGATCAGGTTACCTTGCGGCTTCTAATAGCGGGGGTAGACGCGGGTAATAACCTGAAAAATCATATAACAGCCCTGCGCAAAGAAAAACACAAGAATATCTTTTTTGAAATGGACCTGGGGAAGGCCTCGTCCGCGGACATGGTCCCCTACCTGACGAGTTGCGGATTCAGACCCCGCCTGCTCCTTCCCTATGCGGGGACCGGAGATCTGGTTTTATTCCAATATGAGGCCGGTGAACCAAAATGATTACAAACCTAGAAGCCCTGGTTCCCGCCTACATCAAGACCTTCGATGCTTATATCCCGAGCAAGCCCGACCCCGAGCTGAAAAAGATGTTCGGCTGTTCCCGGCTTTTCAGGCTTAATAATAACGAAAACCCCCTTGGCCCACCGCCCGCGGCACAGGAGGCCCTGCGCAAATATGAAGCCCCCAGGGCTGCGGTTTACCCCAGCGGGGACTCCTATTACCTGCGTTTAAAGCTTGCCGAAAAGCACAAACTGCACCCTGACCAGATTCTCCTCGGCAATGGGGCGAACGAGGTGATTGCATTTGTGATCAAGGCTTTTTGTGAGGCGGGGGACAACATTATAACCGCCGACAAGACATTCGCGGTTTACGAGTGGGTTGCAATCTTTTCCGGCTTTGAAGCACGGCTTGTGCCACTTAAAAATTTCGGGTTCGACGACGAGGCGATGCTCGAACAGATAGACGGGCGGACTAAAATCATATTCATCTGCAACCCCAATAATCCCACCGGCTCTTACTGGAATAAAGAAAAACTGCGCAATTTTTTAAATAGGGTAGATGGCAGGCAGATAGTCGTTGTAGACGAGGCCTATTTTGAGTTTGTTGAAAAGGAGGACTTTCCGGACGGCATCTCTCTGCTCGGCGAGTATCCCAACTTGGTTGTTTTCCGGACCTTTTCCAAGATGTACGGCCTGGCGGGGCTCAGGATCGGCTACCTGGCGGGCAGTGTAAACGTGGTGGATATCATCCGACGCGCCTGCGTCGTCTACTCCGTCAACTCACCGGCACAGGAGGCGGCCCTTTTGGCCCTGGATGACGAGGAGCATATCCGGCGCACCAGAAGGCTGGTGCGCGAGGAGAAAGAATATCTGGGCAGGGAACTGAAACGCTTGAACCTTCCCTTTAATATCGGCGAGGGTAACTTTATAATGGTGAAACTGCCCTTCAGCGACACCCTGGCCTACCGCAAGCTGATGGTACAGGGAGTAATGATCCGTTCCATGACCGGCTTCAGGTTTCCCCAGTATATACGCGTGACAATCGCCCGGCACGAGGCCATGAGGGCCTTTATAGACGCCCTGGAAA
>JALHFC010000049.1:19141-20753 GCA_022839445.1 Pelotomaculum sp.
AGAGGGATATTTTGTATAATTAATGCGCAAAAATACAAAAAAAGTTGAGGTTTTATACTCGATGATGACTGGTAATGAAATCAGGGAGAGCTATTTAAAATTTTTTGAAAGCAAAGGGCATAAAATATTGCCCAGCGCTTCCTTAATTCCCACAAACGACCCGAGTATCCTGTGGACCGCCGCGGGAATGGTGCCCTTTAAGCCCTTTTTTACAGGCGCCGCCAAGCCTGACTATACCAGGGTGACAACTTGCCAGAAATGTATTCGCACACCTGATATTGAGTCGGTAGGCAGGACGGCCCGGCACCATACTTTTTTTGAAATGCTGGGCAACTTTTCCTTTGGGGACTACTTTAAAGAAAAAGCCATACCGTGGGCATGGGAGTATGTCACAGAACACCTGAAGATACCGGCGGAGAAGCTCTGGGTCACCATTTACCTGGATGACGATGAGGCCTTCTCCATTTGGAACAAGGTGGTAGGCGTGCCGTCCGAACGCATCGTGAGGATGGATAAGGACACTAACTTCTGGGAGATCGGCGTCGGGCCTTGCGGACCCTGCTCGGAGCTTTACGTCGACCTTGGCGCCGAAAGGGGATGCGCCTCACCGGAGTGCGGAGTGGGATGCGATTGCGACCGCTACCTTGAGATATGGAACCTGGTTTTTATTCAATTTTTCAAAGACGAGGAAGGAAACTACTCCCCGCTGGCCAGCAAGGGTATTGATACCGGGTTTGGCCTGGAGCGAGTGGCCTCGGTGCTCCAGGGCGTGCCGTCCAACTTTGAAACCGACCTTTTGCGGGAGATTATGGATTTCACGGCCGGTCTTTTCGGATTGAAATACGGCGCTGATGAAAAGGTCGACGTGGCCCTAAAAGTTATTGCCGATCACTGCAGGGCGATCACCTTTGCCATTACCGACGGGGCGCTACCTTCCAATGAAGGAAGGGGCTACGTGATCCGGCGTCTTTTGAGACGGGCGGTGCGTTTCGGCAGGCTGATGGGTGGAGAGCCAGGAACATGTGCTCAAAGTTATCTTGACTGAAGAGGAACGTTTTGGGGAAACTTTGGCCCAGGGCACTGAAATGCTAAACAGGCTGATAACCGAGGCCGGAAATGTCGGCAGTACGATTATCTCCGGGCTAGACGCCTTCAAACTATATGACACTTACGGTTTCCCCCTAGAGTTGACCCAGGAAATGGTCGCCGAGCAGGGACTGTCGGTAGATACGGAAGCCTTTGCCGGGGCGATGGAGGACCAGCGGCAACGGGCTAGGAGCGCTAGGCAGGAGACCGATTATATTTCCGGGCACGACGCGCTGTTTAGGGAAATACGTGAAGAAGCAGGGGAGACGAATTTTGTCGGCTATGATGTGTTGGAGGCAAAAGCCGGTGTGCTCGGGATCTTCCGCCAGGGGGAACGGATCGTGTCAGCGGTAGTAGGGGAAGAGATAGAGATTGTATTGGATTTAACGCCTTGTTATGCTGAATCAGGCGGCCAGGTGAACGACTACGCGCGGCTGACGGCGCCTGGGCTGGATGCTGAAATAACAGGTGTGGCCAAGCCTGTGGAGAATCTTTTCGTCCACAAAGGCAGGATCATTAGCGGTGT
>JALHFC010000262.1 GCA_022839445.1 Pelotomaculum sp.
CCTTACGTGGCCCGCGATAAAATAGTACAGCTAAGGCCGGACGTGCTTACATTGGATGTGGAAATGCCCAGGATGGACGGTGTGGAGTTCCTGCGGCGCCTGATGCCCCAGTACCCGCTCCCGGTAGTGATGGTGAGCGCTTTGACGAAAAAGGGGGCCGCCATCACGGTGGCCGCCCTGGAGGCCGGGGCCGTCGATGTGGTAACTAAGCCAAGCACGGACATAGCCCGGGGTTTAAACGCCATGTTGGGGGAACTGCGGGAAAAAGTGAAAATAGCGGCTGCCGTAAATGTGAGCGCCTGGAAGAACATCCGGAAAGGGTTACCCAGGAAAGTCAGGGCGCATAGCCAGGCCCTGGCCGAATCAACGGACAAGGTGATCGCAATCGGCGCGTCAACCGGGGGAACACAGGCCATTCGCCGGATCGCGCAAAGTTTTCCTTCCGCCATGCCGGGTGTAGTCATAGTGCAGCACATGCCGGCGGGGTTTACAAAACAATTCGCTAAAAGCTTAAACGACGCATGTGATATGGAGGTAAAGGAAGCCGTGACAGGGGACCGGGTAATGCCGGGGCGGATACTGGTAGCGCCGGGTGGCTACCACATGAAGGTGCGCCGTTCCGGTGGCGTCTACCTGGTAGAGTGCCGGCAGGGGGAAAGCGTGTGCGGGCACTGCCCTTCAGTGGAGGTGCTTTTCCAATCGGTGGCCAAATATGCCGGGCCGAACGCGATCGGTGTGATGCTTACCGGGATGGGCAGCGACGGCGCCGACGGTATGCTGGCCATGCGCCGGTCCGGGGCCAGGACCATGGCCCAGGACGAAGCCTCATCGGTAGTTTTTGGCATGCCCAAAGTAGCTTTCGAAAAGGGCGGGGCGGAATGCTTAGTGCCGTTAGACTTAATCCCGCCTAAGATTATGAGGTTGTTGTCGAAATAAAACTTAAAACGGGGTGAGACGGGGACGTGTGTTACTGTCCGGGTGTGGAAAAGTGGAAAGAGGATTTATGGCTGGTTTTAGAAGACAGTTGCGCCTATTTTTGGAGTTGGGACATAAGGACGGGAGAGGTCTATTTTAGCTCACGCTGGGCTGAACTGATCGGCTGCCGCCCGGAGGGAATAAAGCCGCACATAAGCACGTGGGAAAAGCTGGTCCACCCTGATGACTTGCTTAACGTAAAGAAGGCGCTTAACGACTGTCTGAAAGGGCTAACGCCGCGCTACGAGGCTGAGTACCGGTTGTTGAGCGCAACCGGCGGGTGGCGGTGGGTCTTAAGCCGCGGTAAGATTGTAGCCGGGGACGGACGGGGCGGGCCGCTGCGGGTGGCCGGTACCAGCCTTGACGCTGTGCATTTGAACTCTTTGGCTATACGCCGGCGGATTTGAAAAAAGGCTTAAATATGTTTCAGATGGTTATTCCCGAGGACCGGGAAATGACCCGGAAAAACAGCCGGAGGATCTTGAGCGGGGAAAAGTCCAACGGTAATGAATATACCGCCTTGAGGAAGGAAGGCGGCACATTTCCAATCGCTGTCTACACCGCGCCCATTATTCGCGGCAACCGGACTGCAGGAATAAGGGGAATAATCATAGACTTAACAGAGCGCAAACAGGGCGAAGAAATGTTTAAAACCCTGTCTGACTGCTCGCCAATCGGTGTTTACATAAGCTGACGGGTTATAGCAAAGAGGAGTTACTGGGCAAGGATTCCATAATGGTTATTATCCCCGAAGACAGGGAAGCGGCCAGGAAGAATACTATTAATTTATTGAAGGGGCGGCGCTCCTTCCCTCACGAATTCAGGGGCGTTACCAAAAGCGGGGATATCAGGTGGGTCCTGGGCACATATGCTTCCATTCAGTATCAAGGGAAGCGGGCGGTGCTGGGAAATTACATAGACATTACCAGGCTCAAGCAGTCTGAAGAAAACCTGCGCGCCGCTCACCGGCAGCTATTAGACACGATTGAGTTTTTCCCCGACGCTACATTGATTATCGACAACAACGGGAAGGTTGTCGCCTGGAACCAGGCCATGGAAGAGATGACGGGGGTGCGCAAGGAGAATATG
>JALHFC010000263.1 GCA_022839445.1 Pelotomaculum sp.
CAGGGCAGCCCGGGAGCGCAGCGGCAGTCGCAGCAGTCGGCGTCAAAGGCGAGCCGGTCCTTGTCCAGGGCGAAGGCAAAGCAAACACTGCCGTTTTAAGCCAACCCAGTTTTGAGCCTTCAGGAAAAGATGCCAAAGTTTCTTACAGCGCAGGGCAGGACACGTCTACCAATTCCGGCGCCAAAACGGCCAAGGGCCAAGCCGCTATGGTATCCGGAAAGAACGCGATAATACCATCCGGGGCGACAATAGAAGCGGCGCAAGATGCTCCAAAGGAAGGACCGAAAGTGTTTGCGCCTGGATCCGGGACATTTGCGCAAGCTCCAGTCGAGAACCCCAAAAGTGTAGCGTTGCCTGATTTGAAAGATAACCTGGTGCGGGAGATGAAGCATTTTTTAAATACCCGCGGGAGCGAGATGCAGTCACAGGTCCAGCTCAAACTGGAACCGGAACACCTCGGCCAGATCACGATCAAGCTAATGTTTAACGGCAAGGGTGAACTAAGCGCTCATTTTTGGGCCGAAAATAACTACGTAAAAGGTGTGTTAGAGGGTTCGCTACCTCAGTTGAGGGAGGCTTTAAACCAGCAAGAACTCAGGCTAAACGAGGCGTTTGTCTCCGTTGGTGACGGGAACCGGGGCGAAGAAAGCCGTCAGTTTGAAAACGGAAATAGGCAAGGCATGACATTTTCCGGCAAGTACGGAGGCGGTACCGGTTTGAACCGGGGTGACCCGGCAGAAATAGCGTCTAGTGATATGGATTTATCGCAAGTTAATTACCTGGTTTAAGGGAGGTGGCGAATTTTGCAAGTAAGTCCTACCATGGAAACAAACGATTATAGTTTGCCGGATAATACAAGAAAGCCGGTACAATCTCTCGATAAGGATGCTTTTCTCAGGTTGTTGCTCGAGCAACTAAAGAATCAAGACCCGATGAGCCCTCAGGACCCGAATGAATTTGTCGCCCAGATGGCGCAATTTAGCGTGCTTGAACAACTAACCAGCCTAAACCAGAACATGGCGCAGCTCAAAAAATCTCAGGAAATGATGGAAGCTGCGGCGCTGCTGGGACAGCAGGTGAACATCATGACTAAAGACGGTATCGTATCCGGACAGGTGGAAAAAGTGACTTTGGAAGGTGAAGACATTAAAGTATTTGTTGGCGGAGAAGGTTATTACCTGGCGGATATCTACGAAGTTGTAGGGACCGGTTCCAATAGCGACAACTTATCGGCGCTTAACCAGATTAAGGATGATATTTCGCAATTAAGGGAAGCGGCAGGTACAATCGTATCCCTTTTGGGCCGGCCGGCGGAGGAATAGTTGCTATAAAATGTTTA
>JALHFC010000264.1:0-547 GCA_022839445.1 Pelotomaculum sp.
CTGCCTTACCGGGTGGTGGTCCTGTGCACCGGCGACCTGGGCTTTTCCGCGGCAAAGACTTACGATATAGAGGTGTGGCTGCCGAGCTACAACGAGTATAAAGAGATTTCTTCATGCAGCAATTTTACCGATTTCCAAGCCCGCCGGGCCTGTATTCGCTACCGGAACGAAAAGGGAAAGGTTGAGCTTCTGCACACCTTAAACGGCTCAGGATTGGCTATCGGCCGCACCGTGGCCGCCATTATCGAAAACTGCCAGGAGGCCGACGGGTCGGTAACCATACCGGAAGCGCTGCGCCCCTATATGGGCGGCCTGGAAAGGATAGGGTAAACAGCGGTAGGGGATTTTAGATACAGGAATGCCGTTTTTGGCTTGTTGACAGTAGGTTTGATCCATGTTAGAATTTTAAATGCGGTTTAATGAAATCAGTATTACTTCCCGCCAAAAGAAACGGATGGAGGGGTGTCCGAGCGGTTGAAGGAGGCGGTCTTGAAAACCGTTGGTCCTTTACGGGTCCCGTGGGTTCGAATCCCACCCCCTCCGCCAG
>JALHFC010000264.1:581-1920 GCA_022839445.1 Pelotomaculum sp.
TGTGGAGAGTTGGCCGAGTTGGCTGAAGGCGCTCGCCTGCTAAGCGAGTATATGGGCATAAACCTGTATCGAGGGTTCGAATCCCTCACTCTCCGCCATAAAAGAACGTCAATATTGATAAAATGTTGACTGATGAAAAAGCCCGGTATTACTGGGCTTTTTCGCATTTTATATGAAAAGACAGGCCGCCTATCAAGGGTGGCTTTTTCGTGAATATCCAAAATACGGCATGGTTAATCGCTACTTCGTTTATAAGCAGGCTTTACTGAAAGAAGCCGAACAACTCGTACAAGAGGGCGTTATACATGAAAAAGAAAAAATGCTACCAAACTGATTAAAGACGGACAGAGAATTCGCGTGCATGGAACAGAAGGGTATGTAGAAATCCTGGCGCGGGATGGATAGAGTGAGACCTATTTTTAAAAAAAGTTTTTTTCTATACAACCTCAGCTTAAATGTGGTTATAATAAAAACGTATAAAATTTCAGAGAGGAGTGTTTGTAGCATGAAGGATTGTCCGGTTTGTTCCATTCCTATGGATGAAGTTTCAAAATCAGGGGTACAGATTGATGTTTGCCCGAGGTGTAAGGGGGTTTGGCTTGACCGTGGGGAATTAAACAGGCTGCTCGAAAGCGCGAGAGAATACCGCAAGGAGGATGAGGATTATTACGAAAAACACAGCCACTATGAAGATGACGATCATAAGCGACACTATGACAAGGATTATTACAAACACGGGGGCCGCAAAAAAAAGCGTGGCTTTTTAAGCATGTTCGAGGACATTTTTGACTAGGCCAATAATTCGCTAAACTATGACCTTTTACCAATACGTGGCTGAAATTTATATTAAAAGGCGATTGCGAACTTATTCATAAACCAGTCATCGTCGTATTTGCGCCGGGCGAAATAACGGCGACGCTGTTCCATGGCGCCGCTTTTTAAAACACGCCCGTTTATTATTTTGCTCCGCCTGCCCGGACCGATCAAATCCAAAACCTTGCCTATGCGCTCTTCATTAAAATGGGAGTAGGCCATGCGTAGTAGGTTGTAGTGGACGTGGTCCAATTTAACCGGGTATGGATGTTTATCGCGAAAATGGTGCAGTATTTTTACCGTTGGGACGGTGTATAAACTATAGCCAAAAAGCCATAATTTGAGGGATAACTCCACGTCCTCATGGCCCCAGACAATGAAACCGCTGTCAAACCCCTCTACTGCGTGAAAGGCTGTGGTCCGGACTGCCAGGCAACCTCCCGGTAGCAGTGGGACGGCCATAGCTTCCATGCCTGGTGGAGGGGGAAGCCACTCGACTTCCAGGCGCTCGTTCCAGGTTTGCCCG
>JALHFC010000050.1 GCA_022839445.1 Pelotomaculum sp.
CAGGGAGCTAGAGGTGCTTGATAAGATCATAAATAAAATATACAAAGCCAATTCGCTGGAAGAAGCACGAGCCTTAATTGATGGGTAATACCGGAGGGCCGTACCGGGCCGTACCCCTACACAATTCAAAAAGCATCCCAAAGACTCCCCCGAACGGATATTACCGGCGGGGGAGTTGTCCTTCCATGTATTGGTAATAGAGTAAATGACGAATAATACTCTCGTAACCCCGTCCCCCTATCAACCCTAAATACTAAAGCTGGGGAAACCCGGTTTTCCTTATTGTAAAAAGCCCTTGAATTTACTGGAATCGTGACTAATGTAACGCTAAAAAAGGATTTTGTTGTTAAACCGCGGACAAACCAGCATTTTAGCGCCAAACCGATTTAAATACTGTTTTACCTGTTATTGATGAGCTTAATCATCTTGCCATTGATGTTTTGTAATATTGCATTATGTTATGGTGTCTAACGGCTTCTTGTAGCATCCCCACTGGCTGGTGGCAGGTGATGTTATATTGTACATTTCTTCCCGTCAGAAGACCCGGCCCGTATCAGAAATGGAGGGGGCATGATTTAAGTAAGGCAATAAAGAGAGGGGAAGCAAGAAAACCATCTCCTTGCTTCCGGAGGACTTCTACAATATGAATAAGAGGAGTGAGAAATTTCTATTAATTTTCCAATGGTTCACTTAAAAGAACAGTGAGAAAATATGGTTTTTCCCCGTTGCGCAATATTTTAAATGTTACCTGTAGCTTGTTTATGCAAAAACTTCTTCACCTCTGCTAAAACATATCTCTTCATAAAGTTCCGCAATATCTTCTGGTTAACCGGTTGTTTTATCATCATGTCAAGCATAATTCCCGAGTGTTCCGAGTGGCCATATTTCAACGATAGTAAGCGTCCGTTGTTATCTGTACCAGGTTAATATACCTGAAAAAACAAGCGTTCAATTTTATCCCGCCGAATAGGTGGACAAGCCGCCACAGGGTATGGCCGGAAACTGACATGCCTCCCGCGATTGGAAAGGAGAGTCATATCCCGAATACGTAACGGGAGGAGAGAAAAACGGCCCCGAAATTAAATTAAAAAACAGAAAGAGGTGACGCAACTAAAAATGGCGCTTAAACTGTTCCGGAACGAAACAAAAACATAAAAAAAGCGTAGCGGTGTGATGTCAAGTACGTCCCCGGCGACGGCGCCTCCAGCGGCAACGATGGGACGGGTATCTATCTTGACGGGGTGAACGGCAGCGACAGCAACAGCGGCGCCAGCATCGGCGCTCCGGTCAAGACCCTGGGCAAAGCTCTGGAACTTGCGGAAGCTCAATCCCCAGACTACAACATCTATGTAATCAACACCGTTACGCTAAGTGGCAGCGAACTGCAGCTTAGTAACGGCGCCTATACCGGCACGATTTATCGCAGCAAAACCTTTAATGGTGTTCTGTTCAACGTGCCCTCCACTGTGACATATGTCACGATTGACGGCAACAAAGACGATGTTCCGGCCGCCGATTCTCTCTTTAATGTCATTGGCGGCTTCCTGACTATCAGTACGAATGCTGTCCTGCAGAATAACAAAATCCATTATGCTTGCCGGTACGTAACCGAATCAAGGCACCTGAAACGTTTTGACCAGTTTACACTAGAAAAGTATCCGGATGCCACCTGTCTGTCCAGGGAAATCGTCCTGGACTGGTGCAGCAAACAGCCACATGAAGCCCAGGAAAACCAATGTGCCCGAGCATCCATACTTCGTCAGTTTGCAAAATACCTGGATACGATGGGCATCAACGCCTACATCTTACCAAAAGGCTACTATCCAAAAGCGTCCCAGTATGTCCCTTACATCTATTCGCCGGAAGAACTGGTGCGTTTTTTCGCACAAACCGATCAATGCCATTACTCTCCGGAATGTCCCTACCGGCACTTGATCATGCCTGTGTTTTTCCGAATGATTTATCAGTGCGGCCTTCGGGTTAGTGAAGCAAGAATGCTAACCGTCGGTGATGTTGATTTGTCCAGCGGTGTTTTGTCCATCCATCATTCTAACATAACGAGGGACTGTCCCTCTTTGGGGATTCCCTGCCGTGCGGTATCTGGATGATCTGAAAACATCCGGCGAAGCCATTTCCCCTAAAAAGTGGCGGGCCGAAGCTGATCGCCTTACTACCCACAAAGACGCGCTTTACCAGCAAATGCGGGACATGCGCGAGGACATCAGAGCCGTGGAGAAAATCTGCAAGACCGCCAATCAGCTTGCCAAAACCGAATCCCATCGGGATCGGGAGCATGACCGCTGACATGCAAAGCAAAACGCCGTACAGGTTTCCCCGGTACATCGTTTATTTTCCAAATAGATCGCTGTGGATTCCGGTACGGGCCAGTGTCAGTACAAGAATATCATTATCGACGCGATACACAAGCAGCCAATCGCTTTGAATATGACATTCCCGATGCCCTAACCAATTCCCGGATAGTGCGTGGTCGCGGTTCGTTTCAGGAAGCGGCTCGCCTTTGGCAAGCAGGCGAATGATATTGTCCAGCAAATTGATATTTTGCCCGCGTTTCATCGCCAGCTTGTAGTCCTTCTTAAAATGGGATGTCCAAACAACGTCCAGTTTCATCTTTTAAGCTCCCTCAACGCTTCCTCTACATCGCTGTAGCGTTTTGCATTGGGGTCGTGGGCAATACGTTCGGCTTCCTGCATAGCAGCGATGGTTTCGGCATTGGGTTGGTTGAGGGAAATGTCAAAGGGAATCCGGCCTTCCCGAAGCGATTGACGGACGAAAATATTGAACGCCGTGGAGAGGTTCATCCCCAATTCTTTAAACAGAGTGTCAGCCTGCGCTTTCAGGTCGGCGTCCATGCGAATGCTGATATTGGTAGTAGAGCCAGCCATACAATCATCTCCTTTCGTGCTGGTACTTATATTATATGACATTTGCACGAAGAATACAACATCATGCACGAAAAATATTTTATAAAGGAGCCTGGACATGGGCATTGAAAAACACTCCCCAAATGATACCGAAACACGACAATTCCTATCCATCCATCCTATCCCTGCTCCCTACGCCTGCCTCCCGCAAGGGGCCTTACAAGGGCAAAATTCCCCGGAATCGACACCGGGGAGATACACAAAATCCGCCTATCGGTTCATATCACTGTGACCGTCGGGAAGAAGCCATTTCCATGCCGAGAATGAGCAAGAAGCGAAAACTGGAATGGGCATTATTTCTCAATCACCGCAACCGCATCACTTACAATGCTTTGTGCCGGAAATGCGTCCGTGGCTGCAAGCAGAGTTTCCGGGCCGTAATCATTGAATGCCCGCGCTTGTAAAGAAAATTGGCAAGACCACCTACCGGGTGACGATCCATTTCAGCGCCACTAGCAGCGAAACCATGGGCGATAAAATTAAGCGGATGCTTCGAAATGAAATTCAGCAGATGTAAACACAACATCGACAAGCCGGGAATCTGAAAACAGAACAGGTTCCCGGCCTTCTTTTTTTGCCTGCCTGATAAAAAGCTTCTGAAAAACAGAACTTGTGGAATTTCCCTACTATGTAGCCGAAAATCTTGAACAAATATTTCGAGGTAAGCTGAAAGCTGATTTAGGCAGTGCTGAAATAATGACACTATTCAACTCATTCTTTTGTTTGGAAAAGTCTGGCACAAAGGGAGCTGTTCGCTATCTATTAAAATCCATCGAAAAAAAGCCTATAGATACAACCGATCCAGAACTGTATAAGTCATATCTATTGACAATCCTTGCAAATAATGAACGGTCACTAAATAAAGCATGTTCGCTGCTTATTAACAACAAAGCTTCTCTAATTCTGAACCCTTCTGATATTGCTTTGGTTGATAGACTTCTTTCTTCCCGTTTGAGCAATGAGCATGATTTGGAGGTTATTTGGTTACTCTACTTACTAATTCAGACGGGTAATGTCGACAAGGGTGACGCTGTCGCTTCATCAGTTGCACACAGTCATAATGAATTAGCTCAGCTTCTATTATTGAGAAAGGCCTTACTGTCGGAAGAATCGTTCTTGCATATTTGCACGGAAGCAACATCTTGGATTCTTCTATATGAACTCTTTGCAGCGGGTAATATCAGTGAAAGGGATTTTGTTTAAAAAGTTAAATATCAATAAAAATTTGAATATGTATCAGTATTTCAAAAGAAATAACTTGCATTTCTGCGATTTTTAATCACCCTAATTATGATAATCAAGTCCTATAACGGTCAATTACCGTTATAGGGCTTTTTCAATACCCTCGACGATATCGACAAAACCTTAAAAGCCATCGAAACCATCGCCGCAAGGTAGCGCTTAAATTTATAGCGCACCGTAGCCCATGCTGGATGATTCCAGAAAGGACAGGTTGTTTAAGGCAACCGGGATATTGGCAAGGTCCGGCAAGAAAAAAACAAGCAAGCGGCACGCTGCACGGCAGTGTGTCGCTTGCATGTTTGCCCGCATCTTGTCCCGGAAGAGATCCCTTTAGTTTTTTCTGTCGTCGCAAAACCATTTGCCCTGGGAATTTCAACATAGGCAAGCCTATTTGTCCCACTCATTTGTCCCATTAGTTGAATTAAAAGCCAACCCATTGTATAATTTTATTTATATAGCGGAGGTGAATATTTTTTGCTTGAAAAAGAGGTAAACCCTTGTTTTATTAGTTCCTATGTTCCCAGACAGTGCGGGATCGCTACTTTTACAAATAATTTGTTCATTTCCTACCAGAGTTTATACCCTTGTGCCGGAAAAGTTATAGCAGTAGACGATAATTCAGGCAGGGACTACCCGAATATATTAACGATACAAATGTGCAAGCAGTTAACCTGCAGCATGAATTCGGCTTGTTTGGCGGGCCTGAGGGACGACATATCGGCAAACTGCTGGAAAGGTTGAAAAAACCTGTCGTCACGACCGTCCATACCGTGTTGCAGTCCCCCAACCAGGGGTATTACACGTCTTTTGTCGAGGTTATCCACCATTCCCGGCGGGTGGTTGTAATGAGCAACAAAGCAGTAGAAATTCTCCGGAAAGTATACAGCACGCCTGCCGAAAAAATCGTCCTAATCCCGCACGGTGTGCCCGATCTTCCTTTTATGGAGCCAAATTATTTCAAAAAAGAATTGGGGTTTGCGGAGCGCTTTGTGATTTTATCCTTTGGCTTGTTAAGCCCGGGAAAGGGTATCGAAGTGGTCCTGGAGGCTCTTCCTGAAGTTGTGAAAAACCGTCCCGATGTCTTGTATGTAATTCTTGGCAAGACACACCCGGAGGTAGTAAGAATACACGGTGAAAAATACCGTGAAAGCCTCCAAAAACTAGTGGGCGCCAATCACCTGGAGAACAATGTTTTATTTATAGACAGTTTTGTGACGAATGATGAGCTCTTTAACTTTATTAACAGCGCCGACATATATATCACCACTTACCTCTCACAGGAGCAAATCACCAGCGGAACCCTTTCTTACGCTATTGCCCTGGGCAAAGTTGTAGTATCCACCCCTTATTGGCATGCCCGGGAAGCCCTGGCCGGCGGGCGCGGCTACCTGGTTCCCTTTAACGACCCGAAGGCGCTGGCCGAAACTTTAACCGGAATTCTGTCTAAACCGGAAGACTTTCCGAAAGTTCGCCAGGCTGCGTATGAATACGGGCGTACTATGATTTGGCCCAGGGTTTCTGAACAGTACCAACATTTGTTCAGGGAAGTTTACAGGGAGAGCGCCCATAAAAATCCACGAAAAACCAGCATAATGCCTAAAAGTAGCCGGGATTATTTTAGGCGGCGCGATTTGTGCGGCATGTTTGAACGCCTGACTGATGACACCGGTATTTTTCAGCATACAAAGTATGGCATACCGGATTTAAGATACGGGTATTGCGCCGACGATACGGGAAGAGCCCTCGGTGTGATTATGAGGGCGGCCCGCTTTGAAAATGAGTTCAGGTATAATCAATTAGCTAGAAAATATCTTTCCTTTATCCTGTACACGCAAAGAGAAGACGGGGGATTCCATAATTTTGTGGGCTATGACCGCCGGTTTCTAGATAAAACCGGGTGCGATGACGATACCTTCGGGCGTGTTCTTTTGGGACTAGGCGGCGCCGTAGCGCTTAGTTCAGATCCGGCAATAGCCGCCTTGGCTAAAGAAATCTTCGACCAGGCCATAGCCGGGCGATGTCCGGATCTCCCGCTGTCGACCCACCCCAAGGCTATAGCATATGCAATGTGCGGGTTGTACGACTATCTAAAGAAGTATGCGGGGGCTTCCCATGTTAAGGGATTGCTTCGGGCCGGGGCGGATTGCCTGGTTGGGCTCTACCATACCAACAAAAGGACCGGCTGGGAGTGGTACGGGCCTACTATGACATATGCCAACGCCAAGGTGCCGTATGCGCTTTTGCTTGCGCACAATATATTTAAAGAGGACGCATACAGGGACATAGCCCTAAAAACCCTGGGCTTTCTTACGGATATACAGTACAACGGCGAATACTTTGATATTGTAGGCAATCAAAACTGGCTGACAAAGGGGGCGCCAAGGGCCTACTTTGATCAGCAGCCCATCGAGATCGGTTACCTGGTGGAAACCTATTGTGAGGCGCTGCGCCAGACACAGGATGAAAATTACCGCAACCTCGCCAACAAGGCTTTTAGCTGGTTTTCCGGCAACAACCGCTTAGGGACGCCGGTATACAACCTGCAAGGCGACTACCCCCTGGACGGCCTGACCGAAAACGGCAGCAACGAAAACAGCGGTGCGGAGTCGATCATTACATTTGCCTTGGGAGTTACTTGCCTAAAAGAAATATCAAACAAAATATGATTTAGAAATGAGGGATGAGGGTGGGAACATATCATTTGACCGATAAAGAGGCCCTTTTTGACCAAAGCATGGAAGGGGCTTATAAAAAGGCCGAAAAGCTGGGTGAAATTGACCTGGTGGTTGGTGTTCCCTTTTATAATGAGAAACATTTATTGCCCGGGGTGTTAAAAACCCTGGATGAAGGTTTAACCGGCGCTTGCGACGCGAAAAGGTCTCTTATTGTTTGCGCCGGCGATCCGGCGGGCGCCGAGGCGCTGGAGTCCATCAGGCAGTTGGAATTAGACACGCCCCACCTGGAATTTTTAATGAAACCGGGGAGCAACGGGAGGGGCGCCAGCATCCGGGCCATACTGGAAATCGCCAACAGGCTGGAAGCAGACGCAGTGGTTTTCGCAGCGGACCTTATACGGGAAAACGGCAGGGGTCTACAGCCGGATTGGATAACCCGTCTCGTAGAGCCTATCAGAAAAGATTATGATTTTGTAATTACCACTTTCCAAAGGCACTGCTTCGAGGACCTTTTAGGCAGTTTCTTTACTTTACCGCTGCTTGAGGCGTTTTACGGGTATCATGTGAAAGGCTCTCTTAGCGGTATTTATGCCATAGCTCACGATACGGTAGAAGATATTTGCGCGGACATGAAGTTTTGGGAAGACATCACCATGGAGTACGGGATCGACCCCTGGTTGGTTACCCGTGCCGTATGCTGGAAAAAGAAAATATGTGAGGTAGAGTTAGGCGCAAAGCTTGAGGAAATATCACTCGACAAACTAAACTTCGTCTTCAAGGAAAGCGCCAGGTCAATGTTTAAATGCATAAAGAGAGATGAAGACTACTGGGTTAAGGACAGTTTTATCATCAGGACGCCGGATATTTGTGGCAGCAGGTACTATGATACCCCTTACAAGCAGGCATACTCAACACGGGACCTGGCTTTGTTTAGGTACAGTTACTACCAGTACAAGAGCCTTTACGATTCAGCCTATTATGACCGTCTTTATGAAGATACGCAGGATGACCTGTCCGGGCCGGACATGTATTTCAAGATAGAGGGTGAAATGTGGGCCGGTACAGTGTACCGTTTGCTATTTAAATACTGGTATGATACCGGTGTCCGCAAAGACGATATCTTAAATGCCCTTACCTTCGCCTTCAGCGCCAGGGTGGCCAGCTTTATTGAGCGTGTCCAGGCTCTGGAAGAAGAATTGGAGGCAATTAAAAATATCGCCACCGGTTCGCTCTTGACGAGTGAAGTTGCTTCGACAAAAGACAAGCAGAGAAAAGAGTTTATGCGCCTCCGGGCCGGATTTATCCGGATGTGGGAGCAAAAAAAATCGGAAACCAGGCCGCCTTTGGTTCCGGCGCACTACCTCGAATTTGTGCCGGGTATACCCATTGTGCTGCCAAAAAGGATCGAGGGGCGCGGGGGCAGAGTGGTTTGGACGGAAGAAATGTTTAACCGCCTTCAGTCCCGTTACCATGAAGCTTTTGGAGGTTTTATCCACGAATCGTTACATGCGCCGGAGGGCGCCGGACCTCAGGCGATTATAAGGTTTGTGACTGATTTTATGGACACGCTGGAAAGGGTTGCAAATAGGGTATTTCCGGGGGACCTGTATACAGAGGAAGGTATTGCGCAGGTTATCGAAAGCCTGTTTGAAACCTTACAGTCACCCAGGACGTTCTCCTTAAAGAACGAGGTATTTCAGGAAATGCTACAAAGGTTTCCCCCGCTAAATGTTATGATCCCGGCCGGGTGTAAGACTCCAAGAGAGCTTATTAACAAAATGGGCGCCAGGGAAGCCGTGAGCCTGGCCAACCTGGTCGAGACCAGAAAGTACGGGGATAGGTCGGCGCTAATTTGGATGCTGGATAATTTGCGCCCGGATGGAATGGGCGAGGTGGAGATAAAGCCGGTTGTGCTCGGCGAAAAGCTCTTAGGAGGTTGCGTTAAGCTGGGGAGCATTTCCGATCTCAATAAACTCACTTCTGTAATTGCTGTCAGACCATTTAGTAAAGGAATGGGAGGCAACTATCCCAAGCTGCGCTTTTGCCTCTTTATATTCCGGCACATTATGATTGCCAAAAACTACGCCCTCCTTTGGAAGATTTATGCCAGGGAAAGAAAAAACCTGGGCAGAAAAATTCGCAATTCGCTGATCGGGCGTTACGAAACCGCTGCTTTTTCCGCCCACAACATATTTGAGAGCTATCACCACCGTGCTCTAGTTAGCCAGTTCCGGACGCTGGCGGGAAAATTAGCGGAAAAAGGCCAATCCAGGGATGCCAGGCTGGTTGAAATGATGTGCGACAGCTACGGTTTGAGCCAGGTCCTTGCCGACGGTACTTTTCTACCGTGCTCGGCCTGGAGTTGGGCAAGCTATAGCTATAAAGGCGGTAGGGGCGTTCCTACCCCTATGTCCAGTCATGTTGAAGAAAAATGGTTCATCCACGATTTCCTGGAGGAAATCTACGGTGAAATGGGATACGATCCCGGTGAGATCATGCCGGTTGTAACGCAGTTGATCGGTGAGGGCAGGGCCAGTGAAAACCTTATTGATGTTCTACTGGGTATCCGGCCGAAAGACATTACCGTGATCGTGAGGGAGACGCAAGACAACATTCCGGCAAGGCCCATGGTCAGGTATCATGGCAATCCCATTTTAAGCCCTATTAAAGAACATTACTGGGAAAGCAAGTATGTGCTAAACACGGCGGCGTTTAGGATAGGAGACCGGGTTTATCTCCTTTACCGGGCATACGGTGATGATGAAATATCACGCATCGGCCTTGCCGTAACGGACGGCTACAATGTGCTGGAGAGACTGCCGGAACCGGTTTTTGCGCCACATAATGAAAGGGACAAGAAAGGTGTCGAAGACCCGCGGGTGGTGATCATTGACAACAAGCTTTACATGCTTTACACGGCTTACGACGGTGTCATCGCCCAAATTGCGGCAGCTTCAATAACGGTAGAGGATTTTTTGAACAGAAAGTTTGACAATTGGGAGCTTAGGGGACTGGCCTTTGAGGATATCTGGGATAAAGACGCAATATTGTTCCCGGAAAAAATAAACGATAAATATATCATTTACCACAGGATTGAGCCGAGCATTTGGGTTTCACACCTGGATCAACTCGAGTTCCCGGCCCCCAAGGATAAGCATTCCATCATATTAGGGCCGCGCTCAGGCAAGATGTGGGATTCTTTAAAGATCGGGGCCGGATCGCAGCCAATAAAAACCAAGTACGGTTGGCTGCTTATCTACCACGGTGTTGACAGGGACAACGTTTATCGCCTGGGAGTGATTCTCGTAGACTTGAATAATCCGGAGCGGCTCCTTTACCGTTCGCCCAATCCGGTACTTTCCCCGGTAACGGAGTACGAGACCGGCAAAGAAGGGGAAAGCTGGGTACCCAACGTGGTTTTCACCTGTGGCGCTGTCCCGGCGGAGGATAAAGAAGCGCTTGACGCCGAAGATAAGATATTAGTTTATTACGGCGCTGCCGACACCCATATTTGCCTGGCGTGCGCCAAGGTCGGCGACCTGGTTCCGGAGCGGGCACGGCAGGAAGTCAACGCAAAATAAATTTTATTATTTATTTAGAAGGATTTAGCCGTTAAATCGCTAAAATAGAATTGTCATGACTTATTTTAAAGACAAGTATATTTCCATCTAAATAGATTTAAAAGGGGAATATCAATGATCAATCCTCGCAGGCTGTTAGTTTTATTCGCTTTGGCATTTCTTGCTATGCAAGTTGTAAGTTACATGGCCAGCATATCCAGGCATGAGGAAAAAATGGTGAAGCTGGAAAAACAGCTCGTCCAGTTTGAAACGAAAGGCACCTATATTGACTTAAAGTCGGATCCGGCAGTAAAGATAAAGGAAGAAAAGAACAAGTTTAAGAATGAAACAATAGGCTTTATCATCAAGGTGCTGTTTATCTCCGGCGCGACAGCCTTTGTATATATCTTAATGCAGAGATACCGCTCAAAAAAGGAATAACAACCTGTGGTAACTGCGGTTTTAGCAAAAAATGATTTCACCCCAACAAGCGCGGATGGAATATTATGTGTAGGAAAATGAAAGGGGGATAGGGATTTCCAACCATTACCAGGCTGCCATTGACCAATATAAAAAGGGGGAAACATAAATGAGCTATAAAAGTATTATAGTGGAAAAAGCGGATCACATCGGCATAATCATTTTTAATCGCCCGGAAAGCTTAAATACATTTAATACTCAACTGGCGACAGAGCTTAACAGCGCCCTTAAAGAATTGGAAATGGACGTAGAGACGCGTGTGGTTGTGATAAAAGGAAAAGGGAAAGGCTTTTGTGCGGGTATCGATGTTAATGAGTTGGCAGGAAAAACCCCTATGGACTATTATAATTGGGTACAAACAATGGAAAAACCGTTCATTACAATATCACACATGAAAAAACCTGTAATAACATCCATACAGGACTTTGCCATAGCCAACGGGATCGGGCTGGTTGCAGCCGCTGATCTAGCCATAGCTGCTGAAGGCGCCCGTTTCGGCGCAACTGCCGTGAATGTCGGCCTATTTTGCATGGGACCGGCTGTTCCGCTTTTACGCAATATTGGCAAGAAAAAAACCCTGGAATTAGTATTGACCGGAGACATTATAGACGCCAAAGAAGCCCACAGGATCGGCTTGCTTAATAAGGTAGTGCCCAAGGAACAACTGGAAGAGGAAACCATGATAATAGCCGGCAAACTTGCCGCTAAAAGCCCCCTGGCGGTGCAAATAGGCAAAATGTCATTTTATAAAATGGTCGACACTGAATATGAAAAGGCTTTCGAGATTGCAAATAACCATTTTGCAGATGCCCATGAAGGGGTAGACGCATTCCTAAATAAAAGGACTCCCAACTGGAAATTGAAGTAAGACATATGTGCTTTTAGTGTCGTATCTCCACGTGATTTTAAATATTCAGATAGCTTTTGACTGACTCCCTTAGAAAAGGTCGGCATGATGCCGGTACGCTTCAGTGCTTAAACCGGTTCCCCTGTAAACCTGGTACACATAATGTTACACTCATCCCCAAAAATCTGCCGGAAGCGTTTGCAGGCGGGCTCGCTGGGGTTGATCACCACTATTTCCCGTTTTTTGTCGG
>JALHFC010000051.1 GCA_022839445.1 Pelotomaculum sp.
GTTGTAATTAATGATATAATTGAACAACTACTGGAAAACCCTAGTTTAATGGTGAACCTAACGGACATCCGTAGTATTGACGATTACCTCTTAGGGCATTCGGTAAACGTCTGCGTCCTTTCTTTAATAACCGGTGTATCTTTAGGCTATGACAAAACAAAACTAATGCGCTTGGGGCTCGGCTCGCTGATGCACGATATAGGCAAAACTATGATCCCGCCCCATATACTAAATAAGCCCGGCTCTTTAACCAATGACGAATATAGCGTTATTAAGCGCCATTCCGAATACGGTTATTTGATCCTAACCAATGAAAATTCTCAAATTAAAAAGTTGTCTGCATTGATTGCCCTACAACACCATGAACGGTACAACGGTGAGGGCTACCCGGGGGGGCTCAAGGGTGATAAAATACACGCGTTTTCCCAAATAGTGGGGATAGCCGACGTTTATGACGCCATGACCGCCGACAGGGTCTACCGGAAGGGCCACCAGCCTTATGAAGCTTACGAGATGCTGGCCGCGTCAGGTGACTATTTGTTCGAATATAACCTGGTGCGTGCTTTTTTGCGCAATATAGCGGCGTACCCGGCAGGCACGCTGGTGAAGCTGAGCACGGATGAAATTGCCGTTGCCATCGATACACCCAAAGGGTTTTCCCTTTACCCCAATATTAAAGTAATTTACGACGCTGCAGGAAACAAACTGCCCGAACCAAAGGATATTAAATTAATTGAAAAGACTACCTTAACTATTGTCAAGGTCCTAAAGCACGAAGAAATTACGGAAATAGAATCAAAAGAAAAGGATCCTCCTCAGTTGGCGTAGCGCCTGGCTCCCCAGTATTCCAAGCCGTAAGTGCCGCTGTCTATGGCGTCTATCCTTATTGAGGAACTGCTGCCCGGGGAGTGGACCATAAGCCCGTTACCGGTGTACATGCCTACATGGTGGACCTGGCCGGTACCCCCCTTGGCCGCAAAGAAAACCAAGTCCCCGGGCCGCAGGTCCTGCCTGGCGACATCCTGCCCCTCTTTAGCCTGCTCATCGGCGTCGCGAGGTATGGATATGCCCTGTGACTGGTAGAGGCGCATGGTAAAACCTGAGCAGTCGAACCCGTAAGCCGTCGTGCCGGCCCAAATATAACGCAAGCCTAGAAATTGTCCGGCTTCTTCGACAATGCTGCCCTGGGAAAAATATAAATCCCCGGTTTTTTTAATGTCCTGGCGGGATAGATAACCTGTTCCACCATCTGGAAGCCGCACCGCTACAAACTGCTCTTTTTCTTCTAAAAGGGGAAGCCTGGTCTGGTAGCTCAATTCACCGGCAACACCGGACAGTTCAGCCCCGGTATGCAGGATGGTTTGTTTTTTGGCCACAACAACGTGCGGCAAACCGTTCAGCTCATTCAGATAAACATCGTTTTTAGTGATATGGGCGGCAGGAACCCAGCCCGGGTAACCGTACTCGCTTAATGTGGTTTTCTGCGCCGCCGCCGCGACCTTAAGCCATTCGCCCCTGCGCTCCAGAACCACTACCGGCTCACCGTAAAGGGCCATTGTTTCTGCCTTTCCCACCAACCACAAGCGCATGGCATTGTCCATTCCACCGGCCCAGGCGGCCGGGTCATTCATCTTTTTTAGAATAAGGGTATCATACTCCCTCAACTGCCCTGGTCCGGACCACAACACCGTGGCGGGCACGTTTACCGCTGCCCAGTCCGGATCGACTGATCCGGCAGGCGGCGCCGGAGAACGGTCCGGCGCCGGAAAACGCATATCCATCAAGTACACAAAACCCAAAATAGCCGCAAAAACAGCAAACAGGAACAGGTATCTATAGGTCCTCTTAATCTCTTTTCACCGCTTTCAAATATACAATATTATCAATAGCATTTCCCGCCAAAGCCATGATTAACACGGTAAAATTTTTGCGCGATGTTAAATCCGGCGGGATTTAGCGCAAACGGGCTTGTTGCATAAATAAATTTCTGTTATGATATTTCAAATGTAAATAACTTGGGGGTGTTGATTTGAGCAAGATTTCGGGTAGCGAAGCTATCCAAATGCTAGTGGAAGGAAACAAACGGTTTGCATCGGGTAATTTGGCGGTGAAAGACCTGGGACAGGAAAGACGTGACGAATTGGTTACAAAAGGTCAGAAACCATTTGCCGCAGTCCTCACCTGTTCCGACTCCCGCGTTCCGCCGGAGTTGCTGTTTGACCAGGCGCTTGGCGATATTTTTGTTATCCGCAACGCCGGCAACGTCGTTGACCCGGTAACGCTAGGTAGCGTGGAATATGCCGTGGAACACCTGGGCACGCCAATCGTTGTAGTTTTGGGCCATGAAAAATGCGGGGCCGTCCAGGCTACTGTAGGCGGCGGGGAAGCCCCCGGCAGCATTGCCGCCATCGTCAATAAAATAAAACCGTCTCTCCATAAAGCGGAACAAACAGGGGCCAAAGGTAGCGCGCTATGTGAGGCGACCTGCGATGAAAATATTAAGTCCGCCATTGCCGACCTGGAAAAAAGCCCCATTATCGAGCATTTTATCAAGGACGGCAAGGTGAAAGTCATAGGCGCTAAATACTACCTGAGTTCCGGAAAGGTAATATTTGACGTGTAACACATTTTGCCTTAAAAAGGGCCGGTCTGCATTTAAGCCGGCCCTTATGCTTCAACACTCCTCGCGCAGCTTTTGGCGCACTTCCCCCCAGAGCTCCCTTGCCCTGTCCAAGACCATAGGCAGCGCTACGTTTGCCGGGTGTCTTATCACCCTCTCCAACCATTTTCCCGCCCCTTGATATTTATTTAACCGCACATTCAATACGCCGAGCAAGAAGGGTATGTTTATTTCCGATCTTTTATCGGCAAAATTCTCCGTCTCGTATGCGTGCTCAAGCAATGATGCGGCTTTTTCAATATATTTTTGCTCATTCGCTTCGTCTTCCTTATAACGGTACAACCAGGCAACTTTTAGAAAAACCATCGCCTTTTTAGAACTCTTTATCTGTTTGTCATCCATTGCAAGTACGGCCAGGAGGAAGGTTTCTATGGCTTGCTCTAGGGAGCGCTCGCCTCTATAATCCTTTAACGAATGCCCCCGCCAAATATCCGAAAGTATAGACCTCGCCCGTTCCTTTTGTTCGCTCCTTACTCTCACATTCGAAGCATCTTCATCAAATGCGAAACCACATACGGGGCAAACCGCTATTTCGTAATATAGCGGGTTAATTGTTTCATAATGTTTGCAAAAATCATTGTCTATTTTTTTAACACGTATATACCTTGACCTAACTTTCGGGGTTTCAAATGTGCTATCACAAACCTGGCATGTCACCTTTTTGTTATACAGCATATCTTCGATACATAATTTTTTTTGAGCGGTAGCCTGTTCCGTTTCTTCGCTGAACACATCGACTTCTTCCAAACGTTTCTCCAACGTTTCAGAGAGTGACAGGCAGTTTTTGGCTTCCCCTTCCAAAGCCCGCCCGGCTTGTTTATTTTTCCCCCGCTTTACATGAGCTTTGTGGCTATCGCCGGAAACTAGCTCTTTTCCGGCATCTTCCGATAACCGCCTTAGCTTTCTACCCAAGGACTCTATAATCATAATCGCCATCAGCGGATTATCATTTAAATAATCTATAAAATTTTCTCTCTCTAGGCAAGATGCAATAGTTTTCTCCAAGGCCCTTGCCCCTACCGGGCGTTTTCCGCCGTCCCAAAAGCTCTTTTCCCCGAAAAAACCGGTTTGCCCAAGGGTCCATTCGGCTTGATCGCGCCCTTTGGCCGATGTGGAATAAATCAATACTTTACCTATGATGATAATGTATAAACCGTTACATGCTTCCCCCTCTTTAAAAATATCTTGATCCTTTTCAAAGCTTTTTAATGTCATCCTCTTTACGATGTCATCCAGGGGAAAATCAACATCTTCAAAAATAGGGACATTCTTCAGTAATCTTCCAAGAATCGCCTTGTCCAAATTAATCACCTGCTCTTAGTATATATAAATAGTAATATTTATTTAATCATTCGTTGCCACACCGGTAATTCCTTCCGTGGGCGCCTAAAAGCACAAATATTTAAATAAGGAATCGCCCGGGCATAAAAAAAAGAATGCCTGTTAACAGGCATTCCCCAATTCTAGATAATCGTAACCTAGCTTGGTCAGGCTACACATTTTGCTCTTCCCTTCTGTTGCCACGTCCACAAGGCCAAGCGCGTAGAGTTGCATAACCACATGGTCAAGGACGGCCCTTTTGACTTTGGCAGTCAAAGACAGCTCTTCTTTGTTCATAGGGCCGTCATTCTCAAGGGTTTTGATTACCCTCTCAGCTTCCTCCGGCAAACGTTTCTGCACTCCGTTAAAGTATTCAACCAGCGTAGAAGTCATTAACGGCGCTCCTTTCTGTTATTGATTTAACAATATTATTGCCATTAACCAGTTAAATAAACCTGTTAATATAAAAAAATGCAGGTCTTTTTTGAACTATAAATAGGCCTCAAGTCCCGTATAAACAGGACGTTCTCACTATTCCACTGGAACAGTTTTTCTAATATTATTTAATTAAAGAGACCAGGAAGGGAGATGGTTCAAATTTTACCTCAAATGGAAGCAAGAATAAGTTCGAAATTAATTGCCTGGGGCCACTCACCATGGCGTGTTGAAATGATGAGACCTTGGACTCTGTTGAGTCATCATCAGAACGGGTTAAAAAAACGGGGGGATTCAAAAAAAATCGCCCAGCAGGTTGAAGAAGAATTGAAAAAGCTCTGGAAACATCAAAAATAAAAGGTCCTGGGATGAACGTTCTCCCAGGGCCTTTTGCAAACTAAACCTGTAACAGGACATCGTAATCTATATTTTCCACGAACTTCTTTTCCCTGGCCTCTTTAGCGCTCAGCCGCAAGATGTTAATCTTGTCGCCTTCAGCAGGGGATTCCGACTTGAGCCTTTTCTCAGGATACATGGAGTAACTGTAAATGAGGCTTCCCCCCAGAGCACTAAACTTGCCGAAATCTCCCCATTGATTGGCCACAGCCAGGTGCATCTGCTCCCCCAGTCTGGCCTCCCAGATAAATTTGCTCTTGCGGTCTCCCCAAAGGGCAGGTACGCAAAGGAGATCCGCACCCTGTTTAGCCAGGGATTCAACGCTCTCGGGAAACATCAGGTCGTAACCGACCAGCATACCGACCCTGCCGAAGGGCAGATCAAAAGCAGGAATCCCCCCTTCTCCCGCTTCAGTCCATCTTTCATCATCCGGAGAAAGGTGGGCTTTTCTATATTTACCTATTACTCCACCGGGACCAAGTAAAACGCAACTGTTGAAAAACCTTCCGCCTTGTCTTTCCGCCATCCCCAGGACAATATAAATGTTCTTTTCCTTTGCCTTCCGGGCAAAGGCTTCGGTAGCCGGGCCGGGGATTTCTTCGCAAAGCTTTTCCGCTGCTGTTTGCTCAAAAATGATCCCCGTCGTGGATAATTCCGGGAGGACCGCCAGGTCGAGCGTCGACCCTGCAGTTGCGGCCGCAACTGTAGCCTCGTCTATTAGCTCAAGCAATCTCTGCGTGTTTGCCAAAGGATCCAAAGGTACAGGGCTAAATTGCAAAGTAGCGACGGTAAAACCGGCAGGTTTCGGCAAACTAAGCAGGAACTCCGGGTTAAAACTAGAAAAGGCGTCCAAAGATATGTTGGCGTAACAATGAGGCCGCCTCCGGCGCAGTATGTTTTCCGCCTCTGCGGAGATAAACTTCCCGTTTTTTAGAGGCAGCGTACCGTATATAATACTGTCCTCCGGTGAGCTAAAATTTTTCACTATCTCCCCGCCGGTATCAATAATAAAAGATTCGGCGGCGCGGCAATCCATGTTCTTATCTTTTCCCGTCCGGTTGCAGGCCAAGACGCAAATCCCGTTTTCCGCCGCCCGCGCCCGCCAAAACTTCTCCGGGTTATGGTGATCAGGCGGCCAGTTGGCCGGTACGAGCAGGAGCCGGGCGCCTTTCAAGGCAGCTACTCTAGCCGGTTTATAGGAATAAGTATCGGCGCAAATAACTACCCCCAGCTTGCCAAACTCCGTCTGCACAACCAGTACAGGCAGATTGCCTCTGCCGGCCCACAAATTTTCCCTAAAAGCCGGAGCTATTTTGCGGCACCTGCCCCAAACACGCCCCTCCGGCCCCATTAAGGCCGCAGAATTATAATAAATACCTGTCCCAGGGTCCATCTCCACCAAACCGGTACAGATATAACAGCTATATTTTTTTGAAATTTGACCAAATGCGTCAGTTGTCGGGCCGGGAATGGTTTCAGTCAATGAGGAAATATCGTCCCTGCTTTCAAAAGCATATCCGGTAGTAGCCAGTTCGGTGTTTAAGATAATCCGCGCCCCGGCCGCAGCAGCTTCTTCATTAAGCGCTAATAGTTTAATTAGGTTTTTTTCTTTATCCTTCCAACGAATAGCTGGATGAATCAGCGCTACTTTAACTTCTTCGCCTTGTATTCCCTTTTTATAACCTCCAGCGATCATAACCCATCCCTCCCCACCTAATTATTTCTTAGAAGATCTTTTTTGGGAAAAAAGCAAAACTCCGAAAAGAACAACCGCAGCCATGCCGCTCAAATATAGTAGAGGGGAGTTTGATTTACTATCCGGTTTTAACTTTAACAAAAATACTTTGCTTAAGGAACTTTTTTCAATTCCTATTCTACCCGCTATGACATAACCGCCGTCTTTTGACTGTAAAACGGAATAGCCGCAATTGCAGCCGGCACTTTCAAATGTTTTCTCCCAAACAGGATCGCCGTTTATATTGGTTTTAACTACATAAAGATCGTAGCCGTCATCGGCGGACTCTATTTTGCCGGTCAAGATATAACCACCGTCTTTCACCTGGCCGGCGGCATAGAACGAACTTACGCTATTGTTCCCGTATGTTTTTTCCCAAAGCTTATTCCCATCCGGATCAACTTTGATTAGATAAGCCGCGAATCCTGCGCCCCGCTCACCGGCTATTTCCTTCTCCCCGGCAATTAAATATCC
>JALHFC010000052.1 GCA_022839445.1 Pelotomaculum sp.
GCAGGGCGCTACCTTGCGCTATTTTATTCAACAACCCAAAGACGACAACAGAACGGCTTTTGGCAGGGTCATGGATATCCTGGGAGGACTTTTGCTGTTTTGGTTGGCGGGTTTTGTGTTGTTAGCAAATCTTACCGGGAAGACGGGGGTAGCCTTGGCGATATCATTGCCCTTACTGCCCGTGGAGGCTTTGTTGCTAAAAAAGATGTTGGAACTCGGGGAGCAAAGACGGCAGTACCGGCGACGGCTTTGGTCCATGGGACAAAAGTTCATGGAAGAAGTTTTAAAAATGAACCCGCAGAAGGAGTTTATTCCCTTCGTGCGCAATATCCTAGCCGGTCTGCCGGGGTTTGGGCAAGTCAAAAAAAGGAGCGCTAAAGTTAAGGAAGGAGTCGACCTGGAAAGCGTTTTTAAGGGTACCCCGCTGGCGGTCCGTTGTGTGTTTCAAGAAGGGGACAAAAAGACTACACATGATGATATCCAGGATTTTGCCGGGGCGCTGATCCGGACTGCGGTTAAAAAAGCTGTCAGGAGGGGAGTAAGGATCAAACTGGCAAACCGGTACCGGTTGATGGACATGGCCAGGCAAGCAGGACTTGGCGCCTTTCAGGTTAGTGAGCCCGTCCCCGCGGCGCCTGTTAACGCAGTCAAGGAAAAATTTGCCGCAACCTTGACCACACTTGTAGACTCGGCTTGCGGTTCCAGAAAAAAGGCAAAAAGCTATTTCCTATATGGGCTCCTGCTCTACGGCGGTTATGCGCTGCTAAAGAACCAGACCCTGCTCAGCCTGGTTTACCTGTCCTTTGCCACGCTAAATTTCCTAATGTGCGCAGGTTGCCTATACTTCGGCAAAACACTGGATGAAATATAGTGAGCACAGGGGGACGGTTCTTTTGTGAGCACAGGGGGACGGTTCTTTTGTGAGCACAGGGGGACGGTTCTTTTGTGTCGTCAAGGACGACACAAAAGAACCGTCCCCCTGTGCTCCCCCTGTGCTTCAGTCCCGGCCGGGACTTGTCTTTGTCTGCGGTGGCGGTTATTATAGTAGTAGCAATGATATGGAGTTATAATATGGCAAAGGACTTCCGCAGAAGGCTATTGGGCCGGGTGAAAAAGGCTATAACTGATTTTGGCATGATTGCAGACGGTGACCGGGTGGCGGTGGGGATGTCCGGGGGAAAAGACAGCACGTCCTTACTTCATGCGCTGTGCTTGATCAAAAGATCGGCGCCGGTCAAGTTTAGCCTGGAAGCAGTTTTTGTCGACATGGGCTGGCTTATGGATGTGCCGTTGTTGCAAGAGTTCTGCCGCTCCCGGGATATAACCCTGCATGTGGTAAAAACAGATATAGCGGAAATCGTTTTCGAAGCCAGGCGGGAAGACAGTCCCTGCGCTCTTTGCGCTCACCTGCGCCGCGGCGCGTTTCACGGCAAAGCTCTTGAACTCGGATGTAGTAAAGTCGCCCTTGGCCACCACCTGGACGACGCCATCGAAACCTTTTTTATGAGCCTCTTTTACACCGGGCAGATGCGCACCTTTTCCCCCAGCACATTTCTGGACCGCAGCGGCCTGACCATGATCAGGCCCTTGATCTACTTGCCCTCTGATGATATACGCGCCTGGGCGGGGATGGAAAACCTGCCGGTTCTGGTCAACCCCTGCCCGGCCAGTGGCCGCACCAAGCGGGACGAGGCCAGGGAATTAGTGACGGAGCTGGCGGCGCGCTACCCGGATTTAAAGGCCCGCTTTTTAAACGCCCTGCAGAATTTTGACCGGCGCAATTTATGGCCGGATATCCAGCGACGTGAAAACTTTTAGGATCATTAAAAAGATTATTAAGGTGATAATTAAAGCGAGAAGGAGGAGAAGATTGTGAAAATCCAGTGGCTTGGGCACGCTAGTTTCCTGATTACTTTAGCAAGCGGTAAGAAAATCATAACCGATCCTTTTGACGCAAAAGTTGGTTACCCTATACCGGGATTGCATGCCGGTATAGTTACGGTCAGCCACCAGCATTTTGATCATAATGCAGTTGAAAATGTCCCCGGCCGACCGGTTATTGTCCAAGAAGAGGGCTTACATTCCCTAGGGGAAATAAAAATCACAGGAATCCCCTCTTATCACGATACTGTAAAAGGCAACCAAAGAGGGAAGAACATTATATTCACTATTGAGGCGGAAGGGCTAAGGATATGCCATTTGGGAGATCTAGGTCATGTCCTAAATCCCGGTCAGGTGGAGCAAATTGGAGAAGTGGATGTGCTTTTGATTCCGGTGGGAGGCTATTTTACCATTGACGCCGGCACGGCTGTTAAGGTAGTGGAGCAGCTAAAGCCGAAAATCGCCGTCCCGATGCATTATAAGACTAGTTACGTTAGCTTGCCAATCAATAAGGTGGATGACTTCCTAAGCCATTACCCGGAGTACAGGACGGAGCGGGAGTTGGTGGTTTCGGCGGAAGACGCGCTACCGCCCATGCAGGTTGTCCGGTTAAGATTATGTTTAGGTGAAAAGAATGAATTATAATAAAAAAATCCAGTCACTGTCCAGGCTGATTAAAAGCTCAGGCCGCACCTTTGCCCTTACCGGCGCCGGGATCAGCACCGAAAGCGGTATTACCGACTTATCATTAAATGAAAACAAGCGGGAATAATAGAAAGAATTCCTTCTCTAAAGGGAAAAAGAAAGACTAAAGGAATATTATATAAGTAGGATGGCCGGCGGTGTAAATTACAAAGGGGGTGTACTGTCACGATCCCTTTAAAGGACAACATTCCCTCCAGGACTTTTCCCATTGTAAACGTACTCCTGATTATAACCAACCTTGTCTTTTTCGGCTACGAATTATCACTGGGGAGCCACCTGGATTATTACATTTTTACCCATGCTTTAATACCCTTACAGTTTAATGAGGTAGGTTTTGTACCGGAGCAAATTGCACGCCTTACCACCAGCATGTTTCTACACGGCGGGTGGTTCCACGTCCTAGGCAATATGCTCTATCTTTGGATTTTTGGGGACAACGTGGAAGACCGCCTGGGGCACTTTAAATATTTAATATTTTACCTTTTGACCGGTTACGTCGCCACGTTGAGTCATGTCTTGTTATACCCGTTGTCGGATGTGCCCCTAATTGGCGCCAGCGGCGCGGTTGCGGGAATCTTGGGAGCATATTTGATCCTATACCCGCGAGCCAGGGTGCTTACTCTTGTGATTCTTTTTGTGTTCATTCAGATCGTATCGATACCTGCCGTAGTTTTTCTTGGCATCTGGTTCCTGCTGCAGCTTTTAAGCGGTGTTGCCGGCCTGTCCAGTCAGGCTGTCCAGGGCGTGGCCTTCTGGGCTCACGTTGGCGGTTTTATAGCCGGTATGCTGCTGGTTGTGCTGTTTGCCCGGCGGGAGGGAACACCCAGATATTACTAAAAATAAAAAAAGGATCATATCCGTTGCTGTCGAATCTTACTGGAATGAGATCGAGGTGATATGAAAAATGATTAAATTTCTATGCGATTGCGGCAATGAAGATCCCGGCAGCTTCGATGTTTATGTTTCTCAAAGTGACCTCTGCGACGTGCTTACCGTAATATGCAGGTGTTGTGGCGATATCAGGGAAGATTTTGTGGCTTGCAGCAGAGACTCGATATTTTACATGAAAACCCCGTCTTAGAAAGATGGGGTTTTACTTTTGCATAAAAGATAATGTTTCTCGCAAACTTAAACGCAAGCCGTATTGCAAGCCCGAAAGACGCAGAATGCGAGCTTGTTAAAAAATAGGGTGGGTCTAGCCCACCTTTTATTTGTTGACTTAAAAAACTTGCCTACTCCTTATAGCCGGCGCCGGTAAGGATTTTCCCGGTCGTTATGTTCCGTATTCTAGTAGGTTTAAACCCTACATTTCAGCCAATGTCTTACCGAACTCTACTGCCGCCTTTTGGGCGTCCGCATCAGGGTTCCACATGTTTCTATAGCCGTCGCCTACCACTGTAAAACCGGCGTCCTTCATCAATTCATTTATTACTTTTACCGATTCACCGCTCCAACCGTAACAACCAAACGCGGCTGCTTTTTTTCCTTTGAACCTGAGTTCTTTCATCAGGTGAATAAAACCTGCCACTGAATGCAGGATGCTCCTTGAAATAGTCGGGGAGCCTACTATGGCTGCCTTTGACTTGAAAACCTCAGTGATCACATCGTTTTCATCGCTTTTAGCCAGGTTGCAGACTTTGACAACCACATCTTGATCAGCCAGCGCGATTCCCTCGGCGATCTTTTCAGCCAGCGTTTTTGTGCCGTTCCACATGGTGTCATAGATGATCGTGATCTGGTTTTCTTGATAATCATTTGCCCACTGGGCATATTTTTCAATTATTTGCGCGGGGTTATCCCGCCAAATGACCCCGTGGCTGGTGGCAATCATTTCAATAGGCAGGTTCAATGCAGTGACCTCATCTAGCTTTTTCCTCAACATGGGGTTAAACGGGGTCAAGATGTTGGCGAAATATTTGATAGACTCTTCGTAAAGCTCGCACTGGTCTACCTGGTCATTAAACAGCTTTTCGGTGGCCAAATGCTGCCCAAAGGCGTCGTTGCTGAACAGTATGTTATCCCCGGTGAGGTACGTGGCCATACTGTCCGGCCAGTGAAGCATTGGCATTTCCACAAACACAAGCGCTTTGCCATTGCCGACATCAATTTTATCCCCGGTCTTGACTACTTGAAAATTCCAATCCTGATGGTACTGTCCCTTTAGAGATTTAACCGCATTTGCCGTGCAGTAAATCGGTTTATCCGGGATACGCTTCATCAAGGCCGGCAAGGCGCCGCTATGGTCGACCTCCCCGTGATTGGCAATGATAAAATCAATTTTTTGCAAGTCGATCTCACCGGCCAAATTTTCCACGAACTCCTCCGCAAAAGGGGCCCAAACTGTGTCGATCAGGACGGTTTTTTCCTCCTGGATCAGATAGGAATTGTAGGTTGATCCCCTATGGGTTGAAAATTCATTACCGTGAAACATTCTCAGCTCCCAGTCAACCTTACCTACCCAGCAAACATTGTTCTTGACATGCTTTTTCATTTAATCACGCTCCTTTGTCATATATTTATTGTTAATCATGTTTTTGCTTTTTAAACTGTACCTTTACCCGGGGGTTCTTTTCTCCAAATGTCCCCATAGTTTCATCCAGTATTTTTCTCCTGGGTAGTGGCCCTACTAATTAAAAAGTATAATGCATAACGTTCATGTAGTCCATACCCACCTGTGGTGTTGGGGGAACGGGGTTGCTTACACCACCTAGACGGCCGGCAAAGAGCCTGTCCCCCGGGGAAAAAGGGACCCCCTCAATCTCGGCCCTTTTTTAGCAATTATCTTTCCCCGGAATATTATGTATAAATAAATAATTCAGGGGGGTAAAAACAGTGGGGTAATTTTATTTGTGCATGGCATGGGCCATAGCGATGACCGTGATTATTGGAAAACTTGGGCTGCCCTACTTACGCCTGAGTTAGCCGGGCTGGGACTGGACTTAAATGATGAGCAATTTGGAGGGGTTTATTATTATGATCTAGTCCCGGGGCCCGGCGGGGAAACGGGGGAAGCAGAAGTTGTTAAAGCCCTCACGCCTACTTTGAAAGAAAGTGCGATAAAAGAACTTAGCTTGCAACGTGCTTTTTTCGAGGGGGGATTAGAATCAATTAAAAAAATTGCCGACAAAATTGTCGATAACTTTGGAGACATATTTACTTACCTCTATATAAAAGAAACTCACCAACTGGTTAATGACCGTCTATACGAGGCCATTTCCAGCCAGGGTCGTCCGGTATGCCTGATCGGCTATAGCCTAGGTTCTATTGTCAGTTACTGCGCCCTCAAACAAAATCACGCCGCAGCCCAAAAGGTTTCCCACCTGATCATGCTGGGTAGCCCAATGTTTTGGTTCAAGCACGGGGTGGCGGAGCGGGTTAGCTTGGATGATAAGCCCCCGGTAGGGCGCTTTGCCAATATCGCAGGCGTTTTGGATATTGCCATGCCCCAGGTGGTCCCGAAAGTCATCGGCGGCTTAGATGAAAATATCCAGTTCACCGTTAATCCCGTTGATCCGATTAAGGGGCACCTGGAGTATTTTAGCAAGGGGGGAGGGTTGAGCGTAATTGCCGGGGAAATAAAAAAAGGGTGGGGGGGATCGTAGCTACTTAAGAATCTCGCCGGCGACACTGATTTTTGCCTGGTCGTACATGTAAAAAAGCGTTTCCGCACGCTCGCGGTGATGGTATACCTTCCAGTACCCGCACAAGAGCGGGTTCTTTCCCCTATGCCTAATAAAACCTTCCACGTCTTCTACAGGGATGCCCAAAAATATTCCTATCTCATGGGGGCAGGAACAGCCGAACTTTTCTTTCAACAAATGCAGTTTCTGCTCCAAAGAGGATGCCACAGGGTATCCCGCTTTGCATAAAAACGCCCTGTTTCGCTCCCCGGCAACATGCTTTTCCAGCAATGCCCTTTTATAAAAAAGCACTGTTGTGCTTTTCTCCCTGTTTTTTAGCTCAAGATGATCAAGGTTTAAGGTTTCGCAAACTTCCTGCTTATGGAGCAGCCAATTTGACAGCAGGTCTTTCCTTGAAATGGTGAATGTTAACAGGGAAGAGGGCTTCCGGTCTTTAATGGTAGGCGCCGCCCCGAGGGAAATAATGCCCAGTAAAAATTCCCTTCCTTCCAGGCAATTCACCCTTTCCACCAGTTTTAATTTGAGCGCTGCGTCCAAGGTAGCCTCCCGATCTATGATTTGAGGGACCGATCCCTTTTGGGAATTTCCGGAGATTTATCGTAGGAAATTTCCCTTCTAAATACACCCGCCCACCGTATCGGTGACATATCGGGGAAATAAAAAGGTGGGTTTAGCCCACCTTTTATCTGTTGCTGGAAAGTTTAGTCATTAGGTTGGTCAGTACCTGCCTTTCCTCAGATGTGGCTGCCTCCCACAATTCCTTTACTACTTTTTGCTCCGGGTTGGCAGGGGTGACCTTTTCTGCCAAAATATCACCCAACTGCCGGGCCATAGAACTTATATGTTCTTTTGAAACACCCATTTCCTCGGCGTACTCCACTGCCTGCCCCAAAGTCCTTTTCCAGTTGTCCCAACTGGTATTTATCACATTCATCTTTAGCAACCCCTCTCGCATCTTATATGCATCTAGTTTCCCCCGCAAGGCCCAGATTATTCTTTTTTAATAAGGGATTGTCCCCCTTTGGGGGTATTTGGAAGGGCGCTTAGCCTTTACCAGATATCCCCCGAGCAAAGATAGTTCTTTGATCGAGCGAGCCCTTGACCAAATGCAGGAGCAGGCATTGCTGGAAGGTGAAAAGAGGGGTAAAACAGAAGG